>VBHQ01000004.1 GCA_005880395.1 Chloroflexota bacterium
TATCGCCCGAGTCGGGATTCCAGGCCCAATAGGTATAGCTGAGTCCGCTGGTCCGCAGGTAGTCGACGAGCCGGCGCTGCCAGACGCCTTCCTGGTCTGCCCCGACAGACCGACCGCCGAACTCACCCATCAGCACGGGCGCAACCCTGTCGTGCGCGAGCCAGGCCCAGTGGCGCTCCCAGACGGCCGCGAGGTTCTCCGGGAAACCCGACGCGCGAAACCACGCCTGCGGATAGACCTCCGGGCCGTAATCGTGCGCCGAATAGACCAGCTTATCGGTCCGGGTGAGGCGAACTGGAAACTCGCGCGCGCCTTCCAGGTTGCCACCCCACCAGTAAGAATCGTTGCCGAATCGCTCGATGCCCTCGACGATGATCAGCCAATCAGGATTGATCTCGAGGATGGCGTTTCCTGCGCGTTCAGCCGCCAGGCGCCAGTCGGTCCTGACATTGCCATCCCCCCAGGTGGCCGATCCACGCGGCTCGTTGTGCAGGTCCGCGCCGATTACCCCCGGTTGCGACTTGTAGCGGCCAGCCAGCATTTTCCAGTCATCGATCCATCGGCGCTCGGAGACCCGGTCCGTATACCAGAGTTCGCTTTGCTCGTCTGCGCTCGGGCGATGACGATCGAGGATGATCACCAGCTTCCGCTGCACGGCGCCATCGATGATCCGGTCCATCAGCTGAAGACCGCTGAGTCCCTGCAGATCAGGGTTCTTCGCAAAATCGATCGAGTTCGGCGTGCTCGCCGGCTCGAGCAGCTGATTGCTGAACGGAAGGCGGATCGCGTTGAAGCCGGCGCCAGCGATCTGGTCAAGCATGCTTTTCCAGGATCGCGTCCAGAGGCCATGGGGTGTGAAGAGCGGAGTCTCGAGCCCAAACCAGTTCACCCCGGTGAAGCGGACCTCTGCGCGATCGCTGTCGATCAGCTTGCCCCCCTCGGTCCGGATCGTACCCAGCGCCGCGGCCGGAGCCGAAGGCGATGCTGACGGCCTGACCGACGCGATCGAGCGGCAGCCATCGAGGAGCAGCGCGACGCTGCTCAGGCTGGCTGAGCTCATCGCTGCCATGCCACGCAGAAAGCTACGCCGATCGACTCGCGTCATGACTCTCTGCTAGCCAAAGTTGATCATGACGTTCTTGATCTGCGTGTAGTTGGCGAGCGCCTCGACGCCCTGCTCGCGCCCGAAGCCGCTGCGCCTGTAGCCGCCGAAAGGCAGTCCGATGCTGCCCTCGGCGCTGTAGCCGTTGATCCGGACCTGGCCGGACTTGACCGCCGTCGCCACCGCAAGCGCCCGAGCCAGGTCGCGCGTCCAGATGCCGGTGACCAGGCCGTACGGCGTCCCGTTGGCGATTGCGATCGCCTCCTCCGTCGAATTGAACGTCGTCACCGTCAGCACTGGACCGAAGATCTCTTCCTGTTCGAGTCGCGTTCCGGGGACGACGTCATCGAGCAATGTCGGCTCGATGAAATAGCCGCCGGCCAGGTCTCGGCCTGTGGCGCGCGCCCCACCCGTCACGGCCCGGGCGCCGTCTCGCGCCCCGGCATCGATGAAATCCAGGACCCGCTGCATCTGGCGCTCGCTCACCACCGGGCCCATGTCAGGATCCTCCAGACCGCGTCCGAGCCTGATGGCGCGGATCCGTTTGGCCAGCAATTCGACAAAGCGATCGCGGGCCGACACGTCGATGAGCAGGCGGGTCGGTGCCGTACAGGTCTGGGCTGCGTTCTGCATCAACGTCGAGGCCGACGAGGCAGCGGCGCGCTCGAGGTCCGCATCCGCAAAAACCAGATTGGGGGATTTACCACCGAGCTCGAGGGTGACCGGCACCACGTGGTCGGCCGCCGCCTTCATGATGGTGATCCCGGTCGGCACCGATCCGGTGAAGGTGATGTGGTTGATGTCGCTGTGGGCGGTCAACGCGGCGCCGGTTTCCCGGCCGCCGGTCACCACATTGAACACGCCACCTGGGAGGCCGGCCTCCACAGCGAGCTCGGCCAGGCGGACCACGCTCAGCCCGGCCTCCGCGGACGGCGTGGCCACCACCGCGTTGCCGCAAGCGAGCGCCGGCGCGATGCCGCGCGACGCGAGGCGAAGCGGGTAGTTCCATGGCACGATCTGCGCCGAAATGCCAAGCGACTCCCGGAGCGTGAAATCAACGAGGCCTGCGCCTAACGGAATGCTGGAGCCAAACACCTTATCGGCGACACCGGCGAAAAACTCGAAGTAGCCGGCGGCGGCGGTGACGTCGTCGCGCGCCTGTCGAAGAGGCTTGCCGACGTCGAGGCTCTCGAGCTCCGCCAGCTCGGTCGCCCGCTCGCGGATCAGCGCGGCCAGCCGGTTCAGGATGCGCACCCGACGGACCGGAGGCAATCCGGACCAGCCGCCGTCGATGGCCTGCCGGGAGGCGCGGACCGCCGCATCGACGTCGCCCGCGTCGCCAAGGGCGACGGCGGCGAACGGACGCCCTATCGACGGGTCGATCGCCTCGAACGTCGATCCCGATGCCGCCCAGGTGCGGGTCCCATCGATGAACATGCGGCCGTCGACGGCGGCGGTCTGCACGTCCATAGGCTACGCAAGTCGGAGTGGCAGAATCATGTTGGAGGTTTGGTCACTGCATGTTGCCTGACGGTTTCACCAACTTTCTCACCAGCCGAAGGCACCTGGTCGGTTGCGCCCTCGCCCTGCTTGGCGCCGTCCTCGCGCTGTTGGACCCGGTCGGGCCGGCCGGCCTGGTTCTGGTCGGTGGCTTTTACCTGGTGGGCGTGGCCGCGGCTCGCCCTGACCGGTCGCACCACGACTATGGCTTTGACCCGCGCCAGGTGGCGAGGGCGATGCAGCAGGAGCTTGCCGACGTCACCGGTCGGGTGCCGGCCGACGTCCTGGTCCAGCTGCAACGGATCGAGTTGCTCATCCGGGTCGAGGTCCTGCCGCGCCTCGAATGCCTTCCTCCCGGATCGCTCGACCTCTATCTCGTCGAGCGAACGGCGGTCGAATACCTGCCGTCCGCCGTCGAGCATTACCTCCGGGTGACTGCTGGCCCGGTTTCCGGCCAGACGGCAAGCCAGTCGATACCGCTCCAGATCCTGAGCGATGAGCTCCGCCTGCTGGAGGATGAGATGCGGCGCATCGCCACCGTGGTCCAGTCCGTTGATGTGGACCGGATGTTGGCGCATCGCCGGTTTCTCAGCGGCCGCTTCGGCCGGCTCGATCCCTCAGGCTGACGGCGTGCGGCGGATCACCGGCCGTATCGGTTCGGGCAGGAGGCGCCAGACGCCCAGTCCCAACCCGATCAACAGCAGGAAGGGAAGCAGGAAGCCACCCGCCACCAGCATTCCTCCGAGAACAGCGACGAACGCGCCGCCTGCAGAGGCGAAAGCATTGCCCAGGCCGCTGCGGTCCCAGATGTTGGGTTGCGATGGGGTCGGGGCGACGGTATATAGCCGCAGCGTAATCGTCGAGTAGACGGTTTGCTGGTCGAGGAAGCGGACCCGCGCCTGGATCTGCTCGATCTCGCCGGTCACGCTCGAGAGCTGGTTCTGCACCGTGATGCTGTCCTGAATGCTCTGGGCGCGCTGCATCAGGCCGAGCAGCACGGCCTGCTGCGCCTGCTGGTTCTTCAAGCGGGCCTGCAGATCGACGTACTCACCGCTCACGTCCTGAGTGCTGACCTGTAGCTGGTTGGGTTTGCCCAGCTGGCGCAGGGCCGCGAGAGCGTCCGAATATGTGTCGGCGGGCACGCTGACCACGACCGTGCCCGCGTCGACCTCCCGGCCGGAAGCGTCGCCGACCTGCGAGCTGGTCAGGAACCCGTTGTAGCGTTTGGCGATCTCGACCGCCTTGTTATACGAATCCCAGAAAGTCCCGGAGTTGATCTGGATGCCCATGCTGGCGTTCTGGACGATCTTGCGGTCTCCCTGGGCCTGCAGGATCACGCTGGCGCTGTTCGATTGCTGAGCCTGGTTTCCGGTCGCCGCAGACTTGTCGGAGGATGACCCCTGGCCTGCGGAGGATCCCTGGGCGAGGCCGGCGCTGACCGGGCCGTACGAGCTGTTGTTGGTGCCGCCCGCCGCGGTGGACCCGCAGCCGGCGAGCAGGCAGGCGCCGAGCACAAGCAGAAGCGGGCGCGTCCGAGCAATGAACCACATGACCATCACCTTGTCCCTATGACGCGAGCTCCGGCAAAAAGTTCCGCAGCGTCACGGTAAGCTTGGAACGTGCCCCAGCCGATCGATCTTTCACCACTGCAACGAGAGCTTGACAACCTGCGGCTGCACCTCTGTATCTGCAACAACGCCGGGACGTGCCTCGGATGCCAGGGGGTGGACATGCTGCGGCAGCAGGCACAGATGATCGTGTCCGCCGCCAGTCAGCCGGTCCTGCTCCAGGTTGCCCAGGAAGCGCAGGCGAAAGAGCTGCTCAAGCAGGTCCAGGAGATGCAGGAGCGGTTGCTTCGCGACCCGGAAGCGGCGAAGGCGCTGGAAGAACTCCTGCGGTATTTCCAGGCACCCCCTGACGACACCACGAATCACTGACTGAACCGCGCAGGTCGCTCGGAACGCGGTGCGCCGAGTTGGGCTAAGCGCTGCCGCTGGGAACGGCCGTGACAACCACCCGTTGGTTATCGACCCAGTTCGGCCAGCAGGTGAAGAGCGTGAGCCGAACATCACTGGTCGGCTGGAGGATCTGGACGGCGGTTGGCGCGACGATGGTCCGGGCCGTCACGTGATAGGCGACCGGCGCCCCACTCGCTGCCTGGACGTCGACTTCGTCGCCGTTCTGCAGATCTTTGAGCCGCGCGAAGATGCTGCCTTCGATGTCGTCGTGCCCATAGAGGACGGCGTTGCCGCTGCCGATGACGGAGGAGAGGGCAAAGTGCGTGACGGCATAGCCCTTCGCGATCAGCATGTTACCGCCGCCGTCCACGCCCCGATCGTAAATCGGCGCGTTCTTAATTCCGAGCTTCGGGATGCTGATGTAGGCGACGATCTGGCTGGGTCCGGCGCCGGTCGTGCTGCCGGTGCCGGGGAGGACGCGGGCATGCTGGTGGGGAGGGGAGAGTGGCTCGCCGAGAGCCGGGATCGCCTGGGTTGCCACCCCTGTCGATCCTGGATGGAACAGGCCAAGACCCGGAATCGCCGTGGCCATCAAGGCCAGGCCGGCGGCGACCAGCAACCCCGCGATCAGGTTTCGCCGCATCCTTCCCCATCATAGTCACGGCGGGGAGCAACCCTGTCAAGGACGTTGCTTCGGAGGACAAAAACGGGGCGCCATCAGGCGCCCCGTTGACCGTTAATCCCGCCGCTTAGGCGGCTTTCCGAAAGGAGCGCGCGTAGGAGTCTTTGACAGCCTTGGGGAACGACCAGCGCGGCTTGCGCGAGGCCGGGCGCGCCTTCAACATGATCTCCTCCCCGGTGAAGGGGTTGCGGCCCTTGCCGGCCTTGCGGGCCTTGACCTCACGCCAGGCCATGGCGCCGATGGAGGGGAAGCGGACCCGCTGCCCACGGGCCCCCGCGGCGACCGCGGCCTCGAAGGTCTGCTGGATCGCGGCGTTGAGATCCGCCTTCTTGACCTTGACGCCTTTCTTCGTCAACTGCTCGTACACCATGCCGGTAAAGCTCGACGCGGTCCACTTCTGCGACTTCGCCATGTTTCCTCCGTGACTGAAAATTCCGAGCGGGCGAACCGCTCTTTCGTCCCGTCCCAACGGCTCCGGGCCGAAAAACCAGCGGTTTTCCCCGCAAATCGCGGCGAATCATGGCACAACTGCGCCGGAAGAGCAAGTGGTCAGTGGAAAAAGGGCCTCAGGCGGCGTCGCGCTGCCGGAGCGCGAAGGCGATCCGGTCGTCGAGCAGCCACTCATCTTCGAGCGCCAGAACGGCGAGCAACAGCTCCTCGTGGACGTCCTCCAGCTCCTGTCTCCACCGGAGGGCCTCCGCATCGAGCGGCACTGGAACGGTCGCTGGGTCGGACCTGGAGGCGTCCATCTGGAGGTCACATCCTGTGCTTCCGTTGTAGCGCGGCAGTATTAAGGCTGGGTTAGAGGCAGCCGCCCAGGGCGTCCTGCGCCAGCCCTGTGCCGAGGACGTGACCCGGTCGTTTCCGCGTCGACGCTATTCGGAAGGAGCGGTGACCGGGGCGGAGCTCGACGCCCACTGCCGGATGACCTTCTTGTCGAACTTGCCAACGCTGGTTTTCGGGATCTCGTCGACAAAGCGAACCTCGTCGGGGAGCCACCATTTCGCGACCAGCGGGGTCAGATACTCGAGGATCTCGGCCTGGCTGACGGCGCCTTTGAAATCCGGCTTGGGCACCACATAGGCGACCGGGCGCTCCTGCCACTTGGGGTGGGGAACGCCGATGACGGCGGCCTCGAGGACTTTCGGGTGGCCCATGATGGCCGACTCGAGCTCGACCGAGGAAATCCATTCGCCACCCGACTTGATCAGGTCCTTGGTCCGGTCGACGATCTGGGCGTAGCCTTCGCCATCGACGTTGGCGACGTCCCCCGTGCGCAGCCAGCCATCGGCGGTGAAGCGATCCGGGTCGACGCCACGGTAATAGCTTGTCGTCACCCAGGGACCGCGCACCTGGATCTCGCCAGAGCTCTTGCCGTCCCAGGGGACGAGCTCCCCGCTTTCGACGTTCGCCAGTCGCAGCTCGACACCGGCGATCGGGAGGCCCTGCTTCAACCGGACCGCCCGCTTGTCCTTCTCGGTCATGTAGCTCTTCATCGTGGTGCACGCCGCCACCGGCGACGTCTCGGTCATGCCCCACCCCTGGATGACATCGATGCCATGTTTGGACAGACCGTCGTACAGCGCCGCAGGCATCGCCGAGCCGCCGACAAACATCCGGAAGCCATCGAGGTTGGTTCCGGTCTTGTCCAGATATTGCAGCAGCGCGATCCAGACGCTGGGAACGCCCGCGCTGAATGTGACGCCTTCCTCGTGAATGAGCTCGGTGAGGCTGACTGGATCAAGAAAACGGTCAGGGAACACCTGCTTCGCCCCAAGCATGGTGGCGGCGAAGGGATGTCCCCAGGCATTGGCATGAAACATCGGCACGATCGGTAGCAAGGTGTCGCCTTCCGTGGGACCGATGCCGCCAATGGTGATCCCGAACGCGTGCAGGACAGAGGAACGATGGCTGTAGACAACGCCCTTGGGCCTGCCGGTGGTGCCGGACGTGTAGCACATCGCGGCGGCATCCTGTTCGTCTAAGTCCGGCCATGGATATTCGGCCGGGCGACCGGCGATCAGTTCTTCATACGAGAGGAGCGGCTTGAGTTCGCCGTCGGGCGAGGGACCATCCGTCATGACAACGAATTGCTTCGTGCTGTTCAGCTTGCTCGCGACCCGCTGCAACACCGGGAGCAGCGACACGTCAACGAAGATCACTTTGTCCTCGGCATCGTTGACCACAAAGACGAGGTGCTCGGGAGCGAGTCGTGGGTTCAAGGTATGCACGACGGCCCCGGCGCAGGGAACGGCGAAATAGAGCTCGAGGTGGCGGTAGGTATTCCAGGCCAGCGTGCCGACCCGGTCGCCGGGTCCGATCCCCAGATCCTTCAAGGCGTGGGCCAGCTGGGCGACCCGCTTGCCGAAATCGGCATAGGTGTAACGATGGCGGCCGGCCTCGCGTCGGGTGACGATCTCCTTCCTGGGGAACAGCGTCGTCGAGCGCCAGAGAAAGTGCTGAAGCGTAAGCGGAAAATCCGGCATCGTGCTGCGCATCGAGAGATCACCCCTCCTTCCGCCATCCGGCGGCCGCCCGATTTTGGGCTATCGCAATACCCCATGATATGCTTGCGGCGGGCGGACCAGCCCGGTCATGGCACGCCCGGGCAACGCAAGTGGGCCGGGGATAACTTTGCGAAGGAGCTAGCGACAGACGTGGCGCAGAACGGGACGGTCAAGCGACTCGTGATGGATCGGGGATTCGGTTTCTTGAGCGGCGAGGACGGCAAGGAGTATTTCTTCCACCGGTCGTCCGTCGAAGGGTCGTTCGAGGGGTTGCAGGAGGGGCAGAAGGTGAGCTTCGACATTGAATCGTCGGCCCCCAAGGGACCACGCGCCTCGCGCGTGCGAGTCGCCTAACGACTCGGAAACCCAGAATCCGAAAAGGCCCGGAGCGTTTCCCCGGGCCTTTTTGTTTGCCCGCGGCTACGCCGGCTTCGTCGCGCGGATGTGCGCGCTCGCGATCTTTCCAGACTGCCCGACGAATCCGGCATCCCCCGGCCCGAAGCTGTTGGTGAGCTCGATATCAACCTCGTCGAAACCGGCCGTCTGCAACGCCTCGCGATAGGTGTCAACCGGAATCGTACCGGCGATACATCCGGCCCAGGCATCGAGCGCGGCTTTGACTACCGGTGGGAGCGGCTCGACTTCGACCATATCGGAGACCGCGAGCCGGCCGCCCGGCCTCAGCACACGAAAGGCTTCACGGAGAACCGCGGCCTTGTCCGCGGCAAGGTTGATGACGCAGTTTGAGATTACGACGTCGACGGCCCCCGGCGGCAAGGGGATGGCCTCGATCGTCCCTTTGAGAAAGGTCGCATTGTCGACGGCAGCGCGCTCCTTGTTTTCATTCGCCAACGCCAGCATCTCGTCGGTCATGTCGAGCCCGTAGGCATGCCCGCCGGGGGTGACCCGCCGCGCCGAAAGCAAGACGTCGAGGCCGGCGCCGCTCCCGAGGTCAAGCACCACATCGCCCGGATGCAATTCGGTCAGCACCGTCGGATTGCCGCAGCCCAGGCTGGCGCCGAGTGAGAGGCCGAGCTCGCGCAATTCCGTTGGCGAATACTCGCGTTCGCCGATCGGGCCGCTGACGGCGTCGGTTCCAGCGCAGCAACTCGAGTCACAGCAGCTCCCGCCTTGCTTGATCTTGATCGCGGTCTGCGCGTAATGCGCCCGGACCGATTCCTGAATGGTGTCCATAGGCCCTCCTGCTATCTATTGATGACCGTCAATGGAACGGTACCAGATCCATAGACATCTGTCAATGGAAGTGGTAGGCTTCGGTCATGAAGGCGACTCCCGCGGAGCGCACCAAAGGCGTTTGCTCCCCACCCTCGATCCCGTTGCCGGCGGTCAGAGTCGACGCCTCAGTGGAGATCTTGAAGGCGCTTGCCGACCCCACCAGGTTGCAGATGGTTGGCGTGCTCAAGCGCGCCAGTGAACCGGTGTGCATCTGCGACTTCACCGCGGCCTTCGCGTTGAGCCAGCCGACGATTTCGCATCACGTGGGCAAGCTGCGGGAGGCCGGCCTCGTCGAGGTCACGAAATCCGGCATCTGGGCCTATTACCGGCTGGCCAGGAACCTCGACGTCCGGACCCGCGCCGTGCTCGACGCCCTCGTTTGAGATGGCCAACGTGCTCTTCGTCTGCACCCAGAATGCCGGCCGATCGCAGATGAGCGAGGTGCTCTTTGCCCGGCTGGTCGATGGGCGTCATCAGGCGCGCTCGGCGGGGACGCGGCCTGCGCCGCAGGTCCATCCGACGGTGCTGGAGGCGATGCGCGAGGTCGGCATCGACCTCTCGGGCCGCCGGCCGCAAGCGTTGACGGATGAGCTGGCCCAATGGCCGGATGTCGTCGTCACCATGGGTTGTGGTGATAGCTGCCCTGTGATTGCAGGCAAGCGATATCTCGAATGGGACCTGGCCGATCCGGCGGATAAATCGCTCGCGGAAGTACGGCAGATCCGGGAGGATATCCAGACGCGGGTGATGCGGCTGGCCGAGAGCCTCTAAGGGAGCCAGATCTCGCTGGCGGATTGCACGTCGGTGATCCACCAGCGACCGTCGATGTCGACCAGCGTGTAGTGGTAGTAGCCGAGAAAGCGATGGGTCGTGCGCCGGCCGAGGCCCACGCCCTTTTCAGCGTCGGGCACCAATCGGTAGATCCATTCCTCCTTGGTTGTGACGTTCACGTTCTGCGGGCTCGCCTCCAGACCATAGGCCGAGAGCTCAACTTTCCCGATCTGTAAGTACGCCGTGTACGAGACGTCGAGTACTTCGCAGGTGATGTCCAGTCGGGCTGCCGGGAACGACTCGAAATCGCCGGAAAGGTCATGGGCGACCTGGGACAGCATCGGTTCGAGGTAGACCTCACGCAGGACATCGGCGTCGCGATTGTTGTAGGCCTGCTGGTTGAGCTTGATCGATCGCAGGACGGTATCTTTGATGGCCGAGACATTGAAGGCCGTCTCCCGCTGCACGCCTAGAGCGTAGCAAAGGACCGTTGACGGCCTGACCGACAGTCCTGTCGCGTCGACGCCGGCGCCGAGGCAACAATTTCGTAAACCTTTGTAAAGCCTCGGCCCAGGCGAGCCCCGGCCGACGTGGGCCTGCGAAGCAATGCGCTCGATCCGCGTCAAATCAATGCAGCGCATGGTGTTGAACCAGGACCCGGTGATCCGGCCGCGTTCCGGCTCGAGCCCCCGCAACCGCTTCAACTGGCGTTTGTGGGTTGTGCTCGGCACGCTCACAGAGCTCTTCCTTATTTATGTCGCGCGCTGGTGGGCGCCGTCACCGATCACGTACTTTCTGGCGGTCCTCTTCCTACCGGTGATGGTGCTCACCGGCTTTTGGAGCTTCAAATATTTCCGGATCGTCCAGGAAAACCTGGAGCTCTCCCGCCGCGCCGACCAGAACCTCCAGGAACTTACGCACTTCTTCGAGACGGCGACGGCGGTCTCCAACCTGACCAAGCTGGGGGAAGACCTGGAAACGCTGACCAGCAAGCTGGCCCAACTGCTCGACGTGGAGATGTGCGGCTTCTTCCTTTACCAGGAAGGCCTCGAGGCGCTGATCGCGCCGGCACCGCCCTCGGGCATGCGCGAGAGCCGGCTCTTCAATCAGATGCGGCTGAACCAACTGCGGTTCGGCGCCAATGCGTCGACACTGATCGGGCGGGTCTTTGTGACCCAGCAGCCAATCATCATCAAAGACTGCCTGCACGACATCGAGGCCGGCCAGCTGCTGCCGCAGACGTTCGGCTACCGCGACATGCTCCTGGTACCGCTTGGATCGGGAGGCCGCCCGCTCGGCGTTTTGATGCTAGCCAACAAGCGGAATGGCTCCTTCAGCGGCAACTATGACGTCAAGCTGGCTGCTTCCCTCGGGGCCGAGGTTGCCGTCTCCCTCGAGAACACCTTCCTCTTCGAACAGACGCGGCAGCAAGCGCTTCGGCTCGACACCTCGATGGAGATGTTGCGCCAGGTCTCGCAGGCATTGACCGCCGTGACCGTTGGCCCGAACTCGTTGCTGCAGGGCGTGGCGGGCACGGTGCTCGGCGTCTCGGGCGCGGCGGCGTGCCTGATCACGCTGACCCGATCGGGCACGCCCGCGGATCAGGTGATCGAGGTGGGGGACGGGGTCGACTCGAGCATCGTCGGGAAACCGCTCACCCACGCCGCTCCGGGCCTCGTCACGCAGGTCGTCATCGAGCAACGCCCGGTCTTTTCCGAGGACATTCAGCTCGACGGGCGCTTTCCGCTCGATCCACTGGGCCAGCAGTACGGTTGGCGGGCGGCGCTCGGCCTTCCGATGTTCCTCGAGCGCGAGTTCGTGGGGACGGTCTCGGTCTACTTTCATGAAGTTCGGCTGTTCGACGCGACGCTGATGCAGGTCCTCCAGATCCTGGCCAATCAGGCGGCGGTTGCGCTCGACAATGCCCGCCGGTTCCAGCGGGAGGGCCAGACGATCGAGATGTTGCAGCGCGCCAACCTCGAACTCCAGGAAGCCGATCGGATGAAATCCGAGTTTCTGACCAACATGTCGCATGAGCTGCGCACGCCGCTGAACGCCATCATCGGCTTCTCGGAAATCATCCGCAGCACGCCGGAGCTGTCCGAAAGCGAACGTAGTGAATTCGCGGAAACCATCCATACCAGCGGCCGACGGCTGCTGAAGCTCATCAACGACATCCTGGAGCTCACCCACATCCAGGCGGGACGCCTCGAGCTGCACCCCGCCCCGTGCCTGCTCGCCGAGGCCGTCGACGCCGCGCTCTCCGAGAATGCCGCGGCCGCGACCCAGAAAGAGCTGACCGTCAGTTCGCGTGTCGAGCGCGATCTCGAGGTCGTATTCGACCCGCGCAGCCTGCGTCACGTCGTCCACAACCTCGTCAACAACGCGATCAAGTTCACGCCGCCCCACGGCAGCGTCATCATCAGCGCGCTGGCGACGGAGACCGCGACGGTGGTCGAGGTCCGTGACACCGGCATCGGCATCAAGGCCGAAGACCAGCCGCGGCTCTTCGAGGAGTTCCGCCAGATCGACGGCTCAACCACTCGTGGCTACGAGGGGGTCGGCCTCGGCCTTGCGCTCTCCAAGCGGCTGGTGGAGTTGCAGGGCGGTCAGATCTGGGTGGAGTCCGCGGCCGGCGCGGGCAGCGCCTTTCGGTTCCTCATCCCCCGGCTTCCGATGCTGGCGAAGGTCGCATGAGCAAACCGGGGACGACACCGGCGTTTCCAACACCGGGTAGCGGCCGCCGGATCCTTGTCGCCGACGATGACCCGGAGCGGCTCAGCGTCATTCGTGAGCGGCTCCAGCGTGAGGGCTTCAGCGTGATCGGCGCCCAGGACGGGTTGGAAGCGCTCGATCGCGCCCGGGAGGAAATCCCCGATGCCATCGTCTTGAACCTGCTGCTGCGGCGAATCGACGGGCTTCGCGTCTGCGAGATTCTGAAGAGTAACCCGGCGACGACCAACATCCCGGTGCTGCTGACCGCCGGGGTCCATGTCGACGCGGATGAGGGCATGCGGGCTCTGGCCGCGGGCGCCGACCGCTTCGTCAGCGATCTCGGGCCGCTCTCAACCGGATCCGGTCGCGAGCTGGCAGCGGGTCAGGACCTGGTCCAAGCGGTCCGAAGCCTTCTTGGCGCCGAGCCGGAGTTCGAGCAGCGGCCGATTTTGCTCGCGATCGACGACGATCCCGACAACCGGGCCTTTTTGAGCAAGGCGGTCGCCAAGCAGGGTTTCGAGGTGGTCACCGCGCCCAATTCGGCTCAGGGCCGCCGGCAGCTCGCGGCCCGGCGGCCAGCCCTGATCTTTCTGGATGTCCAGATGCCGGAGGAAAGCGGGTTGACGCTGCTGCCGCAAATGCTGCGCGATTTCCCCGAGTCGGTGGTCGTGATGATGACCGCGTACGGCTCGGAGCAAGTGGCGGCGGAGGCGCTGCGCGGTGGCGCCGACGATTACATCGCCAAGCCGATCGATCTGCAGCGGCTGCGCGAGCTGCTGGAACGCAACCTCGAGAAGCAGCGGCTGCGCCAGGAACGGCAGAGCCTGCTGGCCCGGCTGAAAGAGTCGAACCGCTACTTGATGCGCCAGCACGCGGCCTTGCGACTCGCTGACGAAGAGATCCTCCAGGTGAACCGGCAGCTCGAGCAGTCCAACCGCTATAAGTCTGAGTTTCTGGCCAACATGTCGCACGAGCTGCGCACGCCGCTCAACGCCATTCTCGGCTTCAGTGAGATCCTGCTCGACCCGACGATGGGCGTGACCGGCGGCGAGCGCACCGAGTTCCTTCGGAACATCCACAGCAGCGGCCAGCATCTCCTGGGGCTGATCAACGACATCCTCGACCTTGCCAAGATCGAGGCGGGCAAGATGGAATTGAAGACCGAAGAGTTGCAGGTCGGCGACGTCCTGCAGGAGGTGACCGCCATCCTCGAGCCAATGGCGCGCCAGCAAGGCCTGCAGCTCACCACCCTGGGGGTCACCGAAGCCGGCGTGATCAAGGCCGACCGGAGCAAGTTCAAGCAAGAGCAAATCGACGGCTCCTACACCCGTCGTTACCAGGGCACGGGCCTTGGCCTGGCCCTCTGCCGTCGCTTCGTCCAGATGCATGGGGGCCGGATCTGGGCCGAGAGCCAGTTTGGCAAGGGCTCGGCGTTTACCTTCACCATCCCCCGTGAGTCACGCGGCAGCGCCGCCGCACCACCCCCGGTCGAAGAGAGTCAGACGGTGGAGACGATGGAGCTTCCGCTGGCGCTCGTCATCGAGGACGATCCGGCCAGCAGCCAACGAATGACCGCCGAGATCCAGGGCGTTGGCTTCCGCGTGGCCCACGCCCGGGACGGCGATGAAGCGGTGCGTAAGGCGATGGAGATCCTGCCCGACTTGCTGGTGATGGAGACCGTCCTCCCGGCGAAGGACGGCTGGCAGGTGCTGCAAGAGCTGCGCGGCCGCGCGGCGACGGCGGATGTGCCGGTGCTCGTCTGCTCGGTGACCAGGAACCAGGCGCTGATGGACCAGTTCGGCGTGCTCGGGTACGTCGCGCTGGCGCCGCTGGCGACGGCGCTGGTCGAGGAGGGCTTTGAGGTGTTTCGGGCGCCCGGTCTGCAGGAGGCATTGGAAAAGGCCCGCGCGGCGGCCCCGGACGTGGTCCTGCTGGCGCCGGCCGAGCCCGAATGGGTGCTTGGCTTGCGCGGTCTGCCTGGCCAGCCCGCCTTGATTGCGGCCGGTGAACTTTCACCGAGGGTGCCAGCGACGGCTTGGAGCGGCGTTATACCATCTGGCCTCTCAGAGCCGGATGCCGTATTGCGCGCCATCAAAGGCCTGGACATCGTTCAGAGGCGAAGGAGGACAGGACGTGACCGCCGGCAAGGTTTTGATCGTCGAAGATAACCCGGTCAACCTCCGGTTGGCGCAGTTCCTGTTGGAGAAGAAGGACTTTTCGGTCCGCAAAGCCATGAATGCGGCCGAGTGCCTGGCCGAGATGACCCGAGAACTACCAGATATCGTCCTGATGGACATTCAACTTCCTGGCGAGGATGGACTCGCGGTGACCCGCAAGATCCGCTCGGATCCCCGGATGGCCGGTGTCGTGGTGGTGGCATTGACCGCGCATGCGATGGCCGGCGACCGGGAAAAAATCCTCGGCGCCGGCTGCGATGGCTACATTCCCAAGCCGGTCGATCCGCAAGGGCTGCCCGGCGAGGTCGCGCGCTATCTGCAACAGGGACGGCTGAAGACGGCGTGATGAGCGAGCCGCAAAAGCCCGGGCGCCCGGCCGACCCCGGGTCGAAATCCAGCCGTCCAATCAGTGACATCCTGCAGCTGAACAACGAGCTCGTCCAGAACCTGGAAGGGCTGGTGGCCGAGCACGACAACCGCAAGAAGGAGCTGGACGAACTCAAGTTTTCCTTCGACCAGGCGCAGGCCGAGATCAAGCGCCTCCAGGAGGAGCTTCGCCACGCCAACCAGCGGGATGCCGAGCGGCATGATCAGTTGCGACAGCTCGAACAGGAGCGCGTCGACCAGCTCGGCGCCATGAGTGCCCACCTCGATGCGATGCGCGCCGCCGTGGACCGCTACCTGCAGCAGCGTCGGAAGGCTGCCTGATGTCTCCCGAGGCGCCAAAAGCCAAGTCGTTCGCCGACATCCTGCAACAGAACCAGGAATTCATTGCGCATCTGCGGGCGCTGCAGGAGGACGCCGGCGGGCAACTCGAGGAGCGGGAGAAGGAGCTGGCGATCGTTAAACGACAGCTCGCCGAGAAGCAGCAGGAGCTGGATGAACTCCAGAATGCGCAGCTTCAATGGGCGATGGACCGCCAGACCCTGCTCGAGGAACACGAGTCCTTGAAGCAAGGTCACCAGGATCTGCAGCAGAAACACGATCAATCCCAGGTCGAGCTCGCTCGCATCAAAGACGACCTCTCCCGCGGTCGAGCCCGTGATGAAGAACGCCGAGCCCAGCTACGCCAGCTCGAGCATGACCGCATCGACCTGGCGCATAAGTACGAGGCGGATCAGAAAAAGATCCAGGGTGACTTGCGGACCGCTCAAGATGATCTGGACAGCCTGCAGGCGGCCCAACTCCAATGGGCCATCGACCGGGAAAGCTTGCTCAAAGCACGAGACGCGGCGGTGGCCCGGCAGGCCCAGCTGGAACAGGAATGGCAGAAGGCCCGTACCGAGCTCTCCCAGGATAAGGCCAGGTTGGGGACGCTGAACAGCCAGCTGCAGCAGCAGCTCAAAGTCCTCCAGGGTGAGGTCGAGCCGCTGAAGCTGGCTCGCGATCGATGGCAGGCCGAGCGCCAGCGCCTGGTTGCCGATGTCGCACGGCTGGAGCAGGCCGGCAAGGCTGCAGACACACAGTTCCAGGCCGATCGCAAGCTGCTGCAAGCCCAACTGGAGGACGCGCGAACCAGGGCGGCCGATCTGGACAAAGCGGAGGCAGAGTTCCAACGCCTCAGTGACGAGCGTTCGGCATTACTCACGAAAGTCAAAGCGCTGGAGAAGGACTGGCAAAATCGAGAAGCCTCGCTTGCCACAGAGAAGGTCGCCCTGAAGAAACAGGTCCAGGACTCGATCGCGAGGCTCGCGGCGATGCAACAGGACTATGAGAAAGTAAAGGCGCTGCACGCCGACCTGGCCGGCGAGACCGGACGCAAGGCGCAAGAGTGGACCACACGGGAGCAGCGTCTGACGTCGGAAAAGAATCAGCTCAAGGTCGATCTCGAGCGCGTGCAGGCCGAGCTCTCCGAGATGATGTCGAAGGCCAGCGACCTGCACGGCCAGCGAATGGCCCAGGGAAAAGAGCTGGAGCAGGCCTGGCAACAAGAGAAGGCCGCCCTCAAGGCGCAACTCGATGAAGCCCGCAAGGCGGCCGGCAGCACTCCGCCCGTCAGCCAGGTCATCACGAAGTTCGAGGCGGAGAAGCGCGCCATGCAGGCGCAGGTGGATACCCTCCGGGCTCAGCTTGCCAGCAGCGGCAGGAACAAGGAGGTTGCGCCTGGCTTGACCCAGGCCCGGCGCGACTTCGAGGCGAAGTTCCGGGTGATCTACGACCAGAGCCACGATCTCAACTCGCCACTCAATGCGATCATCGGCTTCTCCGAGATCCTCCTCGACGAAAAGGCGAACAAGACGACCCCTGAAGAACGCCGTGAGTTTGTCGCCCACATCAACGAGAGCGGCAAACGGCTGGTCGAGCATATCCGCGAGCTCATCGAGTTTGCCAAGCAGGAGGCCGGGATTCAGGAACGGCCGGTCGCCATGGCACCGCTGCTGGGCGTCGCGACGAAGCCCCCGGTGATCCTGGTGGCGGACAACGACCCGTCGGTGAAAGAGCGGATCGAGCCCTTCCTGAGCCACGCCGGTTATGAGGTTGTGATCGCCGCCAGCGCCCAGGAGGCGCTGCGCAAAGCCGTCCAGCTGCAACCACTCGCGGTGCTGATCGATACGCAGCTGCCGCCAAACGGGGGGAGCGGGCTAGTCTACGACCTGCGCCGGGAATCGAAGACGAAGGACATCCCGATCGTGCTGACGTCAAAGGTCAACAAAGAATCGCTGCCCTTCGATATCGGTCAAGCGGATTTCCTCACCAAACCGATCGACCGTCAGCAGCTGCTGCAAATGATGGTCAAGTTCGACCTGCTGGCCGACGGCAAGCGGGGCAAGAAGACCCCTTCCTCGATTCTGATCGTGGACGACGATCCCCAGAATATCCGCCTGGTGAAAGCCATGCTGAAGCCGTTCAACATTGAGGTGATGGTTGCCGACGGGGGCAAGGCTGGGCTCGAGCTGGCGCTCAAGAAGAAGCCCGACCTCATCATCCTCGATCTGATGATGCCGGACGTCGATGGCTTCGAGGTCGTCACCAAGCTGCGTGAGGACCCCGGCGCCAGCCAGATTCCCATCCTTATCTATACGGCGAAAAACATTACCAGCGAAGACCGGGACCGTCTGCAGGGCAACATTCAGTCGATCATCCAGAAGGGCGACTTTGGCAAGGACCGCTTCCTCGAGATGATCAACAACCTTCAAAACAGTCAAGCGGCTTAAGCCGCCAGGGCCAGGATGACTGCCCTCGATCGCTTACTCGTCAAGCTCCGATTTGGAGCGCTGATCATTCCCTTCTGCCTGCTGATCTGGTTGCAGGCGGCGGCGGCGCTGCCGGCCACGCTTGCGGTGACCGGGTTTCTCGCTGCCTATAACGGGGTTGCCTGGCTCGCGATCGAGAAGCAGGCGGCCACCCGCTTTGGTCGGCCGACGGCCGTTCTCCTGTTGATTCTCGATCACCTGGTGGTTAGCGCGTGGGTCTTGCTCTTTGCGACGCCGGCATCGGGAATCCCCTACCTGCTCTACGCGCTGGTCGCCGCCGAGGCGATCTTCCGCTTCGATCTGTGGGGCGGGATGGGCACCGGCCTGTTTCTGACCGGCGGCACGATTCTCTTCCAGACCAGCGATCTCGGCCTCGCGATCTCGGTCCGGGATGCGATCCTTCGTGCCGTCCCGACGTTGGCGGCGGTCACCGGGCTTGGGGCGGCGGTGCGCGTCATGAACGGCGAGATCGGCGGCACCCGCCGGCGCCTGGACCAGTCCGAGCAACTGCGTAACGTCCTCGGCGAACTCGTTGGCCAGCTCGACGTCTCCCGGATGCTGCATACGGTGCTTCGCTGCGGGATGGAACTGCTTCAGATGGACTCAGGGGCGGTCGTGTTGCTCGACGAGGATCGCGGTGTGTTCACGCTGCAGGCAACCCTTCAACTGCCTGAGGTGGTCGAAGGGACGGAAGTTCCGGCTGGCAATGGCATCGTCGGCCGGGTTGTGAGAGAGCGTCGCCTCGTTATGCTGACGGCACCACCCCTCTTCGATCTGGCGGCGCTGCGCTCCACGCGCTATGCGCGAGTCTTCGGGACGCCAGTGCTGCTGGAAGGCAAGGTCATCGGCGTCTTGCACCTGCAAACCCGTGATGATCAACGTCGCCTCACCAAATGGGAAGAGGAAACGCTGGAAATCCTGGCGCAGCAACTGGCGGTCGCGCTGCGCAACATCCGACTGTTCGAAGAAACCGAGAAACGCGCCCGGCGGCTTGAGCTGCTGAACCAGTCGGTCGACCAGATGAACCAGAAGTTGTTTGAGCCAGAACTGCTGGACGTCGCCGCCAGCGCGCTCACAGCGAATCTCGGGTTCATGGCCGCACAGGTCTGGCTGCTCGAATCCAGCGACGGCGCGCTCTGGCGGCGGGCGAGTCATCACCGGACCAGGAACGCGCCGCCGCTGGCAAGTCGGGTGGAGCGTGGCATGAGCGAGATCGGCCAGGTGGCGGAGCTGCGCGTGCCAATTGTGACCAACGATCCCGCCAACCATCGCCAGGTGGGTCTCAGTCCCTGGATGGCCGAAGAAGGCATCCAGGCCTTCGCCGGGTTTCCCCTGGTCGTTGGCGACCAGCTCCTCGGAGTCCTGGCCGTCTACCATCGCCGTCCCCTCGACCGCAATACGATCGAGTTGCTGACGCTCTTTGCTCAGCACGCGGCAACCGCAATCCAGGAGGCGCACCTTTTCCATTTGGCAACCGAGCAGACCGCCCGGCTCACCGCGTTGAATGCCGAGCTGCAACGGGCAAACCAGCACAAGGCCGAGTTCCTGGCAAACATGAGCCACGAACTGCGAACGCCGTTGAATTCCATCCTTGGCTTCTCGCAACTGCTGCTCGAGGGTGACGGCGGCGAGCTCAGCCTCGATCAGCGACAGGATGTGGACATCATTGCGCAGAATGGTCGACATCTGCTTTCGCTCATCAACGACCTCCTCGATATTTCGAAGCTCGAAGCCGGCAAGGCCCAGCTGCATCGCGGCGAAGTCGAGGTCGAGTCGCTGATTAGCGAGTGCGTCGAAAGCGTCAGTTCGCTGGCAAAGACCAAAAAGCTGGACCTGGCCTTTTCCGTCGGTGAAGATGTCGGCCGGGTCTCTGCCGATGGTCCAAAGCTGAAGCAGGTCCTGTTGAACCTGCTGGGCAATGCCATTAAATTTACGGAGTCAGGGAGCGTTCGGGTCAACGCCGAGCGTCAGGGCGCGGACCTTCGCATCAGCGTGCGCGATACCGGAATCGGCGTGCACACCGAGGACGTCGAACGCATCTTCGAGAGCTTCCAGCAAGGGCAGAGCGGCATGACTGGGAAGTACCAGGGCACCGGGCTTGGCCTGGCAATCTGTCGGCAGTTGGTGGAGATGCACGGCGGTCGCATCTGGGTCAAGAGCGCGGCGGGCCAGGGGAGCACCTTCACCTTCACCATCCCTCAGCGAGCGCTGCCCGAGATGATCGAGCTGACGAGCGCTGCATAACCCTCCCCGCGTTAACCGAGGAGGCCGCTGATCAAGGCAATGGCAACCACCACCATGACGCCCGCGGCAGCGAACTGCAGGGGGCGCTCCGGGATCCAGGCGCCCAGACGATTGCCCAGGGCGATGGCAATCGCAGCGACCGCCCACAGCGCCACGGTCGCGGCGGTAAAGACAATCACCGGCTCGCGATAGCGAGCCTGCAGTGCGGCCGTGGCCAGCTGAGTCAAATCACCCCATTCGGCGATGAACACGACGGTAAACGCC
>VBHQ01000005.1 GCA_005880395.1 Chloroflexota bacterium
GAGGCTGCGGTCTTCGTGGTCGTCCATATCCCGGCAGAGGAGAGCATGTTGCCGGCGATCCTGGGCCGGGAAACCGCGCTCATCGTGAAGGCAGCCGAGGACGGCGAACCAATCCTCTGCAACCGGATCTACGTCGCGCCTCCCGACTGCCACCTGCTGATCGAGCCGGGTCGGATCAGGCTGAGTGGCGGACCGAAAGAGAGCGGCCACCGGCCGGCAATTGACCCCTTGTTCCGAAGCGCCGCCCGCGCCTACCGCGAGCGAGTGCTCGGCGTCATCCTGTCCGGGACGCTGGACGACGGCAGCGTCGGCCTTCGAATGATCCGGCGCCATGGCGGCAGCGCCATCGTCCAGGATCCGCGCGAGGCGCTCTTCCGGCAAATGCCGGAGAACGCGATCGCGACGGCGAATCCGCAACATGTTGGGCCCGTCACCGATCTCGCGGATTTGATCACAACCCACACCCGACGACCAGCTGAAGGAGGTGAACATCGCGAGTTGATGGTTGAAGATGTCAATCCGAATGGAGGCCCCCAACCGATTGGCGCCGCAGACGTGCCGGGAACCCCAACCGGTATTGCCTGCCCTGAATGTCACGGGGTGATGTGGACGGCGGCAGACGACGAATCGCCCGAGTACCACTGCCGTGTAGGGCACGCGTACTCCGCCGAGGCGCTCCTGGCAGCCCATGCGGAGAGCGTCGAAGCCGCCCTCTGGGCAGGCATGCGCGCCCTCCAGGAGCAGGCGTCCCTCACCAAGCACATGGCCATCAGGGCGGAACGCCGAGGAGACCGTCTCTCCGCTCAGCGATTGCATCGCCGCGGCGACGCCGCCGACGAGCATGCCGGGCGGATCGAGGCAATGCTGCTCAAACGCTCGTCCGAGGCGTCCTGACGAAGCGGTTAGCCTCGAGCCGGCTCTTCCACCGCCTCCATCAAAACGATGGCGCTGTGCGAGCCGTCACTGCCCGCCATCGGTGCTGCCTGAAGCCGACAGACGAACTGCTTGCCACGTCGATTGGTCGCCGGCACCCGGATCTCCTGGTGGCCGTCGGTTCCTGACAGACTGGCCCGGATCGGACCCGCGATTTCTGCCATCGGAAGTCCGATATCGAGGCCGAGCAGCGGCTTGCCGATCACCTCGTCCGAGCGGACGCCCCAGAGTTCCTCCGCCTGACGATTCCAGAGCCGGATGCGCAGCTCGTTGTCGAGCACGGCCACGCCCGGCTGCAGGTTCGACATGATCTGCTGCAAAAAGCTGTTGACGTGATCCAGCTGCAGGCTACGCTGGTGCAGTTCGGTGTTGATGGCTTCCAGCTCGGTATTGGTTGATTCCAGCTCCTCGTTCATGGTTTCGAGCTCTTCGTTGGTGGACTGCAGCTCCTCGTTCGTTGTCTCCAACTCCTCGACGGTTGATTGGAGCTCCTCGTTCGTTGTCTCGAGCTCCTCGTTGGTGGCCTCGAGCTCCTCGGATGCCGTTTCCAGCTCTTGCTTGGAACGCTCGAGCTCCCGGGTCAGTCGGTTGTAAGCGGTGACATCGGCGAACGAAATGCTGGCCCCAAGCAGCATGCCATCGGTGTCCACCAACGGGATGACTTCGATGTCGTAATACTGCGGGCCGCTCGTGTCAGTGCCGGGGCGTTCGACGTCGCGGACGAGCAGCGGTCGACGATCTCGATAGACCTGGTCGATGCGCGATCGAAGCTCGAGCGGCAAATAGGAAATCTCCAGATCCTGGACTGGCCTCCCGAGATCCGTGCTCACCAGACCGAAGAGCGAGCGGGCCCGGGCATTCGCCGAGATCAAGTACCCGCTCATGTCGACCACGATCTGAGCCATCGGCAAGGTATCCGCGACCACCTCGTGCACGCGGCCCTGACGGTCGAGCTGATTGGACGGCTCCGGGCTGGCCGCCTGACCCAGCAGCACCAGGCGTTCCTTCAGCCCAACCTTGGCGACCTTGGTGAAGACTCGCTGCTTGACCTCGACGGGGACGAAGAGCGCGGTCCGGCTCAGCAGCATTTCGGCCCGCCCCAGGAACAGGTAACCCTTCTCGTTCAGCGCGTAGTGCAGTCGCGCCAGGATCTTTCCCTGCGTATCGGCGTCGAAGTACATGAGGGTGTTGCGGCAGATGAGCAGGTCGACTCGGGAAATGGGGGCGTCGCGAAGCAGGTCGTGCCGGCCGAAGATGATGGCCCGTCGCAGGTCCGTTCGCAACATGAACCGATCTCCCACCTGCTCGAAGTATTTCTCGCGGAAGTCTTCGGGACGCCTCCTCGCCGGAGGCTGCCCCAGCACACCAGACGCGGATCGGCTCGTACCGCTCTTTGGCGGCGATGATGTGCGGCAGCACGTCGCGCTGCACGTACTCCCAGGCGTCCGCGTCGCGGAAGTAGGACGTGACGTTGATCAGGATGGTGTTGAAGAGGGCTACGAACTCGTCGTCGTTTGTCTCCAGGTACGTGAGATAGCTGGCGTAATCCTTGATGCCCACCTGGTGCATGCGCTTGGTCACCCGCCGCTGCAGGGAGGTCCGCTTGTAGCCGGTGAAGTCGAAGCCGCGCGTCTCGAGTAAATGCTGCAGCAGGCGCTCGAACGCCGGATCGCCGGCCTCTTCTTTCACTCGGCCATCGCCTCCACCACCAGCTCGACGAGCGCCGGCGCGATCTCATCAAGTGGCAGAACGAAGTCCACGTTTCCGGTGTTGATGGCGGCCGCCGGCATCCCGGAAAACTCTGCCGATTCCTTGTCCTGGGCGATGACCGTTCCGCCCATTTTCTTGATGGCGCCAACCCCCATCGAGCCGTCGCTCCCGGTTCCCGTCAAGACCACCGCGATTGCCCGGTCTTTGTAACTCGCCGCCACCGATTCGAAGAGCAGGTCCGCACTGGGTCGTACGAAATGGACCAGCTCGGACTGGGTCAACGAGAGGGTCCCATCGGCGTTGACCAGCAGGTGGCGGTCCGGTGGCGCGATGAACACCTTTCCCGGGACGAGCTGATCACCCACGCGCGCCTGCGCGACGGCGAGACGGGTGCGACGGCGCAGGATGTCGGCCATCAGGCTGCGGTGACGCGGATCGAGATGCTGGACGACCACGACCGAAGCGGGGAAGGTTGCGGGCAGGCCCTCGAGCAAATATCCAAGCGCGCCGATTCCGCCGGCGGAGGCAGCCACGGCCACGACGTCGAAGGCCGCCCCCAGCGACCGGGGCGCGCGACGGCCGGGCTCTTCGGGCTCATGCTCAACGGCATCGTGCAAGTGTCCGACCATTTGTTCCCTCTCGCGTCCCATGCTACGCCGGACTCGGGAGGGCGCTCGCACCCCGCCAATTGAGCGTAGTATCCAAGCAATGGCTCGAGCAACAATCGCGGCACCGACCGACGCTTATCTCATCCCGGGGGAGACCCCAGACAGCGACGACCCGGAAGATGCGCGGCAATGGGTTACGATCTACCGCGAGCTCGTCACCTTCGCCGAGCGCTCGCTGAAGCGGCTGCGATCCGACGTGAAAGCCGGGAACGCCATCGGTTCGGGACCGAGTGACGCTGACGAGCTGTGGATGGAAACGCACCTGCGGCGCCTCCAATCGCGGCTGGAATTCTGGGAGCAGCGATTCTGGGCCCTTGCGGGGCTCGACCTCGACGTGCGGCGCCGGACCCTGAGTCACGGTGGGCAACGGCTACGGCTCACTCGGCGCGAGACCGAACTGCTCGCCTTTCTGGCACAGCGGCCAGGGCAGTTCTATGCGGCGGGTCAGCTGGTGAATCAGGCCTGGCATGCGCCCGAGCTCTCGGAAGAGCAGCTCCGAACCTACGTCGTGCGCCTGCGCCGCCATCTCTCCAGCGCCAAGGTCCCCGCGCGGCTGGTGAGTGAGCCCCGACGCGGCTACGGGCTGGTGTTCAGCGCATGAGTCAGGCGAGTGTCGGGCAGCCCAGTAACCTGCTGCCCCTTCGGCCGGTCCCGTCGCCGCAGGAGGAGCGAGCCGTGCGTGCCGCCAAAAAGGTGCGCCGCCAGCTCTCTCTGTTACAGGGCTACGCCGATCTTATGGAGGGACTTTCGCCCCAGCAGAACCTGCAGATCCTGCAGGTCATCGCCGAGAAGACCGCGGAGCTGACGCTATCGCTGAGGCCCTTTATCGCCGCGGCCGGTAGCAGCTCGCCGACGATCGCCGAGTACCGCACCGCTCGGAGCCGCAACCGGCAGTTGATGGGCGAGTACCGACTCCTGCTGAAGTCCCTGCGTCGCCGCCTCGACGACGCCCGGCCGGCGCTGCCCCAAGCCTAGATCCAGCGTCGCCGGAGCCCTCCCGGCCCGCGAGGCGCCTGCGACACTGATCGTCACCCCGCATGAATCACTCGCCTGTTGTCGCCACCACCGAGGTCCGAGTGCTCGACGGGCCGAATCTCTACTTCACCCGTCCAGCGATCAAGCTCACGCTGGGCGTGCAGCCGTGGCTGGACCTCTCGGAGCGGCGTACGGAAGAGCTCGCTGAGCGCACCGATTTCAAGCCCGCCGCCCGTTCGGGGCCGGCGAACAGCGAGCAGCGCCGGCGATTCGTAGCTCGGCTCGCGGCCCACCTGACACGCGTGCTTGCCGAGGCGAGCCATACGAGCCTTGCGGTCAGAGCGCGCCCAGGCGCCGAGGCCGCCGAGGTCGTGGTGGCGTTTCCCTGGAGGCGGCGCGACATCGCCGTGGCCTTTGCCGAGCAGCTGGCGCCGTTGATGCAGTTGGCGCTCGACGCCCGGCGTTCCATCGACCGTGCGGCCGAGCGAGGGGCGGCCCATGTGGGGGGCCTCGATCCTGGCCCGGCGCCCTCGGTCGTCGAGCCCACGATCCCGGTCGTCGCCGTCACCGGGACCAATGGCAAGACCACGACCGTGCGCTTGCTCGCCCACCTGGCGCGGATCGCCGGACGGCGAGTGGCGTATACGTCGACGGACGGGGTCTACGTCGATAACGAGCTGGTCGAAGCCGGGGATTATTCGGGCTTCGGTGGGGCGGCGAAGGCGCTTTCGAACCCGAGCGTGGATTTTGCGGTGCTCGAAACGGCCCGCGGCGGCATTCTCCTGCGTGGCATAGGCACCAGCCACAACGACGTGGCGGTGGTAACGAACGTGACGGCCGACCACCTCGACCAGCACGGTATCCGCAGCCTGGACCAGCTCGCCGAGGTCAAGGCGACGATCACCCGGATCACCAAACCGGATGGATGGGACGTGCTCAACGCCGACGACCCGCGCGTGCTGGCTATGCGGCGTCTGGCGTCTGGCAGGCCGTGGGTGTTCTCACTTGACGCCGACCATCCGGCCATCCGGACCACGCTGGCCGAGCATGGACGCGCGATCACGGTCCTCGACCGGACCTTTACCACCATGACCTCGCGCCGCCAGATGCACCGCCTGCTGCCGGTCGAGGAGGTGCCGGTAACGCTGGCGGGAATCTCGAGCCACAACCTGCACAATGCGATGGCAGCGGCGGCGGCGGCCATCGGCTCGGGGCTTCCGGAATCCGCTGTCATCGAGGGACTGCGCTCATTTACCCTCGACCCCGAGCGCAATCCGGGCCGTGCCAACGTCTTTGCGGTCCAGGACCGGGTCGTGGTCGTCGACTATGCCCACAACGAAGCTGGGATGCGGGGCCTGGTCGAGATCTGTCACGGCCTGCGTCCACCTGGCGCTCGCGTGTTTTTGACGTTTGCCTCGGCCGGAGATCGAACCAATGCCATCATCCATCGGCTCGCGTACACCGCCGCTCGCGGTGGCGACGTGGTTGCGATCGCCGAGCTCCATCGCTACCTGCGCGGGCGTGACCCACAAGAACTCCTCCAGGAGCTGCAGGCCGGCGTCGTGGATGGAGGCAAGCCGCCGGCGCCAGTCTTTCCCACCGAGGTCGAGGCGCTCGAGTGGATGCTCGGTCAGTCAGGGCCAACCGATGTGGTGGCGATTACCGCGCTTGCCCAGCGACCAGAGATCTTCGCCTACTTACGCGAACGCGGCGGCATGCCGGCCGGCCCGGAGGAGATCAAGCGCCTGGTGCGGCGCGCAAGAGCGTAACGGCTTCAGGCAGACGAGACCGGCAAGGCGCGACGCGCTTCGAGCTCGCGCCATGTGTCTGCCGGCTTATCGACGCAGAGCAAGACGACGTCACCGGGCTTTGCCTGGTTGAGGGCGGCGTCGATCGCCGGACGCTCATCAATGACGATCTCCGAGCCCTGGACCCGGCTGTTCGCCTCACTCCGCACGCCCTCGATGACGCGGCCGGCGATCTCACCCCGCTGCCGGCCACGCTTGTTCGCGTCTTCCCGAACGATGACGATGTCGAACAGCCGCGCCGCCACCCGGCCGAGCTCCCGCATGTCCTCATCCCGCCGGTCTCCGGGTGAGGCGATTACCGCGATCCTTCGCCCCGGTTGCGGCCCATTGACGTTCGGGCCGGTGAGCCGGTTGACGAAATCGCCGGCCATGGCGAGGCTGTGCGGGTTGTGGGCGTAGTCGATCACGACTTTGACGCCGTGAACCTCGACCAAATTGAGCCGCCCGGGCGCCTCGTGGAACGACGGGTGGAAGCTACGCAACCCCTGGCGAATGTCGTGCACGTGGGCGCCCGCCGCGTGGGCCGCCGCTGCCGCCGCGAGCGCATTCTGCACGTTGGCGCGCGCCAGCCCATCGAAGGTCGCCGGGATCAGGTGGATCCAGGCGATCTGGGTACTCCGTCGGCCTTCCCTGAGGACCATCATCTCGCCGCCACCAGGCTGCCGCTGCAGCACGAACGCCTTGCGGCCGCGCTGGACCCAGCGATCGATCAGTGGATTGTCCTCGCGCATCGAGAAGAGGATGACCGACCCACTGCAGTGCGAGCGCATTTCGGCGACCAGCTCATCATCGGCGTTGAGGACCGCTGTGCCGTTGCGCGGGACCGCCTCGACGATCACGCGCTTGATCGAGGCCAGCTGCCGAAGGGAGTTGACCTCTTTCAGCCCGAGATGATCGCCGGTCACATTGAGGACGACGGCGACGTCGTTGGCGCTGTAGCCGAGGCCCTCGCGCAGAATCCCGCCGCGGGCCACCTCGAAGACCGCGAAGTCGACCCGTGGGTTCTGGAGCACCATGCGCGCCGAGCGTGGCCCGCTGGCATCGGCCTGCTTGACCAGCCGGCTGTCGATGTAGATGCCGTCGGTGGTCGTCATCCCGACCTTGTGGCCGAGGCCCTTGATGATGTGGGCGATCATCCGGGTGGTGGTCGTCTTCCCGTTGGACCCGGTAATCGCGATGATCGGAATCCTCGCCGAGGTGCCATGCGGGAACAGCATGTCGATCACCGCCTTGGCGACGTATTGCGGATCGCCCTCCGTCGGGTGGGTGTGCATCCGGAAGCCGGGCGCGGCATTCACTTCGACGATCGCGCCCCCGGTTTCGCGGACGGGCTGACAGATGTCAGGGGTCAGGAAGTCGATGCCGGCGACGTCGAGGCCGACGACCCGGGCGGCCTCTTCGGCGATCTCGACGTTGTCGTGGTCCGCCTCCGCGGTGCGATCGATCGAGATGCCGCCGGTCGACATGTTGGCGGTTGCCGCGAGCTTGATGAAGGTGTCTTTGGGCGGAACGTCGTCGAGACCAAAGCCCTGGCGCCGGACGAGCTCTTCGGCGGCCTCGTCGACCCGGATGCGGGTGAGGACCTTCTCATGGCCGATGCCGCGCCGTGGATCGCGATTGGTGATCTCCACGAGCTCGCGAACCGTGTGCTCGCCATCGCCGACGACATGAGCCGGCACCCGCTGCGCGACGGCCACCATGTGGCCGTCGATGACCAGCACGCGATAGTCATTCCCCTTGATGTAGCTCTCGACGACGACGCTGCCGCTCCGCGTCTGCTGGAGGGCGCGCTCGTAGCCCCGCTTCACCTCCTCATCGCTATGCAGGTCGAGACCGACCCCACGGCCATGATTGCCGTCGAGCGGCTTGGTCACAACCGGGAAGCCGATCCGGCGGGCGACCGTGAGCGCTTCGTCGACGGAGCGGACGGTCTCGCTGCGGGGGACCGGCAACCCGGCGGAAGCCAACAGCGATGTGGTGAGCTTCTTGTCGCCCGCGATGTCAACGCCCAGGGCTGAGGTCCGCGAGGTCATCGTGGCCCGGATTCGCTGCTGGTACTTGCCCATGCCGAGCTGGACGAACGACTGGTCGTTGAGACGGATGTAGGGAATATCGCGGCGGGTTGCCTCGTCGAGGATCGCCTGCGTCGAGGGGCCGAAGGCGGCCCGCTCGGCGAGCAGGACCAGGCTCTCGAGCTCGCCGACAAAGTCGAACGTGGGATTGGCTTCCACCAGGTGGTTGATCAGCCGTACGGCAAGTTTTCCGGCGGCCACCCCAACCTGCTCTTCGCTGTAGCCGTACACGACGTTGTAGACACCCGGCGTGCCTGCACGGCGGGTCTTGCCTCTCGTCGTCGACCCGCCTGCCTCGCGCTGCAGCTCGAGGGCGACATGCTCGGCGACGTGGCCCATCCAGGTCCCGTCGCGAAGGCGCTCGATGAACCCGCCGGGGCGATGCAGCGAGCAGCCATGGTCACGAAGGCCGGGCAGCAGGTCGATCAGCGCGTCGGTGAATTGGGGCAGCGTGTTGGAGGGCCAGTGCTCGAGCGAGCCGAGGTCGACCAGGAGCCGAATCGCCGGTTCGTAGGACCAGTAGTTTGGTCCCCGAAGGACCTGGATCTCCAGGATCGCGAGTTCAGCCTTTGCTGGCGGTTTATTGGCGATCGGTTCGTGTTTGGCGTCCTCGTCCCGCTCAACCCGCATATCAGACATAGGCTGCTTTCACTTGAGGCAAAGGGCAGCGGGCGGCTCGGTCATTCGGACGCCCGGCGATCCTCTTGACGAAGACGTCGTCGCTCGAGCGCCCGATCGTTGCGCCCCTCAGCGGCCGACTGGCGCACCATCTTTGCAATCCGCCCTTGCGCAATCTGCGCCACCCGCGGATTGACGGTTACATCACGTGGCAGGACCCGACGTGCTCGGAGGTCAAATCGGTATCCCGACGGCAGCGAGTGCAGGCGTGCGTTGGAGACCATCATCGGCTTGTGCCCGGTCACTTGATAGGCGTCGGTGACGACATCGGCGCCGTCGACGATCGTGACCGAGCCGCGGCCGATCACCTCCAGGACATCGTGGCCGTCGATGACGGCGGCGGTGTCCTCGTCCAATCCGAGGCCGATCAGCGAGGGCGACTGCGCGACGACCGCGAGCAGGCGGCCAAGGCGGGTCCGTTGCTCGAAGTGCTGGTCGACGACGACATTGACAAGCAGCCCAAGACCAACCGAGACCTGCGCCATCCGGTGTTTGGGTGTGGCCCCGGAGCTGCCGAAGGCCATCATGTGGGTGGCGGCGGCGCTTGCGCCGGCTGAGGTGCCGGCCACCACCGCACCGCGGCCATGGGCTTCGAGGATCGCGGCCCCCAGCCGGGTGCCGCCGATGACGGAGGAGAGGCGCAGCTGGTTGCCACCGGTCATGAAGATCCCGGTTGCCCCGTGGAGGACGCGGTGCTGACCACGGCGATGTTGGCCTCCCGGCCACCGGCAAGCTCGACAAACCGGGCGAGGATGACCCGCTCGCCGAGCTTGTCCTCGGCCCCGCCGATGACCATGACGGAGCCAACGGGACCACCGTCGGTGGTTGGAGCAAGGCGCAAAGGGCTGGCCGCGTCGGTCATCTCACGTCAGTGTACCGGCGTTCGAATTGGGCGGAGCAGCAAATTTTTGCGGATTGTTATATGCTGGATGTCACATCTTCTATCGCTAGCCTGGGGCAGGAGTCGCGCGCTCGTCGGCACCGGCGGAAGGCGATCAGGGCTTTCAGTGGATCGGCCGCTTCGACCAAGATGAGTGCAGGACTATAATGTCACGATACTCTCTGGATATCAGGTGCGGGAAAGGGTGATCGAGCCAGAACGGGCCATGCCCAGGGGAAGTTCCGATCGGAATCGTTCGGCACCGCGGTCGGCGGCCGATTTGCTGGTTTGCGTCCTCCACGCACTGCCATTTGGCGTAGGCCTCTTCGAGGTGGATGGCGACCGGATCGTGTTCCTGGCCGGGAACCCCGAGTTCACGCGCGTGCTACGGCTGACTCGCCCACCGGAAGAGGGGCAGTCGCTGAGCGACGTCTTCACCAGGGCTGAGGGTGACGCCGTCCAGGGCTTGTTCGAGCGTGTCAGGGACCGTGCCGAGCCCCAGAGCGTCTTCGCCCCGGTCACGCTCGGACCCGAGCCGCAACGCATCTGGAACATCGACGCATACCCGGTCTTTACCGGGAGGAGAGTCACCCACATCATGGCCCTGGCCCAGCAGAGCCAAGAAAAGCTGGACGTGCGCCAACGGCAGCAGCACGAGGCCGACCGCCTGCGCGAGAAAGCTGACCAACTGGCCGAGCTGGAAAAAGCAAAATCGGAATTCCTGCGGATGGACGAGATGGTCGAAGCCGCCCGCCTCGAGGATCGGCGGCTGCAGTTGAAGCGCAAACGGATAGACCTGCGGCAAGTCATTCGGCGGAGCGTCAAGAGCGCGGCGACCGGGCTCAACGGTAAGCACAGCCTTCGGCTCGATGAACGGGCGGATGGTCCGGTTGTCATCCAGGCCGACATGATGCGGCTCGACATCATCATCGGCAACCTGATCGACAACGCGATCAAATACTCGCCGGCCGGCGGCGACGTTACCGTGCAGCTCTCGACGGCTGGTCAGCTGGCCCTGGTAAGCGTCAGGGATGTGGGCATCGGCATTGCGGCGGAGGACATGGATCGCCTCTTCATTCGCTTCAACCGCCTTGCGCCGCAGACCGATGTCCCCGGGACCGGGCTCGGCCTGTACCTCGCCCGCGAGCTGGCGCGCCTCCATGGCGGTGACATCGTCGCGGTCTCGAAGCTGGGGGAGGGCAGCGAGTTTACGCTGAGCCTGCCGCTTGACAGCCGGACGACGTAGTCAACGAACTCTTGCGATCGAGGGCGCTCCTGCGTCGGAGTTGATTCCTGAGCAGCCGACCTTACCGGGCCTGAAGGCGGCCGCGGCGGGCTGCGAGGCATGCGACCTCTATAAGACCGGGACGCAAACAGTGTTTGGCGAAGGGGCCGTGCACGCGAAGGTCATGTTTGTCGGCGAGCAGCCGGGGGACCGCGAGGATGTCGAAGGCAAGCCGTTCGTTGGTCCTGCCGGCCGCCTGCTTGACGAGGCGCTGGTTGCCGCCGGCATCGACCGCACCCGCGTCTATATCACCAATGCGGTCAAGCATTTCAAATGGAAACCCGCGGGAAAGCGACGCTTGCATCAGAAACCGAACGCCGCGGAGATCAGTGCCTGCCGGCCGTGGCTCGACGCCGAGATTTCGCTCATCAAGCCAGGGATCCTCGTGCTGCTCGGGGCGACCGCGGCCCAGGCGATGCTCGGCCGCGATTTTCGCGTCAGCACGCAGCGCGGTCAGTTCATCGAGCGGGCGGGGCTGCCGTTGATGATGGCCACCGTCCATCCGTCGTCGATCCTGCGGGCGCCCGATGACGAGAGCCGCGAGCTCGAGATGGCCGCCTTCATCCGGGACCTGCAGCGATTGGCCACGAGGCTCAAGGGCTAAGGGATCAGGCGCTCAGCGCCACAATAGCCGCCAGAGGCCGGCTCGGCCAAGGGCCCGTCCGATGATCTTGTTCTTGGCCCGGCGGGCGATCCGCCGCGGATTGCCAGACGCCAGCGTTGAGATGTCGTTGGCCATCCGGGCGGCGGCATACATCTGGGAAACCAGGCCGCGCCGCCTCATGGCATGACCTCATTCAGGAGGCCGCCCGCGTCGCGTTCGAGCTCGCCACGCTCGGCCTCGTGCTGTTCGATCACTTCCAACAGGCGCTGCGCCCGCTCCGAGTCCCTGACGCCGAGCACCAAGCCCAGCGAGAGCCAGTAGTCAGCCGTCTCGAGCAGATTTGCGTGAAGCTCATCCGGGGTTTCGCTCAGCACCTCGCTCATCGAAGCGATCAGCGCGCGGCCATAGCGGGACCATTGGTCGTCGACAGAAGCTTTCACGGAAACAGGGTAAACTGGCTAGCGCCTCCGCGGGGAGGTGGCAGAGTGGTCGAATGCGAGCGCCTGCTAAGCGCTTGAGCGGGTTTGTACCGCTCCCCGGGTTCGAATCCCGGCCTTCCCGCCAAAAAGATGACGACTCGGATGCTGCGGCGGTTTAGCCAACCAGTTCCTTGAGGGTCGCGGCGTCCTTGACGGCGTGGCCTTCCATGTCGTTGTTGAAGTAAACGAAGACGTCGCAGCCCGCCTGCTTCCAGTCGAGAACGCGCTCAGCCCAGGGCTCCAGGGCGCGACGACCGTAGCCGAGGCCTCGCTGAGGAAGGTGCATCCGGACATAGGTGAAGTCGCTGGTGATCTCGAACCGCTTCGGCATCTTGGGATGGTCGGGAATGCAGAGCGCGATCCGGTGGTGTTTAAGGAGATCGCAGACCTCGGGCATCAGCCACGAGTCGTGCCGGAACTCGAGCGTATAGCGCAGTGTGGATGGAAGCATCGCCACGAATCGTTGCAGCCGCGGCAGATCACGGTGAAAATTGGCCTGGAACTGAAAGAGGATCGGACCCAGCTTCTCGCCCAGGCCCAGGGCCGGCTCGACGACAAGGTCGACCGATTTTTGCTCGACGGCCAGTCGCTTGATATGGCTGACGTACCGGCTTCCCTTGACGGCGAAGAGAAAACCCGGCGGCGCCTGGGCGGCCCAGGCCTTAAATCGATCGACCGGCGGTTGGCGGTAGAAGGAGTTGTTCAGCTCGACGGTGTCGAAGTGGCTGGCATAGAAGGCGAAGTGCTGTCGAGCGGGCATCTTCTCGGGGTAGAAGCGGCCTCGCCAGTGCGGATATGACCAGCCCGAGCAGCCGATTCTGGTCTGTGTCGCCACTGAGGTTGACTCTAGAGGCGCGCTTTCGAGGGTGTCTAGCTCGTGAGTTGGAGGTGTTCGGATCCGCCGTCAGGCGGCGTCGAACTCATCGGGTGCGCGAGCCGCGGCGTCGAATTCCGCTAAGTGGACCTGCGGCGGAAAGAACTCAGTCTCCGGTGGGATGGCGATGACGCGTCCGTCCGCAGCAAGCGAGAGACGCCAGCCCGCTTCATGGACCATCCAGTGATGGTGACGGCAGAGCAGGATCATGTTGGACAGGTCGGTCTTTCCGCCCTGCGCCCAATGCCTGATGTGGTGCGCCGCTGTCCACGAGGCGGGACGCTCGCAGCCTGGCCAGCGGCAGGTCCGGTCGCGAGCCTCGAGCAAGCGTCGGGTGCTGTTTGAGACGACGCGCCTGGCGCGGCCGGCATCGATGACGGCGGAATCGGCACCCAGCAGGATCCGGGTGATCGAACTGTCGCAGGCGATGCGCTGCACGGTTTTCGATGAAATCGGGAGCGACAGGGCCATTTCCCCGGCCGGCGCACCGATCAAGCCCTGCAGACCCAGGCATCGGCGTACCGACGTTCGGCGCATCGGAGGTCATCGTCACCCTGTGGCTTGGCGAGCGGTTCGAGCGCGGTGCGGAGGGTGGCGCCGGCAGCCGAATCGAATTTCCCTTTGACAAAAACGGTTCCGTCGGGCGCGTCGCTGAAGCGAAGGTAGCGCTCCTCGGCATCGCGCCGCTGCTCGTCGGCGACAGCCTCCGAATCGGCGCGATGCCAGGCGTGCATCGCGTGGTACCAGAGCCGGCTCGGACTGGTTTCCTGAGCCACTCGCAACAGGGGCCGCTCATCAAACGGTTCCGCACTGTCGGAGTGGCTGATCGCCTGCGCGTAGCGCGCAATAATGGCCGCGTGCGCGAACCCGATGCTTCCCTCCCGGATCGCCTCGACCGTTTTCGGAAGCGTGGCGAGTTGCTCGCCGAGGTGCACGCAGTCACCCGCGCCCGACGACGTCATCTTGGCCTGGTGCCGCATCCAGTCAGCGGTTGAGACCGAACCCCACTCGACCGGAGCCTGGCTCTTTTCCAGCTCGGCTGCGTGCTCTGCGATTTCCAGCGACAGCAGGTCTCGCGCGCGGGAGAGCTCGACGACCGCCGTGGCGTGCTGCTCCGGGAGCATTCCCGCTTTATCCATCTGGTGGTACCGCTCGAGATCGGCGAAGACCGAGCCCAGGACGGACAGACGGTCGGGAGGGAGGAGGCGGGCTTCGTCGCCTCGGTCGTATACGGTGGCCTCACCCACAGCGCCATTATACGAACATATGTTCGCTATGTCAAGAGTTTTGTATTCGTTCACCGAGTGAGAGAATGCCATCGTGGTCACCGCGATCGTGCTCATGGAAGCCGAGCGTTCGGCGATCGCCAGGCTCGGTCCGGCGCTCGCCGATGTCCCCGGCGTAGCCGAGGCCTACTCGGTGACCGGGGAGTTCGACTTCGTCGCCATCCTGCGGGTCAAGGATCACGAAGAGATCGCCGAGGTGGTCACCACGCGGCTCTCGCAGATCCCAGGAATCGTCCGGACCCGCACCCATGTGGCCTTCAAGGTGTATTCGAAACACGACCTGGAGGCGATGTTCAGCGTCGGATTCGAAGAGGTCCCTACCCCGACCCCTCAGCGGGGGAGGGGATAGACGCAGGTTGACTGGCGAACATCCGTTCGATAAGATGTAGATAGCCTCAGCGTCTGCTCCTGCGTCCCCGGGGAGGCTTGATGCCAGCGCGTACCTGCCGTCATTCCACTCACGGGGTGCGATCAGATGCCCGACCGTCTGCAACAAGCCATCACGGTGCTCCAGACTCGCTTCGGGAGCGCCGCGCCGCGACCGGCTGCGCCCGCCTGTCCATCGCGTTCTTCCGGGATTGCCGAGCTTGATGCGCTGACCGGCATCGGCGGCTGGCCAGTCGGACGGCTGAGCCTGCTGGCCGGAGAACGTGGATCAGGCAAACGGACGCTGGCCCAGCAAAGTGTCGCCAGCGCAAGCCGGGAGGGCCCGGTCGCCTACATCGATCTTCCCGGCCGGCTCGATCCGGAATTTTTGAGCCGTCTTGATACACGGCTCGATCGACTGCTCATCGTCCGTCCAAAAACGGTGACCGAAGCGATGGCCAGCGTCCGCGTGCTGGCCCGGTCAGGCGTCGACATGATCGCGATCGATCTTCCACGTCGGCGAGCGATGGGACTCGATGCTGAACTCCCCCATGTGCTGCACCGGGTCGCCGAAGCCGAATGTACCGTACTGCTGATCCACGATGCCGACGCGGACGACGCCATCCGCTATTACGCCAGCCTGATCGTCAGCTTGCAGCGAAGCGCCTGGATTTTCGGCCGCGATGGCGATCTCAAAGGCGTACAGGTCGATGCGACGGTGGTCAAAAACCGGCTCGCGCCACCAGGCCGTCGTGCCTGCTGGGCGGTTCCCTACCCGATCACATGATTGGCTGCATTCGCACGGCGCATCCGGCGCTGGTCGCCGCCTGGTTGACGGCACCCCACCTGCGCGGTCGTGCCCTGATCCTCGGTGGCTACGCGCAGGAGCGTGGCGCCGTGTCAGCGGTATCAAACGAGGCGCGCGCGCAGGGCGTTGCCATCGGCATGGGCCTCACCCAGGCTCAACAGTTTGCGCCCGAGGGGATTTTTCAGCCGGTCGACGAGGAAGCCACAGCCAGGGTCCGCCAGTCGCTGCTCTCAACGCTGCATCGGCTTACCCCAGACGTTGCCGCCGGTGACGATCCTGGTTGTGCCTTCCTCAGGCTCGATCGCCTGACGCTTCGATGGCCGGATCGTTCACGGCTGCTGGCGGAGATCGCCTGTGCCGTCGAAGGTGCGCTTTCGGTGTCGCCGGCGATCGGGGTTGCCGGCTCGATGTTCGTCAGCAAAGTTGCCGCCGACGTGGCCCGACCTGGATCGCCCCTGATCGTCGAACCGGCAAACAGCGCGGCATTTCTCGGGCGGCGATCGATCGACATACTCCCACTCGATGATGACCTGCGCGAATATCTCGAACTGCTCGGTCTGCGGACGATCGGCGGCCTGCAGGCCATTTCGCGGCCGGCATTTCGCCGGCAGTTCGGCATCAAGGCGCTCGACGTTTACGACCTGGCGTTCGGCATCGATCATCGCGACTGGCGCCCGTTCAAGCCACCGGTCCGCATTCAAGCCGCTGAGCCACTCGATCCACCGATCGACAACACCGAGGCGTTGCAGTTCATCGCCCGGGCGCTGGCCGAGCGGATCAGTACGTCGCTGCTCACCTATGGCCTGGGAACGCGCGCGCTCCGCATCACGCTCAGCCAGGAAACCGCGAAGCCGGTCGTCATCGAGGTGCGCTTTGCCTATCCCGTCACCACGGCAAGCGAGCTGTTCGATGGCATCCGGCCGCGACTGCTGCGGGCGTCGATCAGCGCACCGTTGGAACGAATCAGCCTTCGCGCCGGCCGTCTGGAACCAGGCTATGTGCGCCAGCCGGGCTTGCTGATCCGCCGCGACGGCTTCACCGAGTCCATCGCGGATGCGGTCGCCCGGCTCCAGGAGGAGTACGGTGCATCGCTGGTGCAGCGGGCCGAGGTCCATCCGGACGCGGCGCCCTTACCCGATCACCGCATCCTCTGGAAACCAGCATGACCGAGCTGCTCGCGCCGCCGCGCCCAGTCCGCGTCCGGCTCGACGCCCAGGGAGTCCCCACCCATCTCGAGTCGGCGGCCGGCTGGCAGTCGGTGACACGCGTGCTCAACCGCTGGCGGATCGACTGCGATTGGTGGCGCAGCCCGATCTCGCGCGAGTATTGGCGCTTGCTGATCGACGAGGACCTCGCGCTCGAGTGCTATTGCGATCGCGCCCTGGCACAGTGGTTCGTGGAGCGCGTCTATGACTGACCGATTCGTCGAGCTCCACTGCCATTCGAATTACTCGTTTCTCGAAGGCGCCTCACACCCCGACGAACTGGTAGCGCGCGCTCGAGATCTGGAAATGCCGGCACTCGCGATTACCGATCGCAACGGCTTTTATGGCGCGGTCAAGTTCTTCGGCGCCGCCCAGCGCGCGGGCATCAAGCCGATCATCGGCACCGAGCTCACCATCGACGATGGCACGACCCCGCCCAAGGATCGCGTCGACTACGACCGTTGGGGCGATCGTCTGCTGCTGATCGCCGAAGACAAGGCCGGCTATACCAACCTTTGCCGGCTGGTAAGCAAGGCACAGATGCCGAATCCCAAGGGGATGGCGCGGCTCAAAGCCGAGGAATTCACCGGATACAGCCAGCGCCTCTTCGCGCTCGTCACCGAACCGAAGGACCGCCTGCCCTTTTACCAGGAGGTCTTCGGCAAAGACCGGGTCTTCCTCGAGCTGCACGATCACCTGGCGCCGGGCGACCGCGGACGCAACCAGGCGCTGATCGAGCTCGCCGACCGGCATAAGGCGCCGATCGTGATCAGCAACGAGGTCTTCTATGCGACGCCCGACCGGCATCGTCTGCACGATGTGCTCACCGCGATCCGCCATCGCACCACGCTCGACGAGGCCCAACCTTACCTCCACCCCAATGCCGAGCACTACCTGAAACCGGGCGCTGAGCTCCGCGAGGTCTTCCGCCGCTATCCCGCTTCGATCGTCGCGCAAGGGATGGGCCATGCCGCGGAAATCGCCCGGGCCTGCCACTTCGGCTTCGACCTGGTCTCGGCGCGCTTTCCCGGCTTCCCGGTGCCGGCCGGGCAAACGCCGTTTTCCTTTCTCTACCGCCTCTGCCAGGATGCGGTGCGCGAAAAATATCAGCCGGTCACCGCAGAGGTCGCGGCCCGACTGCAGAAGGAGCTCGATGTCATCGACAAGACCGGGTTTGCCGAGTTCTTCTTGATCAACTGGGACCTGATGCGATTCGCCCAATCCCGGGGCATTCCGGGGCAGGGACGCGGCTCGGCCGCGGACAGCATCGTCGCCTATCTGCTTGGCATCACCAGGGTCGATCCGATCGCCCACAACCTGCTGTTCGAGCGCTTCCTGCACGAAGAGATGACGACGACGCCCGACATTGACATCGATTTCTCCACCGCCCATCGCGAGCAGGTCATCCAGTACATCTACGAAAAATATGGGCCGGAACGCACCGGGATGGTCGCCAACGTCGTGACCTACCGGCAGCGATCCGCGATCCGCGAAGTGGGCAAAGCCCTCGGCTTCAAGGAGCAGACGCTCGATCACCTGGCCAAGTCAGCCTCAGCCTGGCATCCAGAAAGTCCCGAAACGATTGCGCAAGCCGCCGGCTATCCCACGACGGGCGCCGGTCAGCCCTGGCAGCTGCTCTTCGAGCTCGCGACCCAGATCCTGGCCTTTCCACGCCATCTCTCGATCCACGTCGGGGGGATGCTGGTCACCGGCGAGCCTCTGATCGATATCGTGCCGGTGGAGCGTGCGACGATGCCGGGCCGCATGGTGGTCCAGTTCAACAAGGACGATGTCGAGGAACTGGGCCTGATCAAGATGGACATGCTCGGGCTGCGCATGCTGTCGGTCGTTGCCGAGGCGCTCGATCTGATCGAAGCCGACACCGGCCAGCGCCCCGACCTCGACGCGCTCGACCTCAAGGACCCGGAGGTCTACCGGCTCTGCCAGGAGGCCGATACGATCGGCGTCTTCCAGATCGAGAGCCGGGCACAGATGCAAACGCTGCCACGCTCGCGCCCGGAAACCTTCAACGACCTCGTGGTGGAGGTCGCCATCATCCGCCCGGGGCCGATCCAGGGCGATGCCGTCCATCCATACCTGCGGCGCAAGCAGGGCAGGGAGCCGGTCATGTACATCCACCCGCGGTTGAAGCCGATCCTGGAGGAGACGCTCGGCGTCGTCCTCTACCAGGAGCAAATTCTCAAGATCTCGATGGACTGCGCCAGCTTCTCGAGCGCCGAAGCCGATCACTTTCGACGCGCCATGAGCAGCCACCGATCCCACGAGCTGATGGCAGGGATCCGCGAACGCTTCCTCCGTGGCTGCGCCGTAAACGAGATTCCGCAGCCGATTGCCGAGGAGATCTTCACCAAGCTAGCGGCCTTCGCCGAGTTCGGCTTCACCAAGTCGCACGCGGCGGCCTTCGCCCGCACCTGCTACGAGACCGCCTGGCTCAAGCTGCATCACGCGCCGGCGCTCTACGCGGGCCTGCTCAATGCGCAGCCGATGGGGTTCTATCACCCGCATGTCCTCGTCGAAGACGCCAAGCATCACGGCGTCACGATCCTGCCGGTCGACATCAACAAGAGTTATGTACGCTGCACCGTGGAGTGCGGGGCTCTCCGGCTCGGCTTCAACTACGTGCACGGTATTGGCGACAAGGGCCTGGAGGTCCTGGAAGAGGCGCAGCTCAATGGCTCGGTGAGCTCGCTCGAGCAATTCTGCCGGCGGATCCGGCTGACGGCCCAATCACGAAACGGTCTGACCAAAGCGCAGGTCCAGAACCTGATCCTGGCCGGCGCCTTCGATGCAATGGAGCCGAATCGCCGCGAGGCGGTCTGGCGCTTCAATGAACATGCCGACGACTGGCAAACCTTCCCGTTGCTGAGCCAGCCATCGGAGGCGGTGACCCTACCGATGATGACCCATCGGCAGCGGGTCGCGACCGACTACCGGCTGCTGTCCTTGTCGACGACCGATCATCTGATTCATTTCTACCGGCCACAGTTCGACCAACTGCACGTGATCGATTCGAAGACGATTCGCTCCAGCATTCGCGACGGGGCCAGGGTCCGGGTGGGAGGCCTGGTTGTTACCCGGCAATCACCATCGACCGGGAAAGAGTTCAAGTTCTTCACACTCGCCGACGAGTTTGGGCACGTCGACGTCATCCTGCGCCCGCCGATCTATCAGCGCTACCGGCAAGTCGCAAACCTCGAGCCGATCCTGATCATGGACGGAACGCTGCAGAAGCAGGATGGGGTGATGAGCGTGCTGGTCAACCACATCGAGGCGGCGCCATCCTTGCCCGATGAGGATGTCTTTCCCACGTCGCGGAACTACCGATGACACCCCCACCCTCTCCCCCAAAGGGGAGGGAGAATTGCGCTGATGAGCAGGGGGAATTACGCTCGTGATCAGTGCGGTTCCAGCGTCGCCTTCGGCTGACCGTGGACGGCGACGAGTCGAACCGGCTTCCCCCGCACGTAAAGCTGCTCGACCTCGATCGACTCCCAGCCCTCGGGAAGGCTGACCGGACGCTTGAACCAGTCAGCGGGCTCAGCAGCGCTGAGCTCCAAGCCCGTCAAGCCGTAAAGGCAGCTCATCAGGAAACCGCCCAGATTGGCCATGAATGGCCCGACCCGCGGCTTGTCTGGATGCTTGAGGCGACTGAACTCGTTGACTTCCCCGAACGGCTCCTGGATGAAGTCGAGATACCCTTGCTCGAACCAGCGGCGAGCCGCCGATCGATCGCCGATCCAGGCCGCGTACACGCCGAGCAGCGAGGAGAGCATCGGTAAGCCGACGAACCGATTCGCACGTGCGAGATAGAACTCGATGGTGGACCGCTCCAACTCGCGGTCGACACGGTAATTGATTGGAAAAAATCCGGCCAGGGCTTCGGGGGTTGCGGCCGCGGGGCTGTCATCCTCAGGAGCGTAGCGATCGTGGTTTTTGACGAACCGCCCCTCCCGGTCGACCGGTAGGTAAAAGCGCTTGGCGACATTCTCCCAGCGCTCGGCGTCGCGACGCCCTAACCGCCGGGCAAAGCCGGCGGCCTCCAAAAGCACTCTGGCCGCTGCCATGTTGACGTAGGCGTTGTTGTCGACCGGGTCGGTTTGTTCGGCGACCCCGATGACTTCTTTGACCTCGTAACCCCGATCGGTCTTGAGCGCCCGGCTGGTAATCCAATCGGCAATCCCCTCGAGGATGGGCCACGCTCTTTCCCGGAGGTAATCCTGGTCGCCCGTGGCATGCACGTACTGAGCAAAGGCGAGGGCGATGCTGAGACCCACGTGCTGCTCGAAGACGATCTGTGGGGCTGAGAGGCGGATGACTTCCTCGCCGTGTCGCGGCCCCGCCGCCCAGGGAAACTGCAGGCCTCGATAACCGAACATGGCGGCGTTGTTTTCGGCTGCCTGCATCCGTTCGAAGCGAAAGGCGAGCAGTCCGCGAGCGGCCTCGGGCGCCGTCAGCAACAGCGTGGGAAAGGCGAAGTTCTCGATGTCCCACATCACGTGGCCTTTGTAATAGTGGTAATTCGGCCAGAAGGCGAGGCCGAACATCGAGGTGCTGAAGAGCGACGATGAGTGCGCTGAGGCGTGCAGGTAGTAATAGGCGGCATCGGCGGCCGCCTGCCAGTGCGGATCGGCACCCACGAGCCGGATCCGCCCTTTCCAGATTTCCTTCCAGGCGCCGCGATTTTCCTCGCGGAGCTTCTGGAAACCGCGACGCATCGCCATCCCGGCCAGGCGGGCGGCCTGCCGATGCGGCTCGTGATGCATCTGGCTGGCGACCAGACCGGTGAACTGGCGCAGGACGTATCGACGACCCGGCCGGGCATCGACGCGATATGACGTGCTGAGCGGCGCGAGCTGATCGTGCTCTTCTCGACGGCGCTCGACACCGTCGCCACCATCGAATTCGGTGAGATACGCGGCGCCGCAGGTGGCCAGCCCCCCGTGTGTCTCCCAGAGCATCGAGCCGTCGACCACCGGCTTGTCGGACCCGGGCGTCGTCGTTTCTCGTGACTTCCACCTGCCTTCGATTTCGCTCGGATCCACCTTCGCCGTCATGGTCAGATGGGCTGGGCGATCGACCTCCACTCGGACCTCTTGCAATACGACCGACGGCAATGAGCGGCTGCAAAGTGTCAGGACCTCGACCGTCGCCGTCGACCGTTCGCCGCGGAACGCGAAGCGGCTGATGAGCTCGCCGCAGGAGAAGTCATAGCGTTGCTCGATCAGCCGAGCCTCCCTCGGGACACGGCTGAGCTTGCGCCCGTCTATCTCGAGGTCACCCCCGATCGGGTAGGGGGCGCGCGCAAAGGCTTCGCCTTGCTCAACCGGGTCGACCGCGGCGAGGCCGTTGACGATGCAGAGGCCTTCGATCAGCGGGATCGTCCCCACCCGCAGGCCGATGAGCCCGTTCGACAGGTAAGCTGGAATCCATTCCGGCCGCCACTCGCGGACCGCCGGTGGACTCGTCGGCGAGGTGCCCGGGCGGGCGGCTACTTCTTCTTTTTCTTTTTTGCCTGCGCGTTGCTGATCGCGGCTGCGCGGCTCTTCGGCATGCCTTTCTTTTTCAGCCCCTCGTAGGTCTTGGGATTCTTGATCGACGAGCTCTTCTTTTTTCCCGGCATGGCGAACCTCCATTGCTAATTTTGACTATAAGCTTTCACCCCATTATCGCTGTAATGGCGGCACCTAGGCAATGCGGCGACGAAGGGTGGTGGCTCCGGCGATGATGACGAGGATCGCGAAGCCAAGTACGACCGCCAGGTCGAGCTGCAGCGAGGACCAGCTGAGGTCAGCGCCCTTGATCATGATGTCGCGCATGCCGGTGACCGCGTAGGTCAGGGGAAGCAGCCGGGAGAGCACCTGCAGGGGCCCCGGCTCGGTCGTGACCGGAAAGATGATGCCCGAGAGCAGCATCTGGGGCACGATCACGAGCGGGATGAATTGCACGGCCTGGAATTCCGTCCGGGCGAACATGCTAAGAAAAATGCCGAGGTTGACGGCGACGATCGCCATCAACGCCTCGAGCAGAAAGATCAGGCCGACATTCCCGGAGTTGTGCACGTGAAGAAGCAGCAGCGAAAAGGCGAGGACCTCGATCGCCTGGACCAGGGCCAGCACGGTAAAGCCGAGCATGTAGCCGAGGACGATCTCCGGCCGCCGGAGCGGGCTCGCCATCAACCGTTCGAGCGTTCCCTGGCTGCGTTCGCGGAGGAAGGCCACGGTCGTGACAACGAAGACCAGGAAAAACACGACCAGGCCAATGAAGGCGGCCCCGAAGTAGTCGAGGGTGTCGAAATTCGCACCGCCGTGCAGATAGCTGACCTGCGTGGCAAAACGTACCCCGCCCGCCTGGCTGGCAAGGGCGGTAAACGCCTGGCCGACAGCCTGCATGATGGTCCCGGAGAGGGCAGGCTCGGTGCCTTCGAGCTCGACGCCGAGCACGACCGCGTGCTGCTGCTGAGCTCGGTTGGTGAAATCGGCCGGGAGGAGCACGTAGCCCGCAAGGTCCCCGGCATGAAGCTTTGCATCGGCCTCCTGCCTCGACATCCGTGAGGCAGCAACGGTGCGCGAGCTCTCGAGTGTGGACGCCACCAGGGCTCCGAGCGGCCCCTCATCCAGGTTCACGACGCCCATCGCCGGAACATCCCCGCCGCCGCGAAGGATGTAGCCGAGTAGCGCCAGGATGATCAGCGGCGCCCCGAAGAGCAGGGCCAGCGTGCGACGGTCGTGCCTGAACTGCTGCAGCAAGCGCCTGGTAATGGCGAGAATTCGCCGGCGGCTCATGCGGCACTCGCTTCCGAGAGTTTGAGGAAGGCATCCTCGAGCCGATTCACGCCGGCCCGCGCTTGGAGCTGTGCGACGGTGCCCTCAGCGAGGAGTCGACCGAAGCGGATCAAGCCGAGCCGATCGCAACGTTCTGCCTCGTCCATCACGTGGCTCGACACCAGGATCGTGGTGCCTTCCCGAGCCATCTTCTGGAACCGGTCCCAGAGCTGCATCCGCAGCAGCGGGTCGACGCCGACGGTGGGCTCATCCAGCAGGAGGAGCTCCGGCTTGTGGACCAGCGCACAGGCGAGCGAGCAGCGTGTGCGCATCCCACCGCTGAGGCTGCTGACGATCGAGCCGCGGCGATCCCAGAGGCCGACGACCTCGAGCGCCTCGCGAATCCCGCCGTGGACGCCGTTGATGGCGGCGAAAAAGCGGAGATTCTCCTCGACCGTCAGGTCCGGGTACAGTGCGGCTTGCTGGGTCATGTAGCCGACGTGGGCGAGGACATCGAGGTTTGGCATCCGCCGGTTGAGCACGGTCACCGATCCCTCCTCCGGCTTCACGAGGCCGACCAGGCTTCGAATTAAGGTCGTTTTGCCGGCGCCATTCGGTCCCAGCAACCCGTAGACCTCGCCCTGGCGGATCCGTAAGGAAACGCCCGCCAGCGCGTGGAGGCTGCCAAAGCGCTTGACGACACCATCGACCTCGACGGCGAAATCCTCGCTGGCCATCGGTTTAGCCCTCGGGACCCATGCCCCGCAGCCAGAGCTGCGCCAGCTGAAGGACGGCCTCATCGCCCGCCGGAATTCCCGCGATCGATTCGCCGAGGACTGGGGTGGACAGCACATGCAGCATCACGCTGCCGACCAGGCCCTGCAGCGCCAGGAGCGGGTGCATCGTCCGCAGCCGCCCTGCCCGCATCTGTGCCTGCAGGTAGGCGGCGATCGCCGCAAAAGCGCGCAGGCCGGTTTGGGCGAACGGCTCCTGTGTCTCCGGTGTCATGGAGGTGACCTCGAGCAGCAGCGTCCGAGCGATGCCCTCCCGCCCGGCAACGGCGTGATAAGCGGTCAGGACCAGCTGGGGAACGAATTCTTCGGGCGGCCGGTCGCCGATCCGCTGAATCAGGGCCATGACCGGCTCGAACGGTGAGTAGGCGATCAGCAGCGCCCGGAAGAGCGCCGGCTTCCCAGGAAAAAGCCGGTACAGGCTCGCGCGCGAGATGCGCGCCGCGACAGCGAGCTCATCCATGGAAAGCTGGGCCAGGGTCTGGCGCTGAAGCAGCGCATAGGCGGCGTCAAGAATCCGACGGCCGGTCTCGGGCTCGGGCTCGCGTTGCAGTTCGGCCAAGAGCTCGGCCCGCGAGCGAAAGCTGCGATAAAAGGTTGTGCGCGAAACGCCCGCGGCCCGGGCGATGGCGTCGACCGAGGGCTGGGAACCCGACGACAGCATTCCCGTCGCAGCGTGCATGATTCGCTTCCTTGGAGGCTCGCGACCGATGGCTAACAGGATGGCACGACACTATACGAGACGTATCGTCTTGTCAAGTAACGACGCGAATACGGAGCCGCGGACTGATCGGCTGAGCTAGCCTGATGTGCTGTGCCCGAACTCCCCGAACTGGAGGCGCTGCGTGACTACCTCGCTCCGCGGCTCGAGGGGAAGCGGATCGCCAAGGTCTGGACTTCGCCGAAGCTGAGCTTTTTACTGCGGACGCCGCCGGATGAATTCGCCCGGCAGCTCACCGGCGGGACCTTCGAACGCAGCTGGCGTCGAGGCAAGTTTCTCGTCTTCGACATCAATGGCCAGCACCTGGTGATCAATCCCATGCTTGGCGGGCGGCTGCAGTGGACCGCGGCCGCGGAGAAGGTCGCCGCGGCGACCGTTTTCCGGTTGACGCTGGAGGGGGGCGAAGAGCTGCGCTTTCTCGACACCGTCAAGATGGGCCGCGTCTATTGGGTCCCGCCTGGCGCACTGCCGACGATTCCCGGCTGGGCCGAGCTCGGTCCCGATGCGCTCAGCGTTAGCGAAGGTGAATTCACGCAGCGGATCCGGCGCCATCCTGGTGAGTTGAAGAACTTGCTTCGCAATCAGGCCTTCATCGCCGGGGTCGGCAACGCGTACTCAGACGAGATCCTGCATGAAGCCGGCCTGCTGCCGCTCCGCAAGCGGACCACCCTCAAGGTCGAGGACATCAACCGGCTGCACGCGGCCACGGGAAAAGTCCTGCGCTCAGCGATCGAGGCGATCAAGGCGCAACCGAAGTACGAGCCGCATAAGCAAGATCGGAGTTTCATGGCTGTCCACGGCAAGGCAAAGGAGAAATGCCCGCGCTGCGGCCACCGAATCTCCGAGCTGACCGCACGAGGTGAAGCGACCGACTTTTGCCGCGGCTGTCAGCATTGACATGCGACTGAGCGGCGCTCGCACGATCGTGACTGGCGCCTCCAGCGGGATCGGACGCGCCATTGCGCTGGAATTCGCCCGCCGTGGCGCCCAGGTCGTCCTTGCCTCCCGAAATGGCGACGCGCTCAATGACCTGTCCGCCTCGATCAAGGCGGAAGGCGGGAGGGCGATCGCGCGCCCAACCGACGTGACGGACACAACCGCCCTCGACCGAATGGTCAGCACGACGGTCGATGAGCTCGGTGGCATCGACATCCTGGTGAACAACGCCGGCATTGGTATGCATTCGGGCATCGCTGACGCGGCTGGAAGCGATGTCGAGGCGCTCTTTCGTCTCAATGTGCTGGCGGCCGCGGCTGCGATCCGCGCCGCGGTCCCCGTCATGCGACGGCAGGGGTCGGGGCTGGTCATCAACATCTCCTCGGTTGCAGGTCGCATCGTTATTCCGCGGATCGGCTACTACTCCGCCAGCAAATTCGCCCTGACGGCGATCGGCGATGCGCTGCGTCTCGAGGAGTCGCATCGAGGCATTCGCGTGATGAATGTCTTCCCGGGAACAACACGATCCCGCTTCGGGGAAAACCGCCTGGGAATCCGCGGGCGGGCCGCCCACCAGCGGGTGCCGCCCGTGCCGGCGGAGAAGGTGGCGCGACGCGTCGCGATCGCCGTCGAGCGCAACCGTCGCACTGTTTATGTGTCCTGGCTCCCGGACCGGATTGGCGTTGCCGCCAACCACGTTGCCGGCTGGGCGGTCGCGGGCGTGCTCCAGCGCTGGGCTCGGCGTGCGGAGCGCTGAGGCCAAGCACGCGCTCGAGGTCGGAGCGCGGGTTTTTCTTCGA
>VBHQ01000143.1 GCA_005880395.1 Chloroflexota bacterium
GCTCGATGGTCGGCGGAAGCAGGTCGGGCTCGGGATCGAGCCCGAGGCAAAGGAGCGAGCCGGTCGCGTCTTCGCTCGCTCGCAGCTTGCTTTTGAAGCTCACGCCACTATCAAGTTTAGGCGCCGGAAGCTGGGTAGAATTCGATCGTGCCCCACTCGATGCAGGTCACCCTGCCGGAAATGGGTGAGTCGGTGACCGAGGGGACCGTCGCAAAGTGGCTAAAACAGCCGGGCGACTCGGTGCGTGAAGGCGAAGCGCTGGTCGAAGTCACGACCGACAAGGTTGATGCGGAGGTTCCCGCGCCCGCCAGTGGTCGGCTGCTGAAGATCCTGGCCGATGCCGGGCAAACGATCACCGTCGGCGCCGCGCTGGCCGAAATCGAGGTCGGCGGCGACGGCGACGTTGCGAAGCAGCCGAAGCCGGAGCAAGCGAAGCCGGCGCAGCCTGACGGGCCACCGGAGGCGGCCAATGCGCAGCCGACAGCACCCGCGAAGGCACCAGCGGTCGAAACGCCAGCCCCGAATGGCGGAGCAACGGTCGAAGTGAGCGAAGGGGCCGAACTCCTCGCCCGGTCACGGGGTGTTGACCTCAAGCGGGTGAAGGGATCTGGCCCCGGGGGATCGATCCGTCGACGAGACGTCATGGACGCAATCGAGGCTGCGCCGACCCCCACGCCGACCCTCCCCCGGAAAGAGACTGCGGAGGCTCCCTCCCCGACCGCGCCGGCCCCCTCCCCGACCGTCCCCCCTGAACGAGGGAGGGAGACGACAGCAATTCCGCTTCGCGGCGCCCAGGCGGCGCTCGTCAAGTACATGGAGGAGAGCCGGGAAGTACCAACGGCGACCAGCTTCCGCACCGTGCGGGTCGACGTGCTGGACCAGCGGCGACGTCAATTGAACCGAGGCATCCAGGACGCCGGACGACCGGAGAAGATCTCCTACACCCACCTTGTCGCGTTTGCGATCAGGCGAGCGGTGAAAGACGTGCCCTCAATGGCCGTGACCTTTGATCGGATCGACGGCACGCCGACCCGAGTCGCGCGAGGCGTGCACCTGGGGCTGGCCGTCGACGTTCAACGGCAGGACGGCAGCCGGATGCTGGTCGTCCCCGTCATCCGCGACGCCGATCGGTTGGACTTTGGCGCTTTTCGCAATCAGTACGAAACTCTGGTCTCGAAGGCGCGCACCGGCAAGCTGGTTGCCGACGAGCTCGCTGGCGCCACGATCGTGCTGACCAACCCTGGTGGCATTGGAACGGTTGCGTCGGTTCCCCGATTGATGAAGGGGCAAGGCAGCATCATCGCGACGGGCGCGATCGGCTACCCGCCCGAGTTCTCGTCTATCGCCGACAGTGGCCTGCGGCAGCTGGGCGTCTCGAAGGTCATGACGATGACCAGCACCTACGACCACCGCGTCATTCAAGGCGCGGAGTCGGGTGAATTCCTGCGCCGCATCGAAGAATGCCGAAATCCTCCGCGCGGTTGCCGCCGGCATGGCGCTGGTCGCCGCCTATCGCAGCCATGGCCACCTCGCCGCCCGGCTGGATCCGCTGGGCAGCGCCCCGACCGGTGATCCGTCTCTCGATCCGGTCAACCACGGCTTGACGCCGCAGTTGATGGACGCGGTGCCGGCGGCCGTGCTTCGGGTGCGCGTTCCCGGCGAGAACCTTGCCGAGGTCATGACGCATCTGCGCGAGACCTATTGCTCGACGATCGCCTATGAAATCGAACATATCTCCAGCCACGAGCAACGGAACTGGCTGCGCGAGCGGATCGAGTCAGGCCGTTACCGGCAGCCACTCAGCCCGGAGCGAAAACTGCAGCTACTCGGGCGCCTGACCAAGGTCGAGGCGATGGACCGCTACCTCCGCCGCACCTTCCTGGGACAGAAGACGTTCTCGATCGAGGGATTGGATTCGATGATCGTGATGCTCGAGGAGACGCTCCAGCTGCTGGCCGACAACGGGACCCGGCATGTCGTCATGGGGATGGCGCATCGCGGCCGGCTCAGCGTCATCGCCCACGTGGTGAACCGGACCTACGAGTCGCTGCTGGTGGAGTTCGAACAGAACAAAGCGCGGCTGGAGGCGGGTGACGTAACCGGTGACGTCAAGTATCACGCCGAGGCGGAGGGCACCTACGTCACGCCGAACGGGAAGCAAGTGTCCGTCACTCTCCTCGCCAATCCCAGTCATCTCGAGGCTGTCGACCCGGTGGTCGAAGGCTGGACGCGTGCGGAACAGACCCGGCGCAAAGGGCCGACGCCGCATTTCGACCGAACCGGAACCGTGCCCATCCTCATCCACGGCGATGCCGCGTTTCCCGCGCAGGGCGTCGTCGCGGAGGTCTTGAATTTGCAAAAGCTGGAGGGCTACTCAACCGGCGGCACGCTGCATCTGATCGCCAATAACCAACTGGGCTTCACCACCGATCCCGAGGAAGCGCGCTCGAGCCGATATGCGTCCGACGTTGCCAAAGGCTTCGACCTGCCGATCATCCATGTCAACGCGGATGACATCACCGCCTGCGTCAGCGCCGTACGGTTGGCGACCGCCTTCCGCCAGAAGTTTGGGCGCGACGTCGTCATCGACCTGATCGGTTATCGGCGGTTCGGTCACAACGAGACGGATGAGCCCGCTTATACACAGCCTCAGATGTATGACGCGATCCATGCGCACCCGACGGTACGTGAGATCTTCGCCGCTCAACTGATCGAAGAAGGGCTGCTGAGCGCAGAAGACGCGCAGTCCCGGACCGAAGCAGCCCAGGCGCGGCTGGGCAACGCCCTTCAGAATGTCAGGGAAAGCGCCGCCCATGCGCCCGAGCTAAGCCGGCCGCCCATGGACGCGACGCCCGAGACCGACATCAAGACGACCGTCCCTGCGGAAACGCTCGAGTCGTTGAACCGCCAGCTGATCGCCGTGCCGCAAGGGTTCACCGTGCATCCCAAGCTGGTACGCCAGATGGAACGTCGGAAGGCGCCATTGGCCGAGCGGGAAATCGACTGGGCCCAGGCCGAGGAACTGGCCTTCGCCTCGCTGGTCACCGGCGGCATTCCGGTGCGCCTCACGGGGCAGGACACGGAACGGGGGACTTTCAGCCAGCGGCACCTGGTCTTTCACGACGCGCGGGCCGGCAAGCGTTGGGTGCCGATCCAGCATCTGGTTGGCGCGACCGCCACCTTCGAGCTGCACAACAGCCCGCTGTCGGAATACGCCGCGCTTGGCTTCGAGTACGGCTATAGCTCCGATGCGCCCGAGGCGCTCGTGTGCTGGGAGGCGCAGTTCGGCGACTTCACCAACGGCGCCCAGGTCATCGTCGATCAATTCATCGTCTCCGGCCTGGCCAAGTGGGGACAGACCTCGCGGCTGACCCTCCTCCTCCCCCACGCCTATGAGGGCGCTGGTCCCGAGCACTCGAGCGCCCGCCTGGAGCGATTCCTCCAGCTCGCGGCTGAAGGCAACCTCCGCGTTTTCTATCCGACCACGCCGGCAAACTACTTCCACGCACTCCGCCGTCAGGCGCTGCATACGCGGCCGCGTCCGCTCGTGATCATGACGCCGAAGAGCTTGCTGCGGATGAAGGCCTCGTTCTCGCGGCTCGAAGACCTGACCACGCTCGCTTTCCGGAGAGTGATCGATGATCCGATGGCGGAGAGTCATCGCGAGGACATCCGGCGCATCATCCTTTGCACCGGAAAGGTGTACTACGACCTGGCCGGCAGCCCGCTACGGGAACAGGCGGGTGACTTGGCGATCATCAGGCTCGAGCTGCTCGAGCCGTTTCGCACCGACGATGTGCTGGCGTTCATTGCGAAGTATCCGAATGTCGCAACGTTGACCTGGGTCCAGGAGGAGCCGATGAATATGGGTGCCTACTGGCATGTGAAGCGCCGGCTCGAGCCAAAGCTGCCGAAGCACCTGGGGCTGCACTATGTCGGACGGCCGGAACGCGCGTCACCCAGTGAGGGCTATGCCATCGCGCACGAGGCGCAGGAGAGGCGCATCGTCGAGGCGGCTTTCGGGCAGAAGGCGGACTCATCCAAGCCGGCCTGATCCGGCTAGAATCGCTGGCGATGCCCCTGCAGCTCGATTGGATGAACCTCTTTGGAGGGCTGACCTCAGGCCAGGTCGTTTCGGTCGTGGTGGTTGCCATCATCTTTACGGCGGCGGCGGGTCTGACGATCCTGGGGCTAATCGCGTTTGGCGTCCGGTCGGGATTGATGGCGCCGGGCTATACGAGCCGCGTCCCCTCGGCGTCTGACGTCGAGCTCGGAGCCTTTCTCCTGGCGGCGGCCTTCGGGATGATCGCGGTCTTATTGATGGTCTTTCTCGGTCTGGCCGAAAACGACCTGGACAACCCGATTTTCCTTCCGTTTTCCGTGGGGCCGATCCTGATCGGCGATCTCATAACAGCGTCCAGGTTCCGCGTCTTCGAGCGACTGCTCAAAGCCGACCAGCGCGAAGGCCACCACGTGGTCGCGGTTTGGGCAGTATCGCGGGACAGGACTGCCGTCGCTGCGGAGTGACGACTTGTGACCGGCCACCGGGCGAATGAGCTCGCCGCTATAAGCATTCGAACTGCTGACCGCCCACGAGGGCGACCTGAAGAGTCTTTTCGGCAAGGCCAGCTAGCTCAAACTCGACGGCCCCGTTGACGGAATAGCGGAGCTACCTCGTCTTGCAACAGGCGTGCACGAAGTCGTGACACACGACAATGGTCCCCGCTGTCTTGAGACAAACAGTGGTCGGGGAGACAGGATTTGAACCTGCGGCCCCTTGAACCCCATTCAAGTGCGCTACCAGGCTGCGCCACTCCCCGACCGGGGCCGCACCATTCTAGCCTGCCTTACTCGCGTTCTTCCCCGCGCTTACGCAACACCAGTCGCAGCGGCGTTCCCTGAAAGCCGAACGCCTTGCGCAGCTGGGTCTCGAGAAATCTCCGGTACGAAAAATGGACCAACTCGGGGTCGTTGACAAAGAACACGAAGGTAGGGGTCGAGGCCTCCGCCTGGGTCGCATAGAGGAGGCGCAGTCGTTTCCCTTTTCGCGTGGGAGGTTCGCGCTCGGCAAGGATCCCGCGAAGCCATCGGTTGAGTTCTGGTGTTGCGACCCGGCGGTGCCGCTCCTCGATCACCTGCAACGCAACCTCGAGCGGTTGGGCAACCCGCTGGCCCGTCTTCGCTGAGATGTAAGAGGCCGGGGCCCACGGCGCAAAACTCAGATCCTGCCGGATCTGCTTGCGCCATACCTTCTCCTCCTTCTCTTCGGGCGTCAACAGGTCCCATTTGTTCAGCGCCAGCACCAACCCGCGGCCGGCTTCGACGACATAGCCGGCAATGTGCGCGTCCTGCCCGGTGATGCCCTCGCGGGCGTCGATCACCACGATGCCGACGTCAGCCCGCTCCATCGCACGCAAGCCGCGCAACAACGAATACTGCTCGACGCCCCGCGTCAGTCCAGGCCTCCGGATGCCGGCGGTATCGACCAATAGCATCCGCTTTCCCTGAAACGCGACGATCGTATCGACCGGGTCGCGCGTCGTCCCTGGCACCGCCGTCACGAGGCTCCGCTCGCCCCCGATCAAGGCGTTCACCAGCGACGACTTGCCCACATTGGGCCGCCCCAGGATCGCGACCCGTCCGTCAAGCGCCCCGTCGGTCGGTTCAGGCTTGGGTGGCGGCAGATGCTCCACGACCACATCGAGCAGATCGCCGCTCCCGGGCGCGCGATCGCCGCAACATTTCGGCAATGTCGCGATCGACCGCAGTCAATCCCTCGCGAACATCGAGGACGAACAAGACAAGGTCGGCTTCCTCGATCGCGAGCCGGGTTTGCTCCTCCATTCGTCGCCGCAGTTCGCGCTGCTCCGGGATCTCATCGCGATCCTTGCCCAGGACCAGGCCGGCGGTGTCGACGATAACGAAGCGACGGCCGCGCCATTCGACCTCGGCATAGAGTCGATCCCGGGTCAATCCCGCCATCGGATCGACGATGGCGCGGCGCTCACCCAGAAATCGGTTGAAGAGCGCCGACTTTCCGACATTCGGGCGGCCCACGATAGCAACCATCGGTAGCGCCATCAGTGGGACTCCGTAACTATCACCATAGGATGCATTCCGGCTGTCGGTTCAGCGAAAGAGCGAACCTATAATAGGCACCGTGTCGGACGGCCGCGTGGTTCTCAAAGAGAACCGGATCATGATGGTCTCCGACGAAATGGGGGATATCCCCGCCGATAACACAAAAGGCCTCGGTCTCTACTTCTCCGATACCCGATTCCTGTCGGCTTACGAATTTCGTCTGAACCGGCTGCAGCCGATTCTTCTTTCGGCGTCGGTCGATGAGAGCTACGTCGCCACTTTCCAGATGGTCAATCCGGTGCTGCTCCTGGACGAAGGCAAGCGCCGTATCCCACAGCAGAGCATCAGCATTCGCCGTAGCCGCTTCATCTACGGCGGTCTCCACGAACGGATCGGCCTGCAGAACTGCGGCCGCGAGGAAATCGACATCGAGTGCTCGCTGCGAATCAACGCGGACTTCCGGGACATGTTCGATGTGCGTGGCTACAAGCGGCAACTGGCGGGAACCATGCGTCCGGTCGAGTTGGGGACGCAGGAACTGACCTTTACCTATGAAGGCCAGGACGGCCTGCTGCGCCGCACCGAGGTGATCGTAAACCGGCCGATCAGCGACCATCACGACGACACCCTGACCTGGCATTTTCACCTCACCTCCAAAGAGACCATCACGCTTGTCGTTGACATCATTCCCCTGATCGGCGAAGACGAGCCCATGTTGAGCTACCTCTACGACGACGCGCTCCAGGCGCTGCAACGCTCGTACCGGCGCTGGAACGACAACACGACCGCGATCAAGACCGACAACGCCTTCCTCGATCGCGGTCTCCTGCGACGAAGCCAGATGGACCTTCGCATCCTGCTCGAAGAATTCGACACCGGCCTCTTCCCCATGGCCGGCATTCCGTGGTTCTCGGCGCCTTTCGGCCGCGATGCCCTGATCACGTCGATCCAAACCCTGATGCTCAATCCCGAGATTGCCCGGGGAACCCTCCGGTACCTGGCGCAACACCAGGGCCGCAACCTCGATCCTGCGCGCGAGGAAGAGCCCGGCAAGATCCTCCACGAGGTCCGCTACGGCGAGCTCGCCAACCTCAAGATGATTCCGCACACCCCCTATTACGGCTCGGTCGACAGCACCCCGCTGTTCCTGGTCTGCGCGGTCGAGATGATGGACTGGCTCAACGACCAGGACCTCTTTGTCGAGCTGCTCCCTTCCCTGCTGCAGGCGCTCAGCTGGGTCGACCGGTACGGCGATGTCGACCAAGACGGCTTCGTCGAATACGCGGAGCGCGCCAGCGGTGGGGTGCGCAACCAGGGGTGGAAGGACTCGTCCGATTCCTTGCTCTACCCCGACGGCCGTCCCGCCGAGCTCCCCGCCGCGTTGGTCGAGGTGCAGGGCTACATCTATCAGGCGAAGGTCGGGCTCAGTCGCATCCTCGACCGTCTCGGACAAACACGGCTCGCCGAGAAACTCGCACGCGAGGCGGGCGAGCTGCGCCGCCGCTTCGAGCTCAAATTCTGGCTGGATGACGAACAGTTCTACGCTCAGGCGCTCGACCGGCAGAAGGTCCCGATCAAATCGATTACCTCGAACCCGGCGCATTGCCTGTGGGCCGGCATCATCGATCCGGAGCGCGCCGAGATCCTGCGCGACCGGCTGCTGGCTCCGGACATGTTCTCCGGTTGGGGGATTCGGACCTTGTCGTCGGAGTCGGTCCACTACAACCCGATGAGCTATCACAATGGCACCGTCTGGCCGCATGACAACTCGATCGCGGTCGCGGGCCTGCGGCGTTACCGGCATGCCGAGGCCGCCAGCCAGGTGATCGAGGGAATCATGGAGGCCGGCGTCCGCATGCCGAACTATCGCTTGCCCGAGCTGTTCTGCGGCTTTCGCCGCGACCAGCGCTATAACAACGGTCCCGCCGAGTACCTGGTCTCCTGCAATCCGCAGGCGTGGGGTGCAGGCGCCGCATTTCAGCTGATGCAGACCGCGCTCGGCATCGTGCCGGATAGCACCGCGGGGCGACTCTACCTCAATCCCATCCCGTTCGGGCAAGCCCGCAGTGTCGAGGTCCATGGCATGCGGATCGGGAGCGGCAAACTGTCGTTCAAGGTGTCGTACAACGGCGGCCGCCCCCAGGTCGACGTCAAGGAGAAGCCCGACGACCTCGCCTTGATCCTCGACGAACCACCCGTGATCACGTAGAACGCCTCAATCGCTCCCCTGGCAGTAAAGCGCCGCTCGCGTCGGCCGGCCGGCCGCGCGTCGGGCTCTTGCACTACACCTGCCCGCCGGTGATCGGTGGCGTCGAAACCATCCTCTATGAGCAGGCCACCCGGCTCGCCGCGCGCGGCTACCCGGTCACCGTGCTGAGCGGTCGGGGCGGTCCGCTGGCCGATGACGCCATCGCGCTTCGCCTCATCGCCGAGCTCGACTCGCGCCATCCAGACGTCACGGCGGTGCGCGAGCGCCTGCTGCGGGGCGACGTTCCTTCCACCTTTGCCACGCTCCGCGACCGCATCCAGCGGGAGCTCGATCGCATCGTCGAGAACCTCGACGTCTTGATCGTGCACAACGCGCTATCCCTCCACTTCAATCTGCCTTTGACCGCGGCGCTCTGGTCGATCGCCCGCCGTCCGGCACCGCGCGTCATCTCCTGGGTCCACGACCTGAGCTGGGTCAACCCGCTCTACCGCCACTGGATGCATGACGGCGAGCCCTGGGATCTGCTGCGCCGTTCGAATCCGGGCATCACGCCGGTGTTCGTATCCCGACAACGACTCGAGGAATGGCGTGAGCTCACCGGCGCGACGGTCGATGAAACGCAGGTGATCCCGAATGGCATCGATGCCCCGGGGCTGATGCGCCTCGGGCCGACGTCTCGGGCGCTCGCCGCGCGCTTCGCCCTGATGGATGCGGACGTCGTCATGCTGGCGCCGGTGCGCATCACCAGGCGGAAAAATCTCGAGTGGGCGATCGAAGCCGCCGCGGGCGTGCGTGACGCCGGACACCAGGTGCGGCTATTGATCACTGGGCCGCCAGGTCCGCATGATCCACGCTCGATGGAGTACGTCGCCGAGTTGAGACAGCTGACCGCGAGGCTCCGCCTGGATGACGTGGTGGTCTTTCTCTTTGACGCCCTCGCTTCGTCACGCCCACCGGGTTCAGCCGGCTATGCAGTTGATTCGGAGACGCTCTCCGAGCTTTATATGCTGAGTGACGTGGTGGTCTTGCCCAGCGCCAGCGAGGGCTTCGGGTTGCCGCTGGCCGAAGCCGCCATCTTTCGTACGCCGGTCGTCTGCACCGACCTTCCGGCCTTCAAGGAGCTGGCACCGCAAGGAGCGACGGTGGTCCCGCTTGCGAGTGGTTCCGCGGGGTTCACCCGGGCTGTCCAGCAGGCGATCGATGCACCCGTCGCACGTCTACGCCGGCACGTCCTCGATGCGCTCTCCTGGGATCGCCTGATCAGCGAACGGATCGAGCCGCTGCTGGCAAAGCCGTGAGCCACTATCGGGTATTGATTCCCACGACGAATCCGGCTCGCACCGGCCCATTGCTCAAGACCGTTTCTCCATTCCTCAATGCTGAAGATTCGCGCGGCACGCTCCTCGGGGTCATCGAGATGGCACCCGAGCGCCCTCTGAGCGAAGGCGTCGAGGTGGCGCGTGCGTATCGCGCGCTCCTGTCTCGCATCACCCGATACGCGGAGCGCGGTCCCGGCGAGCTGCTCGGGCAGGTGCGCATCGCGCACGTTGCGGCCCAGGGCATTCGTGAGGCGGTGCTCGAGACCGATACCAACCTGCTGATTCTGGAAGCGGGCACCGGTCACGGCGCTCGCCACGACGGCCTTTGGGTCAATGCCGTCGAGGACCTGTTGGTCGATCCTCCCTGTGACGTGGCCCTCGTCCGGCCCGATGCCACGCCGATCCGGAGTGTGCTGGTTCCGGTGCGCGGCGGGCCGAGTGCCGAGCTAGCCCTGCGGCTCGCCTGCACCGTCTGCAAGGAATCGTCTGCCGAGCTCTGCGTGCTCCATGTCTTCAGCCCTCGAATTTCGGACGAATCCCGGGCGCGCGAGGAAGCCGCCTTCGTCAAGCTGGCCGCGAAAGTCGACGTCCCGGTGCGCCTGATGCACCGGCCGATGGTGCTGGGTGCGCCGGTGACCCGCCTGCTTCGGCGGCTGCCCGGGAGTGTGATGGTCGTCAAGACGGCCGGGCCCGTCAGCAGCCTCAAGGATCCCGACCGGCCCTTCCGGGTCGAAAATCGTGCCGCCGCCGGCGAGCGCGTCGATCGCTGGTTCGCCGAGAACACCTTTCACAGCAAAGAGTTCGCCGACCTGCGCCGCCTGGTAGATCTCAAGCAGCGCCAGGGCGTCACCATCAGCCTCGGCCTGCCGACGCTGAATGAACAGACCACGATCGGCAAGGTCGTCCGAACCTTCAAGCACGCGCTGATGGATCGGATTCCGCTGCTCGACGAAATCGTCGTCATCGATTCGGGTTCCTCCGACCGGACCATCGCGATCGCCGAGCGCGCCGGCGTCAAGGTAGTGCAGCACAGCGAAATCCTGTCCCGCTACGGTGTCTTCCAGGGCAAGGGCGAGGCGCTCTGGAAGAGCATGTTCGTCCTCAAAGGTGACCTCATCTGTTGGGTCGACACGGACATCAGCAACATTCATGCCAAATTCGTCTACGGATTGCTCGGCCCGCTGCTCACCGATCCCGAGATTCACTACGTCAAGGGCTTCTACCGAAGGCCGCTCGCGTTTGGTACCGAAATCCAGGCGCAGGGCGGCGGCCGCGTCACCGAGCTGGCGGCGCGGCCCCTCCTCAACCTATTCTTCCCGGAGCTGTCGGGCCTGGTGCAGCCGCTCTCCGGCGAGTATGCCGGTCGGCGCCGGGTGCTGGAAACCGTGCCGTTCTTCACCGGCTACGGCGTCGAGCTCGGTCTGCTGCTCTCGATTTCGGAGGCCTACGGCCTCCGCTCCATCGCCCAGGTAGACCTGGGCATGCGGGTGCATCGCAATCAAACCCTCTTTGACCTGTCCAAGATGGCGTTCGCCATCATCCAGGTCGGGTTGAAGCATCTGGGTGATCGCCACCGTATTCATCTCCTCGAGGAAGTCAACAAGACCATGAAGCTGATCCACTATGAGGACGAGCGGTACTGGATCGAGCAGAAAGAAATCGAGGACCAGGAGCGCCCCCCAATGAACTCGGTGCCCGAGTACTTCCTGGCGCGACACCGCGGCGGCGACCCGGCCGAGTAAACGCCGTTCTCGGCGGCCTGGCATCGCGCCGGGACGGATAATCACCCCGATGCGACGCGGCTACGCAGCGCTGATTCTGCTGGCGCTCATCTGGGGCGCGAGCTTCCTCTTCATCAAGCTCGCCATCGCCGACATGAGCCCGGCGGCGCTCGTCTTCCTGCGCTCGCTCGCGGGCACCCTGACGCTGGCGATCATTCTGGCGGCGCGGCGGCAGGCCTTCGCCCCGCCAGGAACCCGGGGGCGGCTCCTTGCCTTTGCCGGCATGGCCGTCTTCGGGAGCCTCTTGCCATGGTTCGGCTTTGGCTTCGGTGAGCTCTCGATCAGCAGCGCCCTGG
>VBHQ01000144.1 GCA_005880395.1 Chloroflexota bacterium
CCGGATTGCGATCGGGATGAAACTGCAGCGCCAGTTTGCGGTACGCGCGCTTGAGTTCCTCGGCGCTGGCACTGCGGCTGACGCCGAGCACCTCGTAGTAGTCCCGCTTGATCGCCATGGAGGACTTCTAGGACTTTAACGCGCGCGGATGCGCAACCTTGACCAACGTGGGCCGGAGAACGCGGTTATGCAGCCGGTAGCCGGGCTGCAGCTCTTCCACCACCGTGCCTTCTTCGTGCTCGTCGGTTTCTTCGCTGGCGATCGCCTCATGCTGTGCCGGGTCGAACTTCTCGCCCACCGAGGGGATCTGCGAAACACCCTGCGCTTGCAGCGTGTCTTCGAACTGGCGGGCGACCAGCTTGATGCCGTTGAACCAGTTCCGATCGATGCCTTCGGGCGCGTGTTCGAGCGCGCGGCGAAAGTTGTCCAGGATCGGCAGCAGTTTGCGAACCAGTTCCTCGTTCGCGTACTGGGTTCGGTCGGCCAATTAGTTCGGGGTCGGTTGCCTGGCCGGACGGATCGGCCCCCCGCTGACTGCCCTCCTCGACTGGATCGCCGCTCGTCGGATCGTTGGTTGAGCTCGAGCGGCGGTCCACGACGGTCGAGCCTGGTCGCTCAGGCTCTGGCCTGGTGGCCTTCTCATGCTTGGTTGACATCTGTTTTTTCTTACCCATGCCCCTTGATCGCGAATCAGTTGGCGAGGCGGGCCAGCACGTCCGAGGTCGCCTGGCTGACGAGCCGCAAGCGAGCGACCACCTGCCCGTAGGGCATTCGCGTCGGGCCGATCACGCCGATCGTGCCCCGCACCCGTTCGGCCATCTTATAGGTGGTCAGCACCAGGCTGCACTCGCGCAGCCCACTACTGGTGTTCTCCCGACCGATGATGATCTCCACCTCTTTCTCGAAGGCGACCTGTTGCAGGATGCCGGCCAGCTGAGCGCCCTGCTCCAGTAACTCGAGCAGCTCTTCGAGCCGGCTGAGCTCGACGAATTCCGGGTGGCGCAGCAGGTTGCGGACCCCGTCGTGCAGGACGACGGTGTGCCGCTGTGCTTGCTGGGCGCTGATCGACTCGATCACACGCTCCAGGATCTGCCGCTGTTCGCCACGGTCCGGACCCAGCACCTTGAGCCGCGCGTCGAGATCCTCAGCGGTCTGCCCGTTGACCTTGCGATTGAGCATGGCCGCCATCCGGCTCAGGTCTTCCTGTGAAGTGTCCCGTTCGAGCGCGACAACCTGCTGTTTGATCAGGTTGCCCTCGAGCACCAGGATGATCAGCACCGAACGCGGCTCGAGGGAGACCAGATCGATGTGCTTGATGCGAAAGTCACTGGTTTCCGGAGCCGTCACCAGCGACACGTTCTCGGTGACCTGGGCCAGGACCATGGCCGCCTTCTCCAGGATGCCTTCGACGCTGTGCGGCGCACCGTCGAACTCCTGCCGGACGGCGCGTCGCACCGCACCCGAGGCCGCCTCCGGCTCCATCAGCAATCAAGTACTTGGCCGCCAGCACCTGGGAGCCGACCGGCACCCCGGTCAAGGTGTAGTCCGAGACGACAGCCTTGAGAATGTGCTGCTTACGCTCGTCGAGCGGGGTGGGTTCTAGCATGTTGGCAGTCTCCGATCGCGAGTGCTAAACCGGATTCTACCCGGTATCGTGGCGCCATGCCCACCTCGGTGCGCATCTATTCGGACTACGTCTGACCCTTCTGCTATATCGACTCGGTCGGAGTCGAGCGGCTGGAGCGCGAGTACGACGTCGAGATCGAGTGGGTGCCGTTCGAGCTGCACCCGGAGATCCCTGTTGAGGGTCGGCCGCGCGACGAGCTGCTGCCCGCCGCCTACATGGCGAGGGCCCAGGAAGGGGTGAACCGCCTGGCTGCCTCGGTCGGCCTACACCTCGAGTTGCACGAGCGGCTGATCAACTCCCGGCCGGCCCTCCAGGCCGCGGAGTTCGCCCGGGAGCAGGGTCGCTTTGACGCCATGCACCACGAGCTGCTCACGGGCTATTGGGACGAGGGACGCGACGTCTCGGACATGGCGGTCCTGCGCGAGGTCGCCGTACGCGCCGGCGTCGATGTCCCCGGGATGGAGGCTGCCGTCAAGGCGGATCGCTTCGGCGACTACCTCGACGCCCGGCGTCACGAGGCTGAAGAACTCGGAATCAACGGCATTCCGGCGCACATCATCGCCGAGCGCTACCTCGTGATGGGCGCCCAGCCCTACGACTTATTCGAGCGCGTGATGGCAAAGGTCGGAGTCTCGCGATCAACAAGCCGGACTCGACAAGCTGACGCCGTACATCAAGAAAGTTACCCGTGGTCGGCGTTCCCCCCATCAGCCGAACGCCGATCATCGCTGCTTCGCCCAGCGCCCGATCATGTGACAGCTGCTCGCGATCGTCGGCTGCATCCTGTCCCTGGGCGATTCGCTTGATGTAAGCGTGAGGCCCTTTGACATTCCAGCGCCGCTCGGTGGTGCCTTCGTCCAGCCTGAACATTGAATGCGCCCCAGCGCCGCAGCCGAGATACGGTCGATAGTGCCAGTTCGCAAGGTTGTGGCGACATGTCCGCCCCGGTCGGGCCCAGTTCGAGATCTCATAGTGGACAAAGCCGGCGGCCTCGAGACGGTCGACGGCCGCCCAGTATTGCTCCAGCTGCGAGTCGGCGTCGGGCATGCGGACCAGCCCGGTCCGAACCTCCTGGCCGAGACGTGTTCCCTGCTCGACGGTGAGCTCGTAAGCGGACAGATGGTCGATGCCCTCGTCGATGACGGTTTCGAGGGTTTCCATCCAACCAGAAAGGTCCACGCCGGGAACGCCGTAGAGGAGGTCGCCGTTGATGTTGCGGAACCCGGCGGCGCGCGCCGTGCGGATCGCCTCGATGGCCTCCACCCCCGAATGCAGGCGCTCGAGAAAACGCAGCGCTCCAGGCTGAAGGCTCTGCACGCCAATGCTCAGCCGGTTGATCCCGAGCTCCAACCAGCCCTCGACGCGCTCGGCCGTGACGTTGCTCGGGTTCGCCTCCAGGGTGACCTCGGCGTCCTGACGCAAGCCAATCGCCCGAACGCGATCAAGGAGAAGCCGCAGCTGCTCTCTCGTTAACAGGCTGGGCGTGCCGCCGCCGATGAACACGGTCTCCAGCGGACCTACAGGAAGCCTGGCCTTCTGAGCCTCGATCTCACCAGCGAGCGCCTCGACATATTGGGGAATGAGGCCTTCCAGCACGGCGTACGCGTTGAAGTCGCAGTATTTGCACAGCCAGGTGCAAAACGGCACATGCAGATAGAGGCTGGAAATGCGTTCCATCAATCCAGGCTCAACACCGCCATGAAGGCCTCCTGCGGGATCTCGACATTGCCGACTCGCTTCAGGCGCTTCTTCCCTTCCTTCTGCTTCTCCAGCAGCTTCCGCTTGCGGGTGACATCGCCGCCGTAGCACTTGGCGGTGACATCCTTGCGCATCGCCGGCACCGTCTCGCGCGCGACGATCTTGCCGCCGATCGCGGCTTGGATCGGCACCTCAAAGAGCTGGCGCGGAATCAGCGTCTTCAGCTTCTCCGTCAACCGGCGGCCCTGCTGCTGGGCCTTACTACGCTCGACAATCATCGAAAGCGCGTCGACAGGGGAACCGCCGACCAGCACATCGAGCTTGACCAGACTGGCCTCCTCGAATCCGACCAGCTCGTAGTCGAGCGAGGCATAACCCTTGCTGCGCGATTTCAGCTGGTCGTAATAGTCGTGGATGATCTCGGCCAGCGGCATCCGGTAGGTGATCAACACGCGGTCGCCCGGCTCGTACTCCATGTTGAGGAACTGGCCCCGCCGCTCCTGGCTGAGCTCCATCATGTTGCCGACATACGCGCTGGGCACCACGATGGTGGCGGTCACCATCGGCTCGCTGATGCTCTCGATCTCGGCGGGATCCGGGAGATGGTCCGGGTTGTCAACCGGGACCTCTTCGCCATTACGCAGCTTGACACGGTATTCCACGGTGGGCGCGGTGCCGAGCAGGGTGAGGTTGAACTCGCGCTCCAGGCGCTCCTGGACGATCTCCATGTGGAGCAAACCGAGAAACCCGCAGCGAAAGCCGAATCCAAGCGCGGCAGACGTCTCCGGCTCATAAACCAGCGCGGCGTCGTTGAGCTGGAGTTTCTCGAGCGCTTCTTTCAGTTGCTGGTACTGTTCGGTGTCGGTCGGAAAAAGACCCGCGAAAACCATCGGCGTGACGTGGCGGTACCCGGGCAGCGGCGTCGCCGCTGGACGTGCGGCATCGGTGACGGTGTCGCCCACCCGCGAGTCGCGGACGTTGCGAATATTGGCGATCAGGTAGCCGACCTCGCCGGCGGAAAGATCCTCGATCACGGTCCGCTCCGGGCGGAAAATCCCGACCTCGTCAACTTCGAAGCTCTTGCCGGTTTGCATCATCAAAATTCTGACGCCCTTGCGCAGGGTGCCCTCGAGGACACGGACGTAGGTGACGACACCGCGGTAGGCATCGAACTTCGCGTCGAAGATCAGCGCCCGTAACGGCGCCTCCCGATCGCCGGTCGGTGGTGGCACCTCCCTGACAACCGCCTCCAGGATCTCCTTGGTCCCGATGCCCTGTCGCGCGCTGGCAAAGATCACCGATTCGGCGGGGAGCCCAATGACCTTCTCGATCTCCTCGCGCACGAGCTCCGGATTGGCCTGGGGCAGATCGATCTTATTGACGACCGGGACGATTTTCAGTTTGTGGTCCAGCGCCTGATGGACGTTCGCGATGGTCTGCGCCTCGATCCCCTGCGACGCGTCGACCACCAGGACGGCTCCATCGCAGGCCGCCAGCGCCCGCGACACCTCATACGAAAAGTCGACATGCCCAGGGGTGTCGATCAGGTTGATCTGGTACGTGTTGCCGTCGTCAGCCTTGTAACCATGTCGCGCTGGGCAACCGTTCCGGTGTATTCGAGCAGGCGGTCGGAGAGCGTCGTCTTGCCATGGTCAACGTGCGCAATGACGGAGATGGCGCGAATCAGCCTGGTCGGCGTGAACACCCGCCGAGTTTATCCGGGCATCAAAAAAGGCCAGCCCGCGGGCTGGCCTTTGGTCCGGTACGTTCTATGGAAGCGTCCGCTCGCGCGGGGTACCTTCGGTCGTGGTCTCGTCCGGCAAGGCTTCCACGTCGCCATCTTCGCGCTCGACGCCATAATCGCCGCCTTCGCGGGTCGTCGGGTCGGTCTCAGCCGGGTCACCCATTTGTTCGTTGCCACCGATGTTTTCGCGCTCGAGGGTGGGATCGTTGACCATCTGCGTACCTCCCTGGTCGCATGTTAGCGTAGTCATACCCTATCAGATGAGTGCCGCGATATCAAGTTCTTGGCTATGGATTAGCTTCGCGAGGCCCGTGACGCGCTCGGAACCGGCTGGGTTAGCGTTCCAAGCTCCCGTCGACCGCCAGCCTTGACCCGGTGGGCCAGCACCATGTCGGCGACCTCGTTCACCTCGGCGACGCCAACTTCGGGGATGCCGCGGTAGGCGGCGAGCGCCTGCGATGCCTTCCGTCCGACCAGGTCAGCGCGATGGCCGTCAACCTGCAGGCTGACATTGAGCTCAGCCAATCCACGCAGGATCGCGGGCGGCATGACGACGCGCGGAAAGCGGACGATTGCCTCCGCAATCCGCTGGCCGATTTCGGCATCCTGCGCGGCGAACCGCTCACTGAAGGCGGCGGCATCCGACTCCCACTCTTCGCGACGTTCGACGATCTGGACTCGCTGGCCGATGTCCTTGATGCCTTCCACATCGACGGTCAATCCGAACCGGTCGAGGAGCTGCGGTCGCAGGTCGCCCTCTTCGGGATTCATGGTGCCCACCAGGATGAAGCGCGCCGGGTGCCAGATGGAGATTCCCTCCCGCTCCACGACGTTCACGCCCATGGCGGCCGCATCGAGCAAGACGTCGACGAGGTGGTCATCGAGCAGGTTCACCTCATCGACATAAAGAATGTTGCGATTGGCTTCGGCGAGAACCCCGGGCTCAAACCGGCGCTCGCCGCTCTTGATCGCGGCCTCGATGTCGATCGCGCCGACGACGCGATCCTCTGAGGCGTTGATCGGGAGCTCGACCACACGCATCCGGCGTCGGGCTCGAGGCAGCGTTTCGCCGGCCGCGATCCGGTCCCGACAATCCGAGCACAGGGCTTCGGTCGCATCGGGATCACAACGGTACAGACAGTCGGCAACAACGGTCTGCTCGGGAAGCAAGCGAGCCAGGGCACGCACGGCCGTCGATTTGCCGGTCCCTTTCTCACCGCGGATCAGCACGCCACCGATCGCCGGATGAATGGCATTGAGGATGAGCGCGAGCTTCATCTTCTCCTGGCCGACAATCGCGCTGAACGGATAGACGAAACGTTCCATCAACCAGACCCTGTTCTTAGCATCTCACGCTGGACCGTGTCGACAATCGCGTTCTGGGAAAGGTCGAAGAGGCCGTAGTACCGCCCGCCCAGCCGGTCCGCCAGGTCATGGCAGACGTTGAAGGCGTAGGCGCCGTAGAGGCTGGTGACGCGGTTACGCGGATAGCCGGGCTGATTGCTGAAGTCCCGCGTCGAATCGATCACCATCGCGCGAATCCCATCCTGCTTGATCTGGCCGGCCGTCCGCTGCGCTTCGAGCAACGGCTCCTCGCCGAACAAACTGATGTTGCCGCGACCATCGCTGATCAGGACGAGCAGCGGATACACCTGCGGGTCACGCAGCCGCTCCGTTTTGATCAGCTTGAGCGCGGTCATCAGGCCATGCGTCAGCGGCGTCGTCCCGCCGATCGTGAGGCGCTCCAGACGCCGTTCGGCCAGGTCGACACTCGAGGTCGGTCGCAGCACGATTCGTGCGTTGCGCCCGCTGAACGCCACGAGAGCCACCTTGTCCCGCCGGACATACGCGTGCCGCAGTAACGAGAGGATTGCGCCCTTGGTCGCCAGCATGCGCTGCTCGGCATCCATCGAGGCCGAGGCGTCGACCACGAACACGATGAGGTTGCCGGTCTTCCGCTCGCGCACCTTCTGCCGCAGGTCGTGGGTCTCCAGCTGCAGTTGATTGCCGGCCTCCGGGGCTGATAACCGGCGCTTCAGCTGATGGGGCGCGGCGGCACGCATCGTGGCATCGAAGGCCACGTCCGTCACCTTCTCCGCCTGCGAGCTCCTGACGTAACGCCCGCGCTTGGTTTTGCTCTTGGTGGAGGTGCGCTTTCCCGCCGCACGCCGGGACTGCCGCTCGCGAGGCAGGTCGAGCTTTTTGACGTTGAACGTCTTGAGCTGGATCACGACGTCCGGCTCACCGTTGAGCTCGTTGGTCGGCGACTCGCGCGTCTCCGACGTCGTCCATCCATCATTGGTTTCGCTGCCCGCCGCACCTTCCTGCTGCGCAGCCTCCCCGTCGACCGCCTGGGTCGTTTGCATTGGGGTGGTCGCCTGGATCTGGGCCAGCTGCTCGGCTGCCCTGGTGGCAAGCTGCTGGACCTGCGCCTGCTTATCGGTGGCGATCTCCCGGCGGCGATGGGGCAGCGCCAGCTCGAGGGCTTCAAGGACGTCGCTCAACTCGACCGCGGTTGCCCATCGCAGCGCGCAGATCGCGCGAGCCGTGCGAGCGACGACGAGGTCGGCGCGATGGCCGGCAACCGAGCCGTCGAGACAGAGCCGCGCGATCAGGGTGCGAATCGCATCGGGAATCCTGACGGCATCCAGGTCGGCGCTGGCGCTCGTAAGCCGTTTTCGCATCTCGGCCTCTTGCCCCGCATAGGAGGCCTGGACCCGACGCGCATCCATTTCCAGACGTCGTTCGAGGTCGATCACCTCCATCCGCTGGTCGATGTCGGTGGGCGTCTCGACTTCGACGCAGAGGCCGAAACGATCGAGCAGTTGCGGTCGCAGCTCTCCTTCCTCTGGGTTCATCGTCCCCACCAGCATGAAATGGGCGGGATGGATGACCGACATGCCTTCGCGCTCGACCACGTTGACGCCCATCGCCGCGGCGTCGAGCAGGACGTCCACCAGGTGGTCATCGAGCAGGTTGACCTCGTCCACATAGAGAAGGTTGCGGTTCGCCTCGGCAAGGATTCCTGGTTGGAACCGCCGGGTGCCGGACCGCACCGCGGCCTCGATGTCGATGGAACCCACCAGCCGGTCTTCGGAGGCATTGATCGGCAGCTCGACGATGCGCATCGGCAGGCGAACGACCGGGAGTGGCCCATCTTTGGCCCGAACCCGGCAGTCATCGCAGTAGCGGGATGGCAGCGCCGGGTCGCAGCGATAAAGGCAGCCCTCGACCGCGTCGTAGTCGGGTAGGAGCCGGGCAACCGCGCGCACCGCCGACGATTTTGCTGTGCCCCGATCGCCACGGAGCAAGACGCCGCCGATGGCCGGGTCGATCGCGTTGAGCAGCAGCGCCCTCTTCATCGGCTCCTGGCCAACGACCGCCGTGAACGGCAAATTGAATTCGAAAGGCACAGTCAGAGTCTATCCAGCGACTGGACTGGAAATTACAAATCGAGCTCGCGGGCGATGATCTCGCGCATGATCTCGTTCGTCCCCGCGCCGATCGGACCCAACCGGGCATCGCGCCAGGCCCGCTGGATCGGGTACTCCATCATGTAGCCATAGCCGCCATGGATCTGGAGGGCCCGGTCGGCGACCTTGACGTCGGCTTCCGTCGCGGCGATCTTCGCCATCGAGACCTCGCGGATGCACGCGATCTTCTGCGAATGCAACCAGAGCGCGTGGTAGGTTAGCTGGCGAGCCTGCTCGATCGTCAGCGCCATATCGGCGATCTGATGCCGGATGACCTGCATCGAGGTCAGCGGCTTTCCAAACTGCACCCGGTTGGCGGCGTATCCGATCGCCAGCTCGAGGCTACGCTCGGCCGAGGCGACCGCCGAGATCGCGATCCAGAGCCGCTCCCACTGAAAATTGCCGACCGCGAGGTAGAAGCCCTCGTTTTCTTTGCCGAGCCGGTTCTCGACCGGCACCCGGCAATCCTGAAAGACCAGCTCGGCGGTGTCTGAAGCCCGCCAGCCGAGCTTATCCAGCTTCCTGCCGACGCTGTAGCCTGGTGCGTCGCGCTCGACGACGAGCATCGTCAGACCGTGATGCCCGCCTTCCGGCTTGGTGCGGGTGAGGACGACCACCAGGTCGGCGCTCACGCCGTTGGTGATGAACATCTTGCTGCCGTTGACGACGTAGGCATCCCCCTCGCGACGCGCAGTCGTCTCGACGTGGGCGATATCGGAACCGCCCGACGGCTCGGTGATGCCAAGCGCGACGATCGTCTCGCCCTTGATCGCCGGCGCCAGCCAGCGCTGCCGCTGCGCGTCAGTCCCGAAATCATTGATCGGCGGCGTCGCGATCGCGATATGGGCTCCAATCCCGGCCGCCACCCCGGCCGAGCCACAGCGCGCCAGCTCCTCGAACAGCACCGCCTCATAGATCTGGCCGGCGGCGGTGCCGCCATATTGCTCGCCGTATTTAAGCCCAAGCAGGTCGAGGGCGCCGAACCGCTTGAAGAGATCCCGCGGAAACTGCCCCTTTGCCTCCCAGTCGTCGACGTTCGGCCGGACTTCTTTCTCGATGAACTGGCGGACTGTCGTCCGAAACTCTTCATGCTCGCCGCTGAAGAGATGCGACCGCGACGTGGCTACGTCTGCCAGTAGTTGACGAACTCCGGGTAGTCGGCCACGGTGGCGCTGGCAATCGGCTCGGGAAGGCGCAGGAACATGCCGCGCCCTTCCGCCAGGACCGTCCCGTCGGCGAGCTCCACGGCCCCGGCCGCATCGATCGCGCCCCGGCGTTCCCGCACGATTTCTCCCCACACCCGCAGGGCCTGGTCCACCGGAGCGGGCCGCCGATAGCGGATCTCGAGTTTGCCGGTCATCAGCCACTCACGGCGCATCGCGCCCGTCCGGCTCATGGTTTCGTCCAGCATCGTGGCCAGGATGCCGCCGTGCAGCACGCCGGGAAATCCCTGGAATCGCTCGCGAGGCTGGTACTCGGCGACGATCCGCGCACCCTCGCGGCGGAACGTCAGTTGGAGGCCCGATTCGTTCAGTTGCCCGCAGGCAAAACAGCGCTGGTATGTGGTTTGATCATTGAGCTTGTCCGGGTCTTGCACGGGCTTGGCCCAGTCTATCAGCGCACTTGAAGGAGATCTGATTGGACCGACGTTCGGAGGCGCTGGCGCAACTACTCGAAACCGCACTCTCAGAACGCTTCGCCATGCCCGTGATCGAGGTGCTCCAGGCGCTTCCGATCCCCCTGGCGGTCATCGAAGCTCGTGAGCTTCGCTTACTGACCCTGAACGATGCCATGGCCACCTTCGTTCATCGTCCGGACGCCGCTGGGTTGACGATCACGGCCATCCTGCCGCCGTCCCATCCGCTGTCCGATCCGCGCCCCTACCGCAAGGTCGCCCAATCGGGCGATCCGTTTACCGAGACCATCGTTGTCGACAGCCAGGCCTGGACCTGGTTCATTCGTCCGCTCAAAGGCGATGGTCCGGCGGTCGACCATTGCCTGACGGGGCTTGTGGCCCAGCCGGCCGCACCTCTCGACCTCGACGTCGCCCGGCTGCGCGATATGAACGCGGCGAAAACCGAATTCCTGAATCTCGCGGCGCACGAGCTCCGCACTCCATTGAGCGTGATCATCGGCTACGGCTCGCTCCTGGCGCAGGGCGGCCTGAATGACGAACAGGACAAACTCGCCGGCACCCGCATCTATGAAAAAGGGAGACAGCTAAGCCGGCTGATCACCGACATGAGCCTGGTCGGGCGGCTCGACGAGCTCACCGGCGCGATTGTCACCGAGCGCATCGACCTGGTCGAGCTGGTCGAGCGAATCGTCAAGGATCAGCAGCGGCGCTTCGCCGATCTGGCGATTGACCTCGACCTCCAGGTCAGCCGCGCCGGAGCCGACGTCGTCTTGAGCGTCATGGACGACGGTTTTGGCATCGACCCACGCCATCATGGCCAGCTGTTCAAGCGGTTTGCCCGGATCGAGACCGAGCAGAATTCGCACCTCGTCGGACTCGGGATCGGGCTGTACCTTGTTCAGGAGGTTGCCCATGCCCATGGAGGCCGCGTCATGGTCAATAGCGAAGCCGGAGTGGGCAGCGAATTCCGGCTTCTTCTGCCGTCTTCTGATCTATAGTGGAGGCGTCCTGACCGGACGCCATGCCCAAAGTGCTCGCGCTGGTGGCCTTCGCCTATCTATTGGGGTCGGTTCCTTGTGGCTGGCTCGTGATGAAGCTCTACCGCAATCTCGACGTGCGCCAACTCGGCAGCGGCAATATCGGCGCCGCCAATGTGTTCCGGGCGGGGGGTCACGGGGCCTTCGCCCTCACGCTCGTGCTCGATGCCTTGAAGGGGTTCATCCCGGTGATGCTCGCGATCGGCCTGGGTCTGGGGTCCCAGGAATGGAGCCTGGCCGTCATCGGACTGGCGGCCGTTATCGGCCATACCTGGTCGATCTATTTGGGCTTCCGCGGTGGAAAGGGGGTGGCGACGTCGGGCGGCGTCATGCTGGCCCTGTCGCCGGTGACCCTGGTGCTCGCCATCCTTAGCTGGTTCCTGACCGTCCGGCTGACCCACCTGGCATCCCTCTCCTCGCTGGTCGCGGTCGGCGTCGGGTTCGTCAGCCTGCTCGCCCTGCATCTGGTCGGCTGGACGCTCTGGCGCCCGGTTGGGTGGTCGGCGGTCGCCCTTGGCGTGGTGCTGGTCGGCCTGGTCGCGTACCGCCACCGGCACAACATCGAGCGGCTGGCCTCCGGGCGAGAGATGAAACTGACCGCCGACTGATGCCGGAACGGCCTTCACCGCCACCCGCCCGCTATCTCTTCTTCGGCGCTGGAGCCGTGGGATCCTTCCTGGGCGCCCGACTTGCGCAGGCAGGGAGCGAGGTCACGCTCGTCGGCCGCCAGCCGCACGTCGAGGCGGTCACCCGCGACGGAGTCCGGATGGTGGTCGCCGGCAAGGTCAGCAGCCAGTCCGTGTTGGCGGCGCGCCCCAGTATCGCCGAGGCCGGCGGGCCGTTTGATTACGTCTTTCTCACCGTGAAGGGCTACGACACCATCGACGCCCTCGAGCAACTGCAGCCGGTGCTCCAACCCGGCACCATCATCGGCAGTTTCCAGAACGGTGTCGGCAACGAGGAGGCGATCGTCGCCGCGCTTCCCGACCAGCCGCTGCTTGCCGGGAGCCTCACGGTGCCGGTCAGCCTCGACGAGCCGGGCACGATCAAGCTCCATTCGCGGCGCGGCGGCGTGGCGCTCGCCCCGGTCTCGCCTGAAGTCAATGTCGGACCGCTGGTCCGCAAGCTCGACGCCGCCGGTTTCAAGGCCCGGCGCTATCCGGACTTTCGCGCCATGAAATGGTCGAAGCTGCTCTTCAACCTTCTCGGCAACGCGCAGAGCGCCATCCTCGATTTGCCACCCACGCACATCTTCGCCGACACCGAGCTCTTCCGTTACGAGCGCGCCGCCTTCCGGGAAGCGGTGATGGTCATGGACCGGATGCGGATCTCGGTCGTGCCCTTACCTGGCCTGCCGACGCCGCTATTGCGTTGGGTGATGAACCTGCCGACGGTGCTGGCCCAGATGCTGCTCGAGCCACGCCTCGGCGGCGCCCGCGGCTCGAAGATGCCGTCGTTGTGGTGGGACCTGAGCCGGGGGAAGAGCAACACCGAGGCGGCCTTTCTCAACGGCGCCGTGGTCGACGCCGGCCGTCGATATGACCTGCCAACCCCGATCAACGCCGTGCTCTGGGCGATCCTCGAGAAGTGCACCAAGCTGCCGGCTGAATGGGAGCGATACCGGCATCAGCCGGACAGGCTGAAGGCCTTGCTTCGGACGGCCGTCCGGCTCTAGCCCCCACACTGACCCTCCCCCGCATGGGGGGAGGGAGAACATGTTCGGTTAGATCAGATGCGAACCGGGGTCGCCGCGCTGGCGGGACGCTTGCCGAGCTAAATGTTGCGCCCTGGTCCCAGAAAGGCGTGGTAGCGATGATCCCGGCCAGCATTGCGACGAACCCCTTCCAGTTCGCCCAGCCGACGTCATAGAAGACCGGCTCGGGATAGTTGCCGCGGTGCAGGGCGAAATCGGTAATCACAACACCGAGCCAGGGTGTGATCCAGTAGGTGATCAGCAGCAGGAAGTTCTCGTACTTGGTGCCCGGCGCGACGTTGGCCTGCGCCAGCAACCCGATAACGAGGCCGATCGCGCCGAAGACTAAGGCCGAGATCGCCCGTCGCCATTGGACGGCCAGGCGGATGCCGAGTGTGAGGAACGCCATCGACCCGGAGTAGATGTTCAGCACGTTGGCCGCCACGGCCCCAATCGCAATGCCAAGCAGCACCAGGACCTGAAGCCAGACGGGAAGTGGATTGGTGAACAGCGGAGTGGGATTGTTGCCCAACGGCGCGATCGTGGCGGCAGCGGCGCCGCCGATTTCCAGGACGGTGCACGAAATGAAGACCCCGAGGCCGGCCGCCAGGGCGACGCTGCGGGGATTGGAGTTCCTCGGCAGGTAACGGCTGTAGTCGGAGGCGAACGGGTTCCAGCCGATCGCGTAGCCAAACGCGATGAAGACTGCCAGGATGAAGGCGCCGGAGGCGCCGCCGAACGGCACTGGGGCCTTCGTGTTGAAGCCGACGCCAGGGTGGGACTGGGCGAGGATGATGATGGTGGCGAGCGCGAAGACGATCGTCAGGTAGGGGAAGATGATCCGCTCGAATGAGTGGATCAAGTTGTGCCCGATGAAGGCCACGATGACCTGGACGACCACCACGACTGCGAAGGCAACGCCAAAGCTGAGGACCCAATTCTTGTTCAAGACCGATGCCAGCGTGACCAGGGCGAAGGCGCCGCTGACGCTGTTGACGATGAACCAGCCGAAGCTCGCGGTGAGCCAGCTAAGCGCAGCCGGAAGGAAATTGCCAAAAAAGCCAAACGAAGCGCGCCCTTCCACCATCTGCGGAACACCGAACCGCGGTCCCATGGTCGAAAGGATGGCGTGGGTGATCGAACCCATCAGGCTGCCGATGGTGACGCCCAGGACCGTCGGCCAGAAACCGCCGCCGAAGACGGCGATCGGCAGAACGCCCACGAAGACAGTCGCGAACTCCATGTTCGGTGACATCCAGGTCCAGAACAGCTGAATCGGATTGCCGTGTCGCTCACGGTCGGGGATGTACTCGACGCCACCGGGCTCGACCGTCGTGACCCTGGTGCCGTATTCCCCTTCCCGAACCGGGACGTGCTCCTCGACCTCCGTGGTTGTAGCCACTCCTCTCCCTATCTCCCTTCAAGCATGATCGGTTGCCAGCTTCGAGCCGATTCTAAGGTCTGCATCACGCCCTGTCCAGCAACAGCGTCTTAGACTTCCTCCGTGGCCGATCTGCTGATCGCTAACGCACGCCTCCCTCGAAATGCCGGCCTTAGCACGGTCAGGATCGAAAGCGGCCGAATCCGGGACGTGACCGATCAGCCGGAGCGGGTGGCGGCCGGCCAGGCGCTGGACGCCGAGGGCAAATTGCTAACCCCGGCGCTCGTCGAGCCGCACATCCACCTCGATGCCGTCCTGACCGTGGGCCAGCCCAGGCACAACCTGAGCGGCTCGCTCTTCGAAGGTATCGCCATCTGGGGGGAGCGAGTGAAGTCGCTGAGCGCCGATGACGTCCACGATCGAGTCGCCCAGGTCCTCCGCTGGCAGGTTGCCAATGGCGTCCTGTTCGTCCGCAGCCATGTCGACGTCTGCGATCCTCAGCTGACCGCGCTGCGGGCGATGCTCGAGGTCAAGCGGGAGTTCGCGGACCGAATCCAGCTCCAGCTGGTCGCCTTCCCCCAACAAGGGATTCAGTCTTTTCCCGACGGCGAAGCCCTGATGCGGCGTGCCGTCGAACTGGGGGCCGACGTGGTGGGCGGCATTCCTCATTTCGAGCTGACGCGCGAATACGGCGAGCAGTCGGTGAAATTCGCGGTGGCGCTTGCAGACGAGTTTGGCAAGCAGGTCGACATCCATTGCGACGAGACGGATGACGAGCACTCACGATTCCTGGAAGTGCTTGCCGCGGAGACGATCAGGCTTCACATGGAGGGCCGCGTCACCGCCAGCCACACGACGGCGATGCACTCCTATAACAATGCGTACGCCGGGCGGTTGATCGTCAACCTGCGCCGCGCCGGCATGCAGATGGTGACGAACCCGCTGGACAACGCGGTGCTGCAGGGCCGATTCGATCACTACCCGATTCGTCGTGGTCATACGCGCGTCAAGGAGCTGCTCGCCGCCGGCGTCAACGTCTGTCTCGGCCACGACTCGGTCATGGATCCCTGGTACCCGCTGGGAAAGGCGGATCCGCTGCAGGCAGCCTTTACGCTGGCGCACTACGGACAAATGTCAGGCTATGAGGAGATCCGGACGCTGTTCGACATGATCACGGTGAACGGAGCCCGCGCGCTGGGCCTTCCCGATTACGGGCTCGAGCCGGGCTGCAGGGCGAATCTCGTGCTGTTCGACGCCGCCACGGAAAGTGACGCCATCCGCCTGATGGCTCCCCGACGCCTGGTCATCCGAGACGGGACGATCGTCGCCCGTACCGAACCGGCGCGGACGGTTGTCAACTGGGAGGGGCGCGACGAGCCGGTCGACTTCATGCCGGTCCCGATCAAGGTTCGTCAGCCGATCGGTTGACAGCGGCACCGGCCGTGGACGTCCGGGTCAATAGTGGCACCGCGCCACGGATGTATTCAGCACCCGAGGCGACCGTCTCAAAAAGGACGAGCACCAGGGCCAGGATCGTGATGACGGTCTTGGCCTTTCCCCACCCGCCCGCCGGGATGACGACGCCAAGCGCCGCGGCATAGCTGCGCAGCCCGGTCACGAGCACTTCCCGGGCGATGATGACGGCCGCCATCCAGCCGGCCGCGACGTGCGCGACGGCAAGGCCAATCAGGAGCACCGCCACCAGGATCTTGTCCGAGGTGGTGTCGAGGTAGATGCCGAGCGGCGAAACCAGTCCGCTGCGACGGGCGAGCTCGCCGTCGAGCGTATCGGTGATCGATGCGATGACGAAGATGATCGCCGCAGCCAGAAACCCAAAGCGCCACGGGCTCACCACCAGGGCATAGAGCACGGGCGCCGCCAGGATTCTCGAGAAGCTGAGCAGATTCGGGGCGGCCCAAAGTGATGGCGCCGTCATGACGATGGTTTGGTGGCTGTGTGGATGGCGACGATCCCGAACGTCATCCGCTCGAACGCCACCCGGAATCCCAGGCGCTCCAGCAGCTGCGCCAGCTCGAGCGGCTCGGTGAACGCCTGCACCGTGTCGGCCAGGTAGCGGTAGGCGCTGGCCTCCTCCGCGCTGCGGAGACCGACCGCCGCCGGCATGACCCGTTCGAGATAGAAGCGATAGCCGCGCATCAGCAGGCCCGGCGGTGGCGGTGCGAATTCGAGGATCACCAGGAGGCCGCCCGGGCGGAGCACTCGAAACATCTCCCGAAGCCCGGCCGTCCGATCCAGGAGGTTGCGAAGCCCAAAGCCGATCGTGATCGCGTCCACGCTGGCGTCCGGCTGCGTCAGCCGGCTGACATCGCCGAGGCGGAATTCGACCCCGGGTTCCAGTTTGCGGGCCCGCTCGAGCATGGCAGGGGAGAAGTCGATGCCGACGACGAGTCCGCCGGGGCGCACGTAATTCAGCAGTTCGTGGGCGAGTTTTCCGGTCCCGGTGCAGAGATCGAGCGCGGTATCCCCCGGCTTGAGTCCGGCGCGGCGGGCGGCGCGACGCCGCCAGGCATGATCGCGGTTCAGGCTGAAGAGCCGGTTGCGGGCGTCGTATCGGGGCGCCACCTGATCGAACATTTGCCGAATTCGATCAGCCCGAGCGTGTTGCCCCACGATCACGATTATGCTGATCCCGTGGCAGAGCTCGGAAGGCGGGTCGGTCTGGGCCTGGCCGCCCGGGGCGATGTCAAGGAGGTGGCCGCCTGGGCTCGCAAGGCGGAGGATCTCGGCCTCGACTCCGTCTGGGTCCATGACAGCTACTTCGAGCGCGATCCGATCACCTATCTGACCGCCATCGGGCAGGTCACCCGCCGGATTGGCCTCGGCGCGGGCGCGCTCAATCCCTACACCCGGCACCCGGTGGTGGTCGCGATGACGATGTCGGCGCTCGACGACCTTGCCCCCCGGCGTTGCACGCTTGCGCTCGGCAGCGGGTTGCCGCTCCGCCTCGCCCAGATGGCCATTCCCTACGACGACACGGTCGCCCGCGTTTCGGAGGCGATCGATCAGATCCGCCAGCTATGGCGGGGGGAGCCGCTCAAGCTCAATGACAAGGTCCCGCCGCTCCAGCCGATGTTTCAGCCGCCCCACCGGATCCCGATCTATATCGCAGCCTATCGGACGCCCTTCCTGGATCTCTGCGGCGAGAAAGCGGACGGCTATCTGGGGCGGCCGGCCGAATCGCTGCCGGCGTATCAGAAGATGCACGCTCGCGTACTGGAAAGCGCGGCGGCGCACGGCCGTTCCGCGAAAGACATCGATTTCCGCGGCTACCTGCTCTGCCTGATCGACGGCAGCCGGCAGGAGGCCCTGAATCGCGCCAAGCGCGAACCGTTCGTCATCTACATGATCTCGGTTCTGAGCGACATCTCGATGAAGCGCGCCGGCTTCGATCCCGCGCTGCGAGCGCAGATCGCCACCGCCTGGCGGGCGGAGGACTATCACCGCGCAGGCGAGCTGATTCCCGACGAGCTGCTCGATGCCTTCATCCTTTGCGGCACCACCGACGAGGTTGCCGCTCGGGCCGCCGCTTACCACGATGAAGGGAGCATGGACGTCCCGCTCCTGCAGCCGGTCCTGCAGGAGGAAGCGCAAATCGACGCCGTGCTCGAGGCTGCCGTCACCTATGGCACTGAACGCGCGCTGGCTTTCCCTCCCCCTCGGGAGGAGGGCAGGGTGGGGGTCCAATCATCCATCAGCCGGCGCGCCCGCGGCGCCTGGGAGGTGGTTCGCCCCTTCAGCTTTACCGCGTCGTTGCTGCCTGTCAGCGTCGGCGGCGCCGTCGCGCTCAGCCAGGGCCGAATGCACTGGGCGCTCTTCGTCGCAGCATTGGTCGGGGCACTCGGCCTACATATCGGCACCAACGTCATCAACGAGATCTACGACGTCCGCCATGGCATCGACTCGATCACCTCACCACGGATGTCGATGGCGATCCTCAAAGGCCGGATCACCGAACGAGGCGCCTTCATCGTCGCCTGGTCCGGCTTTTTGATCGCCGCCATCATGGGGATCTACCTCGCGCTCAACCGCGGCTGGCCGATCCTCGTGCTCGGGCTGATTGGCTTCATCGGCGGCTACTTCTATACGGCGCCGCCTTTCCAATACAAGTACCGCGCGCTTGGGTTGCCCTTGGTCTTCGTCCTGATGGGGCCGCTTATGGTGATCGGCTCCTACTACGCGGTCACGGGGAGCTTCGACTCCAACCTGATCATCGTTTCCCTCCCGGTCGGCCTGCTGGTCGCGGCGATTCTGCATGGCAACGAGTGGCGCGACGTCGCGGAGGACACCCGTCACGGATTCACCACGCTGTCGGCGCAGCTGGGCCGGGAGGGCGCCCACTGGGTCTACGTGATGCTCGTGCTGGGCGCCTACGTGGCGGTGGGCCTCGCCGTCATGCTCGGGGCGTTGCCCAAGCTGGCGTTACTGACGCTCTTCAGCCTGCCGCTCATGGCGTGGATCTTGCGTGCGGCGGAGCTGGGGGCGGAAGGCCACCTGCGCGCCATCGCCATGATCGACCTGATGACGGCTCGGCTGCACAGCGCCTTCGGCGTGCTGCTGCTGGTGGGCCTGGTCGCCGGAACGGCACTGCACTGAAGCGGGTCTACTTCGGCATCGCGCTGGCGACGGTCGCCTGGGTAGCCATCTTTCGTGGACCCCGGTCACGGTTCTGGCTGCGGATGACCGTCGGCGTCGGCAGCCTCGCCACCTACGCCCTCCTCAGTGAGCCGTCACTCAGGCGTGAACGAGTCCGAGCGCGTGACGTCGCGACCGGGTTGGGATCGGCGGCCGCGCTTTACGGCATCTTCCAGGCCGGCGACCACATCGCGCGCCGCATCATGCCGGCCGGCGCGCGCGATATCCAGGCGATCTACCAGCTGCGGACCGGCGCGCCACGCCCGGCGATCGCCGCCGCGCTGGCGCTGGTGATCGGGCCCGGTGAGGAGATCTTCTGGCACGGCTTTGTGCAGCGAAGCTTCGAGCGTCGTTTCGGCGCCGTCCGCGCGTGGCTGCTGACCTCCTCGATCTACGGGGCTATCCACCTCGTTTCCGAGAATCTCACCCTGACCGGCGCCGCCGCCACGGCCGGCCTTTTTTGGGGCGGTATCTTCGCCCGAGAGCGCCGCATCGCCTCGCTCATCATCAGCCACGTTTGTTGGGACATCTGGATCTTTCTGATCGCGCCCACCGAATAGAATTCGTGCCATCGCCACCACCGAGTTGAAACTGGGTCGCGAGCTCCTCAGCGCGCAGGCGATCCAGCAGCGCGTGCGCGAGCTTGCGGAGCAGGTCTCAAAGGACTACGCGCGGATTGCCCGGCCCCTGATCCTGCTTTCGGTCCTCAAGGGATCGGTGTGCTTCGCCACCGACCTCAGCCGTTATGTCACCGTGCCGGTCAACTTCGATTACGTGGCGGTCAGCAGTTACGGCTCAGGCACGGAGTCGTCTGGCGTCGTGCAGCTCTTGAAAGACCTGACCATGGAGGTCACCGGTCGCGATGTGCTCATGGTCGAAGACATCATCGACACCGGGCTGACGACGTCGTTTCTTTTCGAGCACGTGCAGCGGCATCGGCCTTCCTCGCTCAAGCTCTGCGTCCTGCTGAACAAAGAAGAACGCCGGGTCAAGCCGGTGCCCATCAGCTACAAAGGGTTCGATATCCCGAATCACTTCGTGGTCGGCTACGGGCTTGACTACGACGAGCTCTATCGCAACCTGAGCGCCGTCCACGTCCTGGAACCTGACTAGAAGTTCCCGCCGTCCTGCGGACGCGCGCTGTTGATGGGAATGGCAAAGCCAACCCCGACGCTGCCTTCGATCGGGCTCTCGATCGCGTCGTTGATGCCGATCACCTGCCCGAGCGTGTTGAGCAGCGGCCCGCCCGAGTTGCCTGGGTTGATGCGGGCATCGGTCTGGATCAATCCGTGCAGTCCGCTGGTTGGATCGGTTCGGTTCAGTCCCG
>VBHQ01000145.1 GCA_005880395.1 Chloroflexota bacterium
GCGCGAGACGATCGCCGCTAACAACTGGCGGTGCTCCTCGACCGCTTCCTTGAGGCGCACGCCGCGATCGAGCCCGAGGAACCAGATCCGCAGGCTCAAGTTGAAACTCTCTTCGAGCATCGCCTGCAGGAAGGTGTTGCGGGTCGCTTCGTACACCTGGCGATGGATGCGCTGATCGAGGCGCATCAGGTCGTGGACGTCGGACTCGTCGATGGTCTCGAGTTCGCTCATCAACGCTTGCATCAGGACGCGGTCGCGGGCGCTGGCCCGCTCGGCGGCGAGCCGGGCGGCGTGCCCCTCGAGCTCGACCCGCACCTCGGTCAGACGGTGAAGGTCGGTGAGATTGATGTCGCAGACGAAGGTGCCGCGGTGTGGGACGAAGCTTACGAGGTTCTCGTGCGCCAGCCGCTGCAGCGCCTCGCGGATCGGCGTCCGGCCCAGGCCGAGCTCCTGGCGCAGGCGGCTTTCTTCGATGACCGAGCCGGGGGCCAGCTTGAGGGTGATGATCTGGTCGCGGATCAGCAGGTAGGCGCGCTCGCTTTGCGACCGGGCGGACGCCGACTGCAGCACGACGGTGTGCACCGGCGCGCCCGAAGCGCGGGGCCGGAGCGGACGAGCGGTGCGCAGGTCGCTCGCCAAGGCTTCCCCTCCCTTGTATATCGGCCGTACATCGCTGATATATCGGCCGCTTCGAACGCTAGCACGGCTTCCGGTTCGGGTCAAGGCCCGTCCGCGCGGTCCGGCGACCTGCTATGAAGAGCTCGTGGCGGAAGTCCATTTCGTGCTGACAACCGATCTGCCTGGATCGGCCGTGATGCGAACGCTGACCGACTTTGGCGACCGGCGGCTGGAGCGGTTTGGAAACATCGACCGCGCCCATTTTCAGGTGCATGGGCAGGGCCCGGGATGGGCGGACGTCACCGAAGGGAATGCGCTGGCCTGGGAGCGAAGCCGCTACGACTGGGATGAGGTGGCCGGATTGGTCACGGTCAAGACGCTCGAGTCGGATAGTTGGGGCGCCGGCAGTCGCTGGGAGTATCGATGGCACCCCCACGCCGGTGGCGGGACGGAGATCGAGGTGACCGTGGTCCGCAACCCGAAGACGCTTCGCGGCCGCCTGATTGCGCTTGGCCTGCCTTTGCTCGGCCGCCGGGTGCTCAAACGTGACCTGGAAAAGGTGCTTCGGAGAACCGGCTAACGCGTGCGACCGATACCGTTCGAGCCCGCGATGCGTTGCATGGGGTAAGTCTGATGGCGAGCATCGAGCGGGCGACCCATGTGAGGGGCGTGCGCGCTTTCCGTGGGAGGCGGCTTGCCATCAGGCTCCTCATCGCGCTGGTGGCCCTGCTCGTGTTGATCTACGCCATCGTGTCCGTTGCGATGGCCTACCAGCTGACGCTCGGGAATCACCGACCGCTCGGGGTCGACGGCAGCGCGGTTGCCACGCCGTTTCAGGAGGTCAGCTTCCCGAGCCGCGTCGACGACATCACCTTGCGGGGCTGGCTGTACAAGGCGCCGGCCGCGTCCGGTCGGAGCGTGATCATCGTCCATGGCTTTCATCAGAACCGGGTGAATGGGGACTTCGATGCCGTCGATCTGAGCAAGAATCTCCTGGCGCATGGCTACGACGTGCTCCTCTTCGACCTGCGATCGTGTGGGACGAGTGGCGGCAACCGGTTCACCCTGGGAACGCTGGAACCGCGCGACCTGCTGGGCGCCTATGACTTCATGAGAGCGCAGTACTATCGACCAGCGAAGATGGCCGTCATCGGCGATAGCGAGGGGGCGGCAACGGTCATCGGCGCGGCGCACGATCTCGGCGCCGTTGGGGCGTTGGTGGCCGACAGCAGCTTCGCCGACCTGAAGGCGATCCTCGACGCCCAGCTGCCGCACAATACGACACTGCCGTCGATCTTCTTTCCGGGCGGCGAGCTCGCCAGCGGGCTCTTCGGGCTGAATCCAAACCTCCGCCCGGTCGACGAGGTCAGGGCCTTGCCCTCCCGTGCCTTCCTCTTTTTCCACGGCGGGGCGGATACCTACGTCCCGGTCGCCAACGGAAACGAGCTACGCCAGGCCTCGACGAATCCTCAATCGGAGTTAACCATCGTTCCGGGTGCCGACCACGTCAAGAGCTTCCGCACGAACCCGGCCCTCTATCTGTCGACGCTGTATCAGTTTCTCGATCAGCAGATCCCCGAGCACGGCGGCTGATGGCAACCCACACCCTACGCTTCCTGGCAAGCGAGGGAGGGAAATATGCAGTCGCTATGCTTTAGCACCTAGCGCGGCGCAGCACATAGGAGGGGATCGTCTATGAGCAGCCTGCCATCGCAGGCGCGGGTCGTCGTCATCGGCGCCGGCATCGTAGGCAACAGCATGGCCTATCACCTGGCGATGCAGGGATGGAAGGAGATCGTGCTGATCGACAAGGGCCGGATGCCCAATCCGGGCGGGTCCACCGGCCATGCCTCGAACTTCATCTTCCTCACCGACCATTCGAAGGAGATGACCGCCTTCACGCTCGATAGCGTGCGGCAGTACAAGGAGCTGGGCGTCTTCACCCAGAGCGGTGGGATCGAAGTCGCGCGCACGAGCCAGCGCATGGAGGAATTGCAGCGTCGCATGGCCTCCAGCAAGGCGTGGGGCATTGACGCCCAGCTTGTCTCGCCGGCCGAAGTGAAAGAGCTGGTTCCCTTCATCAACGAACAGGTCATCCTGGGCGGCTTTTCGACGCCGGGAATTGGGACGGTCGACTCCCTTCGCGGCGGGACGCTGATGCGCGAAAAGGCGGAGGCGATGGGCGCGTTGACCGTGGTGCCTCAGACCGAGGTGACCGGCATCACCGTGGAGAACGGCCGGGTGCGCGGCGTCCGCACCGACAAGGGCGAGATCGCGGCCGACGTGGTGGTGATCTCGTGCGGGATCTGGAGCCCGCGGATCGCGCGGATGGCCGGCGCCTCGATTCCACTGAGCCCCGCGGTGCACCAGATGATCAGTGTCGGACCGGTGCCGCTCTTCGCGGGCACGGTCGGCGAGATCAAATACCCGATCGTTCGCGACATGGACACCAACGGCTACGAGCGACAGCACGGCGGCGACATGGAGGTCGGGTCGTACGACCACCGGCCGATCCTCTGGGATCCCGACGACATCCCGTCGATCGAGCAGTCGAAGCTGTCGCCGACCGAGCTGCCCTTTACCAAGGAAGATTTCGACGAGTCGCTGGAGCATGCCCTCGAGCTGATGCCCGACATCCTGGGCGATCCGAACGTTGGCATTCGGCACGCGATCAACGGCCTGCTCTCGCTGACGCCCGATGGGTTCCCCCTGCTCGGCGAAACGCCCGAGGTCAAGGGCTTGTGGTCGGTCGCCGCCATCTGGATCAAGGAAGCGCCGGGCATCGCCCGGTGCATGGCCGAATGGATGACGAGCGGGATTCCGGAGATCGACCCATCGGGATCGGACGTCGCCCGTTTCTACGATCACCAAAAGACGAAGGCGCACGTGCAGGGCCGTTCCGCCGAGGGGTTCAACAAGACCTACGGCATCGTGCATCCGCGGGAACAGTGGGAGTCGAACCGGCGCCTACGGCTGAGTCCGTTCTATGAACGCGAGAAGGCGCTCGGCGCGTTCTTTTTCGAGACGGCCGGCTGGGAGCGCCCGCACTGGTACGAATCGAACAGAAAATTGCTGGCCGAGTATGGGGAGCGCGTGATGCCGCGCCGCTACGAGTGGGATTCGCGCTGGTGGTCACCAATCATCAATGCCGAGCACCTGGCGATGCGCGACCGAGTGGCGATGGTCGACCTCTCCGCCTTCGCGGTCTTCGACATCACCGGCACCTGTGCGCTCGACACCATGCAGAACCTCTGTGTCGTCCAGATGAACGTGCCGGTGGGGCGCGTTATCTATACGTCGTTGCTCAATTCGGCGGCAGGGATCAAGGCCGACCTCACCGTGATGCGTCTCGGGCCGAACCATTTTCGCGTGGTGACCGGCGGCGCGGACGGGCCACGGGACAAGAAGTGGTTCCTCGACCATCTTCCCGAGGACGGCGCCGTGCAGCTCACCGACCTGACGTCGAGCTGGGCCACGATCGGCGTCTGGGGTCCTCGAGCCCGCGACCTGGTGACGTCGATCACCGATGCCGACGTCTCCAACGAGGGCTTTCCGTTTGGCACCTGCCGCTTCATCGACATTGGTCCTGTTCGCGCGCTGGCCTCGCGCATCTCGTATGTTGGCGAGCTTGGCTGGGAAATCTACGTCCCGTTCGAGCAGGGCGTGCGGCTGTGGGACGCGATCTGGCAAGCGGGTCAACCGCATGGCATCGTCCCGGCCGGGATCGGCGTCTATGGCACGACCGGGCGGATTGAGAAGTGTTATCGCGCCTATGGGATGGAACTGGAGCAGGAATTCAACCTGGTTGAAACCGGGCTGGCCCGGCCGCAGGTCAAGCCCCAGGACTTCATCGGCAAGGAGGCCTACCTCAAGCAACGGGCCGAGGCACCGGCCGCCATGTGACGAGTGCCGGGTCCGGGCCCTCGGTGGGAAAGACAATCTTGATGAGTTTCCTCCCGCCTGAGCAGGCAAGGGTCGGCAACAAGCTGTGCGTCGAGTATTTCGGCGAGCAGTATCCAGCCACGGTGGCGGTCGCCGGCCCTACGCCGGTTTTCGATCCGCAGAACACCCGCGTCAAGAGTTAAGGGTCTGGCGGCGTGAACATCCTGGTCTGCATCAAGCGGGTCCCGGCGACGGCCGGCCACATCGCGCTGACGCCTGATGCCCAGGACATCGACACGAAATACCTGGGCTTCACGATCAGCCCGCATGAGGAGTGCGCCGTCGAGGAAGCCGTGCGCCTGATCGAGAAGCACGGCGGCAGCAGCACCGTCCTCACCCTTGGGCCCGAGGTGGCCATCGACCAGCTGCGCGACGCGATGGCGCTCGGGATCGATCGTGCCGTGTTACTGCAAACCGATGGACGCGAATGGGATCCGGTTGCCACGGCGGACGGGATCGTCGAATCGGTGCAGGCCGATCGTGCGGCAGGCCTGGACTACGACCTGATCATGTTCGGCAACGAGTCCGCCGACAGCGCCGGCTACCAGATCGGCGTTCGCGTCGCCGAGGTCCTCGATCTACCTTGCGTCACCGGCATCAAGGCGCTCGAGGTGGATGGGGCAGCGGCGAGAGTCCGGCGACAGACGGAATCCGGTTGGGAACGCGCCGAGCTTTCACTTCCCGCGGTGTTCACTGTCAAGGAGGGATTGAACCTGCCGCGGTACCCGTCGTTGCCGGGCCGGCTGAAAGCAAAGAAGAAAGACATCGAGAGGCGGAAGCCGGAGTGGCGCGATGGAGGGTTGGAAAAAGTTCGGCTCAAGCTTCCAGTCCAGGCGAGTCACAACGTGGAGATGCTCGGCAAGGACGGCGATGTTGGCGTCGAGCTGGTCGAGCTCTTTCAGCGACTGCAGTTGTTGGAGCGCCGATGATTCTCGCCTTTACCGAGCACGTCGATGGGGCGCCGACGGCACTCGCGCTCGAAGCCCTCACGATGGCACACCGACTGGCCGAGGAAATGGACACGCCGTTGGAGTCGCTGGTGGTTGGACCCGCGGGCGCCACGGCGGCCGGAATTCTCGCGTCATACGGGGTCACCACGCTGCATGTTGCCGACGACCCACGGCTTGACGTTTACGCGCCGGCCGCCTGGGGCCAGACCCTGGTCGAACTGGTCGAGGAATCAGCCCCGGCCCTCGTCATCGGAACAGCCAGCGACCGGGGCAGCGAGGTGATGGCCCATGCCGCCGCGCGGCTGCGGCTCGCCCTGGCCGCAAACTGCATCGAGATCACGCCCGGCGATCCCTTGCTTGTGACCCGGCAGCGTTGGGGCGGCAGCCTTCTCGAGGAGGCGCGACTCAAGGGCGAGGTGAAGCTTATTACCATCGCACCGCACGCGTTGACTGCGGAACCGCTCGCCGCCCGAACGGACGTGACGACACGGACGTGGAAGCCGGTTCTGCCGGAGAAAGATTTCCGGGTTCGACTCAGACCCGAAGTCCAGGCGGATACCGGAAAAGTGTCGCTTGCGCAAGCGCGGGTTGTCGTTGGCGGTGGCCGCGGCGTCGGAAGCTCCGCGGGATTCGTGTCTCTCGAAGAGCTCGCGGGCTATTTGGGCGGGGCGGTTGGCTGTTCGCGCGCCGTGACCAGCCTGGGTTGGCGGCCGCATTCCGACCAGGTTGGCCAGACTGGAACGCGGATCGCCCCCGAGCTCTACATCGCCTGCGGCATCAGCGGCGCGATTCAGCATATGGTCGGTTGTCGAGCGGCCAAGCACATCCTCGCCATTAACACCGACGCCAACGCGCCGATCGTCGCCCAGGCCGACTACGCCGTGATCGGTGACGTGCAGAAAGTGCTGGCGGCTGTGAACGCCGAGGTCCGCAAGGTCAAGGCGCTGCCGGTCGGCTAACGCCGATTCCTAGGCCTCGGGCTTGGCCATCTCCAGGGCCTGCTCGCGACTGATCACCATGCCATCGTGGATTTCCCGGGCATGCGTTTGCACCTGGCTTATCAGCTCGTCGTCGGTCTCCGCTCGAACCGTCGCGCCGCAGGGGCAGTTCACGATCTTGCTCATTTGTCGACCTCCCTTCAACTTTGCGCCCACGGTACGCTCGTGGTGTTGCGAGAGAGTTGGAAATAGGTTGGAAACAACGCGCTTCTATTTGACCGGTCGGGTCCTGATCGAGGCCGGCCAGCTCGTCATTGACGAAGCCGAGCTTGGCGGTCGCCAGGGGCGGCTGCTGTTGGCCTATCTCGTGCTGGAGCGCCGACGCCCGGCTCCCCTCGAAGACCTGATCGACTTGGTTTGGCCGGAGAACCCTCCCGGCGCGGCGCTGACCTCGATACGCGCGCTGGTCAGCAGATTGCGGCGGTCGCTTGACCGGTCGGGATTCTCACATGACGCCCTGACGACGGCATCGGGATGTCTTCAACTTCGCCTGCCAGGGAAAGCCGGCTGGGTGGACTTCGAGACAGCTGCAACCTCCGTCGACGCCGCCGAGGGAAAACTCCGGCATGACCAAGCCGCTGAAGCGTTCGGCTTTGCCACGACGGCCAACGCCATCGCTGCACGTGACTTCCTGCCCGGAGAGACCGCCCCCTGGGCCGTCGGTCGTCGCGCTGAACTGCGCCGCATCCGGATCCGGGCGATGGAGGCGATCATCGATACCATGTGCCGCCTCAAGCAATGGTCTGTTGGCGTCAAGGTGGCTGAGGATCTGGTTGCGCTCGAGCCGCTGCGGGAGACGGCCTATGGATGGCTAATGCGAGCAAATGCCGGATCGGGAAATCGCGCCGAAGCGCTTCGCGCCTACCACCGCTGCCGCAGCATTCTTGGTGAGGAGCTCGGTGTGTCGCCATCCCGCGAGCTTGAATCGGTCTTCGAGTCGATGCTGCGGCCGACGCGCTGAAACGGCGCCCTAAGCTGTCGGCATGACCGTACGTGTCGACCGCGATGGCGCCGTCGTCGTCATCACGATTGATCGGCCCGAGCGGCGTAATGCCGTGGACCGGACTACTGCCACCGAACTATCAACGGCGTTTCATGCCTTCGATGCTGACCAGTCGGTGAGCGTCGCCGTTCTCACCGGTGCTGGCGGCAACTTCTGTGCCGGTTTCGATCTCAAGGCGCTGGCAGCGGGCACCGGGCCCTCGGTGGGAGCTGGCGACGGCCCGATGGGCGTCAGCTATTTGAGGCTGAGCAAGCCCGTAGTCGCGGCGATCGAGGGTTACTGCGTCGCCGGCGGCATGGAGCTTGCCCTGTGGTGCGACCTGCGGGTCGCCGCCGAGAACGCGGTGCTAGGCATCTTCAACCGCCGCTTCGGCGTGCCGCTCGTCGACGGCGGCACGGTCCGGCTCGCGCGGATCGCAGGGCAAGGTCTCGCGATGGACTTGATACTCACGGGTCGATCCATTGGCGCCAGCGAGGCAGCGCAGCATGGCTTGGTGAATCGGCTCGCAAAGCCCGGCCAAGCGTTGGAGGATGCGATGGAGCTCGCGGTAAGAATTGCCAGCTTTCCGCAGGCTGGCCTCCGCAACGATCGGCTATCACTCATCGAGCAGTGGGGACTGCCCGAGCAGGAGGCGCTTGCAAACGAGCTTCGGCGAGGTCGCCAAACGGTCGACAGCGGAGAGGCATTGGAAGGCGCCCGTCGCTTCGCGAGCGGGCAGGGCCGACGCGGCGAAGAGATCTAAGGGCGAGCCGCGCAAGACCTCTGGCGTCCGTCAGCTATACAGATGAACATGGCCCGCCGCCGGAAACGAAGCGGCCACACCGATCGGGATCCGGAGGGTGTTGAAGACACTTCCGAGTCTGCCCCTCCAGCGCCCAAACAACCAAAGGCGCGGCGGAAAACGGGCAAACGGCTAGGTCCGCGCTGGAACCTGCTCACCACCGTGGAGGGCCCGTCGGCAGCTCCGGACTTTCCCAGAATCAGCTAGCCGAATCCGATCCGACTACGGTTTTCCGGCCCGTTCGTGCTTGCCAACCAGACTCCGGCGCGATAGACTTGTTGTGCTATGAGCACCAGTTTTGCAATGCG
>VBHQ01000146.1 GCA_005880395.1 Chloroflexota bacterium
GTCCCCTCTTCAACCCTCGCTCCCTCGCGATCCTCGGAGCCTCGAAGGATCCAGCAAAGTGGGGCTACGCACTGTCTCGCAATGCGCTCAAAGGACGCCATCGCCGGAAGATCTTCCTCGTCAACCGCAACGGTGATGAGATCCTCGGCGAGCCGAGCTATCGGTCCATGCGGGAATTACCGGAATCCCCCGAGCTGGTCGTCATCACCATTCGCGCCGCCGGCTTCGAAGCCGCGGTCAACGATGCCCTGGCGGCCGGCGCTCGCGCCATCGTCGCGATCACGGCCGGCCTGGGCGAGCGTGATGCTGCGGGCCTCGCGCTGCAGCAGGCCGCTGCCGCGCGCTGTCGCGAGGCTGGCACGATCCTGGTGGGACCCAATTGCCTGGGGATCGCCGATCTCACCACCGAGCTGGATCTGACCTGGGATGACTTTGGGCCCGGCGCGGTGGCGCTTGTGTCCCAAAGCGGCAATGTCGGCCTCGAGCTGGCCCAGCATGCGCATTATTTCCGCGTCGGCTTCTCGCGCTTTGTCTCTCTCGGCAACCAGGCTGACCTCAACGCCGGCGACTGCGTCGAGGACCTCATCGATCATGAGGGCACCCGCGTCATCGCTGTGTACATCGAAGACTTTGGAGACGGCCGCCAGTTCGCTTCCCTGGCGGACAAGGCAAGGCTCGCGGGAAAGCCGGTCATCCTCCTGACCGTCGGAGAAACGGCAGCCAGCCGGCGGACGGCGCGCTCGCACACGGGCGCATTGGTCAGCGAGTCCCTGGCGGTTGATGCGGCCTGCCGTGCCGCCGGGATTTATCGCGTGCAGACGCCGCTGCAGATGATCGACCTCGCCCAGATGTTGCTGATGCCGTATCAGCCGAGGGGCAGCCGTATCTCCATCATCGGCGACGGAGGCGGCCATGTCGCGCTCGCCGCCGACCGGCTCGCCGCACACGGACTTCGTGTCGAGCCCTTTTCCGATCGGGTTTCTCAGCAGCTCGCACGCGTTCTACCGTCGACAGCGACGAGCACCAATCCGGTGGATATTGCCGGTGGAGGCGAAGAGGACATCTGGACTTTTGAACGCGCCGTCCGGGGAATGGTCGAGTCGGGCGAGGCCGACGCGGTGCTGCTGACCGGATACTTCGGCGGTTACAGCGAGCACCCCGGGCCCTACGCCACACAGGAGCTCGAGGTCGCCGAGACGATGATGCGCGACGCCAGTAACGCAGGCTGCCCGCTGATTGTCCAGACGATGTATCCCCGGTCTCCGACATCAGCGATATTCCGACGACACGCCATCCCCGTTTTTGCTGACATCGAGGCCCCGGCACGGGCACTTGGCATCGTCGTCGACCAGATCAATAACCCGCCGTTGAGTATCCCTCCCCCTCTGGCGTTGAAATCCCCTCCCCCTCTGGGGGAGGGCAGGGTGAGGGCCTCCGACTATTTCGTGGTCCGCCAGCTCCTCATCGATGCTGGCATCCCGTTCGCCGAAGCCCGTCCCGTCGCGACGGAAGAAGCGGCGGTCGCCGCCGCCGATGAAATCGGTTATCCAATCGTCCTCAAAGCCTTAGGAATGACCCACAAGAGCGACGTCGGCGGCGTGCGCCTCGCCATCCCTGACGCAGCCGCCATACGCGAGGCGTTTCGCCACCTGCAAACGAGCCTGCGTCCGTCGCAGTTCTCGGTCGAGCGAGAGGCGCCGATCGAACTCGGCGTCGAACTACTCGTCGGCGTGAAGCGCGATCGGAGCTTCGGCCCGATCGCGCTTGCCGGCCTTGGAGGGGTGCATGCGGAGGTCTTTCGTGACGTAGCCGTGGCCCTGGCGCCCGTAACCCAGGATCAAGCCATCAAACTCATTTGCAGGCTGGAGGGCTCGGAACTGCTACTCGGACGGCGAGGCCGGCCGCGCCTGGACGTCGAAGGTGCCGCACTCGCCCTGAGGACTCTTTCTGAGGTTGCCGCGAGCCGCCCGGATATTGTCGAAATCGAAGTGAACCCGATCCTCGTTCTCTCCAATCGAGTGCTCGGCCTCGACGCGCGGCTCGCTCTTCGGATTGCCGAGGACAAAAGTCTTTAAGCCCGTGACTTTCAAGCCGGAAACACGATGACGTTGCGGATGACTGTTCCACTGCTTGAGGAAGCAATCGCGTCGTTGATGTGATCCAGCGGAAAGCAGGCTGATACCAGCTCGTCCAGCTTCAGCCGGCCCTGCCGGTGGAGCGTGACCAGTCGGGGTACATCGACATGCGGCTGCGCCCCTCCCATCTTGCTTCCGAGGATCCGTTGCCCTTGATAGGCGAATGCCGTGACGGGCAGCTGGCTGACGGCGGCGGATTCCGGCATTCCGACGACAACCACCGTGCCGCCGCGACCAATCATGCGCAACCCTTGCTCGACGGCTTGGCCCGACACGGCCGCAACGATGACGACGTCGGCAAAGCGCCCACCGGTCAGCTCTCTGACGGTCTCCCTTGCGCCATCAGCGCGCGCGTCAAAGCTGTGGGTTGCCCCGAACGAACGAGCAACCGGCAACTTCTCGGGACTGATGTCCAGTGCAATCACCGGATTTGCCCCGCAGACGACCGCCGCCTGGACGGCATTGAGACCGACGCCGCCGGTGCCGATGACCACGACACTATCGCCAGGCGCAACCGCCGCCGTGTTGACCACCGCGCCGAAACCCGTCATCACGCAGCAGGCAAGCAAGCAGGCGCTCGCCGCAGGCAGGTCCGGAGGAATTGGAACTGCCTGCGAGCTGTCGACGACGACCGATTCGGCGAAGCCCGCAGTCGACAATCCCTGACGGATTGCGTGGCCCTTCGCGTCTCGCAGCGGCGGGTCGACATCCCGGGCGAAGCTGCCCACGCAGAGCGCGGGGAGGCCTCTGGCGCAGAGCGAGCAATGGCCGCAGGCGCGGATCAGGCTGACAACCACCGCCTGGCCTGGATGAAAGTCGTCGACGCCCTCGCCGACCTCCTCGATCGTGCCGGCAATCTCGTGGCCAAAGACCGCCGGAAGCTCACCGCCCCAGGCGCCCGCCATGTAATGGATATCGCTCTGGCAGATGCCGCACGCGCTGACCTTGACCCGGATCTCGCCGCGGTGTACTTGGTCCAGCGCAACCTCTTCGACGTCAAGCGACTTTCCGAAGTCGCGACAGACGGCGGCCTTCACTCGGCGGATAGTTAATCAAATCGCTTTGACTCGTTAGACTTGGCCGAATGGTGCAGACCGAGTGGCTCAGATCGTTGCGCGCGGTCCGCCAGTTCTCCGATAAACCGGTAGCCGACGATGTCCTGATCGACATCCTGAACACGGGCCGCTGGACCGGATCCTCGAAGAACACCCAGCCCTGGGACCTCGTCGTAGTCAAACATCGCGAAACACTCGTGGGGCTGTCGAAGTGCGGCGCCTTCGCCTGGCACATTGCGACCGCGCCGCTCGGCCTCGCCCTGGTCATGCATGGCGACGATCCCTGGACCTGCATGGACGAGGGCCGCCTGATTCAAAATCTCATGCTCGCCGCATGGGCGCACGACGTCGGCGCCTGCATCGGCTCCATTTACCCCGCCGACAACGAGCAACGCGCACGAGACCTGCTTGGCATTCCGAAAAACCGCTTCCTGCGGACCGTACTTTCCGTCGGCTATCCGAGCGGACCCGACGCGCTGCGCCTGCCCCCGAATACGCCGCTGCCTCGAGGTCGACGCCCGCTGGACGTCGTGGTCAGCTGGGAGCGGTACGGCAATCATGCCCGCGGCTAAGAAACCGAGCGCGAAAGCCGACCCACGCGCGGGGGAGCGCGCCGTTGACGCCTACATCGCGGCGGCACCAAAAACGGTGCAGCCGATCCTGCGCGAGCTTCGGCGGCTGATCAAGGCGGCAGCGCCGCCGGACACGCAGGAACGCATCAGTTACAAGATTCCCTACTACGACTACCATGGCCGGCTCACCTATTTCGCTGTCTTCAAAGACCACATCAGCTTCTTCGTCCCGGGCGCAGCGACCGCCAAATTTGCCAGCGAGTTGCAGAAATACCGAACCAGGCACCGGTCGGAAGCGACCATTATCCTTCCGCTCGATCAGAGATTGCCCGCAACCTTGATCACGAAGCTGGTCAAGGCCCGAGCGAAAGAATTGAGCCCTTAGCGACCCTTCCAGTCCGGCTCGCGCTTCTCGACGAAGGCGCGGGCCCCCTCGAGCTGGTCCTCGCTGGAGTAGAGCCGGTCGACCGTCGGAAATTTGCGGTTGGCGACCCAGCTGATGGCGTCCATTTCGGGCATTGCTTCCGACTCCCGCATCACTTCTTTGATCGCCGCAAAGACCAGGGGAGGCCCCTCGGCAAGCTTGTCGGCCAGCTCTCTGGCGCGTGTGATCAATTGCCCAGCCGGAACAACCGCCTTCACCAGACCCCAACGCGAAGCCTCTTCCACGTCCATCCAGCGTCCGGTGAGCAACAGGTCCATTGCGACGTGATGGGGAATCCGCCGTGGGAGCTTGATCGTGGCCGCGTGCGATCCCGTTGACCGCGGCGATCACCGGCTTGTTCAGTCCAGGCAATTGCTGCAGCCCGCCGAAGCCTCCGACGCCATAGTCCGAGTCTGGGGGCGCACCTCCAGCGGCCTCCTTGAGATCCCAGCCGGCCGAAAAGAATTTCGCCGAGCCGCTGCTGATGATCGCGACTCGAAGCTCGGGATCATCGCGAAAATCCGCAAAGCACTTCCCCATCGCCCGGCTCGTGGCCATATCGATCGCATTGGCGGGTGGACGATCCAGCAGCACTTCGAGCACCCGACCTCGACGCGTCGTTCGAAGCGGTCCGTCCATTGGCTCGTCAGGCGCCCAGCGGACGCAGCATTTCGCGGGCGATGATATGGCGCTGAATTTCGCTTGTGCCATCCCAGATGCGATCGACGCGGACGTCGCGCCACATCCGCTCCAGCGGGAGCTCGCTCATCAGGCCCATGCCGCCGAAGATTTGCAAGGCACGGTCCGTGACGCGCGCCGCCATTTCGGAGGCATACAGCTTCGCCTGAGCGATCTCGCGATCGGCGTGCAGCCCCTGGTCGACCCGCCAGGCGGCCGCCAGCGTCAGGTAGTCCGCGGCATCGATTTCGGTGACCATGTCAGCCAGCTGGAAGGCGACACCCTGGAATTTTCCAATCGGGCTGCCGAACTGACGGCGGCGTGCGGCATGATTCAGCGCCAGGTCCAGCGCTCGGCGTGCCTTGCCAACACAGGTTGCCGCCACGCTCAGCCGGGTCGACCGCAACCAGGTGTTCGCCATCTCGAAGCCGAGCCCTTCCTCGCCGAGAATCTGCGAGGCCGGCACCCGGCAATCGTCGAAGGACAGGATGCAGTTGTTGTATCCCCGCACCGAAACGGACTCGTAGCCCGGCCGCACCTCGAAGCCGGGCGTCCCTTTGTCGATGAGAAAGCAGGTGATCCGCTTCTTGGCCTGCGATGCGATCCGCTCCTCGCCGGTGCTGGCGAATAAGATCACGAAATCGGCCGAGTCCGCGTGACTGATGAAGTGCTTGGTTCCGTTGATAATCCAGTCGCCGCCGTCTCGACGCGCCGACGTCCTCATCCCGCGAATATCCGACCCGGCGTCCGGTTCGGAAATCGCCAGCGCATCGATCTTTTCGCCACGCACGCTCGGCAGCAGGTAGCGCTCCCGCTGTGCATCGTTTCCGGCGCAGAGGATGTTTGATGGCCGGCCCCACCACACATGCAGCGCCCAGCTTGTCCGCCCCAGCTCCCGCTCCAGCAGCGCCATCGTGACGCTGTCAAGTCCGCCGCCGCCAAACTCCTCCGGAATGTTCGGCGCGTAAAAACCAAGCGCCTTGACCTTGCGCTGAATCTCGCGAGCCATTTCTTTGGGTACCCGGCCCGTGCGCTCGACCTCGGGCTCGAGCGGATAGAGCTCGTTCTCGACAAAGCCCCGGACGGTCTTGACGACCATTGCCTGTTCCGGCGTGAGGTCAAAATTCACGCGCCGGTCACCGCCATGATCTGGATCAAGCGCTCGTCCCGCCAGCGCTCGAGTTGCTTGATCGAGCGGCCATCGGCCTGGGCCTTGGTTCCGTCAATGACGCGTCGGGCAAGCTCCGGCGTCAGCTCAGGAGCCTGGAGTTTTGTCCAGGGCAGTTTCAGGGCTGGACCGAACTGCTCGAGCGCATGCCGCATGCCGCCCTCGCCGCCGGCCAGATGCAATGCGAGAAACGTTCCCATGAACGCCCAGCGCAGCCCGGGCCCATACACGATCGCGTCGTCGATCTCCTCGGTTGTCGCGATGCCATCGGCGACCAGATGAAGCGCCTCTCGCCAGATCGCTTCCTGGAGCCGGTCGGAGATGTAGCCTTCGATTTCGTGACGCACGTTGAGCGGGCGCATGCCAATTCGGCGGTAAAAGTCGGCGGCCTTCTCGACCGCGTCGCTCGACGTCCGTGCGCCGGGGACAACTTCGACGAGAGGCAGCAGATAAACCGGATTGAAGGGGTGGCCGACCAGGATGCGTTCTGGATGCCTGCACTCATCCTGGATGCGACTTGGGAGCAATCCAGAGGAGCTGGACGCGATGACGACATCCGGTCGCGCCACCTCGTCGATGTCCGCCAGCAGGGAGCGCTTCAGGCTCTCGATCTCCGGTCCGCTCTCCTGCACGAAGCCGGCGTCGGCAACCGCACCAGGCAGGTCGCGGGCGAAACTAAGCCGCTGTTGCGACGCCCCCTTCGCGAGGCCAACTCGCTCGAGCGCCGGCCACGCATTCGCGACCGCCTCGCGAAGCCGCTGCTCGCCCTTGGAAGCGGGATCCCAGGCAACGACGTCGAGACCACAGGCGAGCGCTCGCGCCGCCCAGCCACTGCCGATCACGCCCGCTCCGATAACCGCCAGCTTGCGGTCTG
>VBHQ01000020.1 GCA_005880395.1 Chloroflexota bacterium
CGCAAGGACGGGCGATGGGTGGCGAAGCCGCCGCCACTGAAAATCGCGCCGCACGCCCGATCGGCCTGAAACGCGGCATACCCGCCAGCGCTCCGTCTAACGACCGTATCATCCGGGCATGGCGTCGGATCTGGTTCGCCTCGCTCGGGAATTGCCGAAAGCCGAACTCCATCTGCATATCGAGGGAACCCTCGAGCCGGAGCTGATGTTCCAGCTCGCGCGGCGCAACGGCGTCAAGCTACCGTACGAGTCCGTCGACGAGGTTCGGCGCGCCTATGTGTTCTCGAACCTGCAGTCATTTCTCGACATTTACTACGCGGGGTGCGGCGTGCTGCTCCGCGAGCAGGATTTTTACGATCTCACGTGGGCCTATCTCGAGCGAGCGAGTGCCGATGGCGTTCGGCATGCCGAGATCTTTTTCGATCCGCAAACCCACACCGACCGAGGCGTCGCCTTCGAGACCGTGATCACCGGGATCCATCGCGCGGTGCACGATGCCCGCGACCGGCTCAACATTACAAGCGGCCTCATCTTGTGCTTTCTGCGGCATCTGAGCGGCGATGCCGCGATGCATACGCTGTCCGAGGCGCTGCCCTACGCCGAGTGGCTGATCGGGGTTGGTCTGGACTCGTCCGAAGTCGGGAATCCGCCCAGGAAATTTCGCGACGTATACGCGCGTGCGCGGGATGTCGGCCTGCTTCCGGTCGCGCACGCCGGTGAAGAAGGGCCGCCCGAATATATCTCGGACGCGCTCGATGTGCTGCAGGTCAAACGCATCGACCATGGTGTGCGCTGCCTCGAGGACGCGCGCCTCGTTGGTCGGCTGGTCGAGGAGCAGGTGCCGTTGACCGTCTGCCCGCTATCGAACGTGAAACTCCGTGTGTTCCCCGACCTGAAGCAGCACAACTTGAAGCGCATGCTCGACCGCGGGCTGCTCGTCACCGTGAACTCGGATGATCCGGCGTACTTCGGCGGCTATGTCGGTGAGAACTTTTCCCAAACGGCGCAGGCGCTCATGCTTAATGCGGGCGATTTGACTCGCCTGGCCCGCAATTCGTTTCAGGCCGCATTCTTGCCCCAAGACCAGAAGCAGAAATATCTCCACGAGATCACGAGTGTCGCCGGTCAGTCTTCGGTGAAGACGATCTCCTGAGCGCCCTCGTACAGAACACGGCGGCCCAGCTCGGACAACTGGTCCTTGCCGCCTTCGATCGTGGCGAAGTGATTGCCCGCCAGCTGGCCCGCCTTGCTGGCGAACGCCGTCCAGCCATACGGGAACAGGATCTCGGTCTCGCTGATGCCGCCCGGATATAAAAGCAACTGGCCGGCGCCCGGATAACTCGTGTGGTTCTCGTAGTCCAGACCCGTCTGCAGCTCGCCGAGCGGTATCCAGGCCGATTCACCACTCCAGCGCGCCTGCACGAGCTTCGCCCGCAGAGGCAGCAGGCGCCGAACGGCGGCGCAGGTCTTCGGCGCTTTGTCGATTTCCCACCGCGCCGTGAAGCGCATCGAGCCGGCCGTGATCTCAAGCATCGCGGCCCAGCGTAAGCCCGATCATGCCGTGGGCGGGTTTTGGATCGCTGAACACGCGCGTCGTTGGATCGGCATCGGAGACCCGCGACGTATCCCAGAGCCGATTCTGTGCCTCGAAGCTGACTTCGGCGAGCGCGGGGAACTGCGTAAGTAACCGCTGGCCCATCTCGTGGACCAGATGCTGAATCGACATCGAGACAAAATCGTCGAAGGTCTTGATGACCGAGTCGCGAATCGCCTCCGAGGGCACACGCGCCGGGCCGTCGCCGATCGCATCGTCGGCGCGCCGGTAGCGCCAGTAGACATCGAGGTAGATAAATAACGGCCGATCGGTGACGTCAGGCAAGGTCGTGTATGCGTCGCGCGCGAAATCGCGAAAAGCGCTTCCGGTGAGCTTGACCAGGCGAAGATTTCGCCGGCCACACCGGAGCGAATGAAGGCCATCGCGATTGATCTCGAGCTCGACATAACCATAGTCGTCCTCGAGCGGGCTCAGCAGCTTGGGGCTGTGCTGCCGGAAAGCCGTCTCGAGCAGCACCAGCCGAAGCGACTGCATCTGCTCGTAGGTCTCGAGAAACCGCCGCCCGAGAAACGCCGTGAAGCCCTCGTGACTGGCGCCCGCATACTCGAGCGCCATCGCGTAGACAAAATTCTTCATCGTGTCGGTCGCCACGACCAGCCGGTTGTCTCCCTCGGTATAGGCTGGCATGAAGTTGTCGCCGAAGACATCGATGCTGACCCGGCCGCCCAGCAAGCCACGCGTTGGATGGGTGCGATAGAACGAGACGTTGTGCTTGCCGTAGCGAATCTCGGACGTCATGGGCGATAGCCGTTGCCGGGTCTCACGACCGAAGCCTGTCCTCCGCAATGTCGACGATGGCTTGCAATCCCGTGTCCAGCTCTTCCTCGCGGGACCGGGCGAGTCGCTCGCGCAGCGCGTGAAGAACTTCCTGTTTCGTCCGGCGATTGACGAAGACGACGAATCGAAAGCCGAAGCGTTGCTCGTATTCGGCGTTGAGGCGCTCAAGCTCCGGGATCGAATCGGCACCTTGCTCCCGGAGTGATCTGGCCGAGAGACGCGTCGGGTCTGCGCCGATCCTGGGATGCGCATTCAGCGTCGCGATTTTTTCGTCTTGGCTCAAGGTCGGCAGCGCCGCCCGCATGGCGGCGATCATCGCCTCGGCATCACGAAAAGGTCCACGGGCGCGGACTTTCTGCGCCAGCGGCGTCGAGCCCTCGAGCGCCTCTTCAATCGTGATCACGTGCGAGGTCGCAGATTCTTCCGCATATCACGTGCCACGATAGCTCGTGCACGAGTACGGCGATATCAATAACGGCACATGGTAGTGGCGCGCTTCGTCGAGCCGCAACTCATAGGTGACGACCTCGAACAGATGCCCGGCGTTCTGAAAATAGGCGCCGATTTCGAACAAGAGCCGATAGGTCCCCGGGTTGACGCCGCCGCCGCTCAGGTCGGCGATGCGGCCGTTATCGTCCGTCGTCAAGGTGCGCGTTCCAAGGGTGACGCGAACGCCGGCCGCGGGCTTGCCTTGCGCCAGGTCCAGAACATGCGTCGAGACCGTCGCCAGTTGGCTCACAGCCCTACCAGGTCGTCCGGTTTCACCGGAGCCCGTCGCAGCTCGCGGCCGGTAGCCTGGCGCAGCGCGGCGACCACCGCGGCCGGCACCACAACGGTCGAGGGCTCACCCACCCCTTTGGCGCCGTAGGGAAGCCCGGGCTCGGGTTCTTCGACCAGCTCCGAGATCACCGGCGGCATGTCCAGGATGGTTGGAATCAAGTAGTCCGTGAACGACGCATTCTTGACCAGGCCGTTAACCAGGGCGACTTCCTCCATGACGGCGAGCCCGAGGCCCTGCGCGCTGCCGCCTTCGATCTGGCCAAGGACGCTCTGTGGATTGATCGCCCGACCCACGTCCTGCGCGACGGCGAGCTGCACGACGCGGACCAGGCCGAGGTCCTGATCGACTTCGACAACGGCTCGCGCCGCGCCAAAGGCAAAACTCACGTGCGGATCGCCCTGCCCGTTGGCATCGAGCGGGCGTGTTTGCCGGTGACGATATACCCGCGTCGCTTCGACCGGACGGCGCAGCTCGCTGAGCCCGCCGGATTTTTCGATCTCTTCACGCACCGCCTGGCAGGCGAGCTGGACCGCGCCGCCCGTCATCATCGTCTGCCGCGAGGCCGAACTCGATCCCGCCGATCCGATCGCCGTGTCCGGTTGGCAGACCTGGATCCGATCGATGCCGAGCTCGGTCTGGACGATCTGCGTGACGACCGTGTCGAGCCCCTGGCCGACTTCGACGGCGGCGGTTTTGACCTCCGCCATCGCTCCCCGGCCGTCGCGGTCCGGCCACACCCGAACCCAGGCCTCGGACGAGTCGTCGAAGCCCTCGCTGTAGGCCAGGTTCTTGTATCCAACGGCGAGGCCGATCCCGCGCTTGAGCGCTTCGCCGTGCCCCACGTTTCCGGCGCCGCCGGGCAGCATGATCGGGTCGCGATCCAGCGGCGAGTCCTCCGGCGGCAGCGGAAGGCCCGCCAGGCGCTGCAGGCACTCTCGAACCGGAGCCTTGCCCTCGATGCGCTGGCCGGTTGGCAGGACCGACCCGGTGCGCAGCGCGTTCGTCATGCGCAGTTGAAGCGGGTCGATTCCCAGGACGGCCGCCAGCTTGTCCATCTGGGCTTCATAGGCGAAGCAGGCCTGCACCGCGCCGAAGCCGCGCATCGCGCCGCAGGGCGGATTGTTCGTGAACACCGCGATGCCGACGAGTCGTGCGTTCGGAACCTCGTACGGGCCCGCGGCGAAGGTCGTCGCGTTGCCGATCACGGCGGGCGATGTGGACGTGTAGGCGCCGCCGTCGACAAGCAGGCGCGCCTGGACGTTGACCAGCCTGCCGTCGCGCAGCGCGCCGTG
>VBHQ01000006.1 GCA_005880395.1 Chloroflexota bacterium
CCGAGCAGATCGGAGCGGCGCTGCGACGCCAGGGACAGCGCATCGACACCGCAACCGTCTATCGATCGCTGGGCGTCCTCGAGCGCCTCGGATTGATCCGCTCCAGCCGCCTGGCCGAACGCCAGTACTTTGAGGTGGCCGAGCCCGGCGAGCACTATCACCTGGTCTGCGACCAGTGCGGCAGCGCCAACCACATCGAGGGCGAGGACCTGGCCCAGGTTCTCCGCCACATCACCACCGAGCACCGGTTCGCGGTGCGCAGCGCCGATCTGATCGTGCACGGCTGGTGCGAGAAATGCCAGGCGAAGCTGGCTGCCTCGTCGTGACGCTTCGGTTACGGGTCCAGGATTAACTGCGAACGACTTGCAATAATCCGTATACTCGAGGCGCGGGCATGGAAAACGCCGCTCATCTCGACCACGCGACCATGAAATCGCCGGCCAGCCCGTCGACCGCCGGCCAGCGGCTCGCCGGCGTCTTTGGTGCCGTGGGCCTGCTGCATGTACTTGGCTGGGGCGGCCTCGTGCTCCTGGTGGGGCCGCGGTACCCCGCGCTGGCCGGGGCCGGGATCCTGGCCTACACGCTGGGACTTCGACATGCCTTCGACGCCGATCACATCGCGGCCATCGACAACACGACTCGCAAGCTTCTTCAGCAAGGGCAGCAGCCGATGGGCGTCGGATTCTTTTTCTCGCTCGGCCACTCGACCGTCGTCTTCGTGATGGCGATCGCGCTGGGGCAGGCGGCGCAGTTCGTGAGCCAGAACCTCGCCAGCTTCAGGAGCGTCGGCGGGGTGGTCGGGACGACCGTCTCCGGGAGCTTCCTGTACCTGATCGGGCTGATCAACCTCGTCGCCCTGATCGGCATTCTGCGGGTCTTTCGCCAGATGCGACGCGGCGAGTACGATGCCGCGGGCCTCGAAGAGCAACTGCTCAGCGGCGGGGTAATTTTTCCGGTCGTCCGCCGCTTATTTCGCTTTATCACGCGCAGCTGGCAGATGTACCCGATGGGCATCATGTTCGGGCTCGGTTTCGACACCGCGAGCGAGGTCGCACTGCTGGCACTCGCCGGCGGCTTCGTCGCCAAGGGCTTGCCAATCTGGGCGATCCTCCCCCTCCCCATCCTGTTCGCGGCCGGCATGTCCTTGATGGACACCGCCGACGGCGCGTTCATGGCGAGGGCCTATCACTGGGCGTTCTCGAACCCGATCCGAAAAGTCTTCTACAACCTGACGATCACCGGGCTCTCGGTGGGGGTCGCCCTCTTCATCGGAACGATCGAGTTGCTCCAAGTGGTCGCCGGCCAGGCCCGCTGGAGTGGCGGCTTCTGGAACCTGATCGCCACCTTCGACCTCAACAAGATCGGCTATGGGGTCGTCACGATTTTCATCGTCGTGTGGGCCGCAGCGCTCCTCTACTGGCGGCTTTCGCATGTAGAGAAGCGCTGGACCGAGAGTCTTCGTCCCGAGTAGACGCTAGCGCCGCAAGTCAGCGGCCAATTTGTCGAGCTGCTGTTTCCAGCCCTCTTCCATCCCCGCCAGGGCCGGGGCGGCCTCGGGCGTCGACCGCAGGACGACGATGGTGACATGCACCGTCGTTTGCCCATCGCGCTCTTCGAACGTGACGGTGTTGAGCGTTTCGAGCTGCGGATGGCCATTGCCGTCGGGAATCGCGCTGGTCCTGAAAACGAGGCGCTCAGGCGTCACGACTTCCTGAAACTGCCCATCCATCGGGTTATCACCCCAGGGATCGGGGCCGCGCATCACAATGTGGATCCGTCCACCTGGCCGGGCGTCGATTTCGCAGACCGGGTTGGTCCAGTCCGCCGGACCCCACCAGCGGGCGACCTGCTTGGGATCGGTCCAGGCATTGAAGACGGTTTCGCGGGGCGCGGCGAGGGTCCGCGTCATCGTGACTTCTTTGGGCGCTGTGCCGACGCGGTTCGTCATTGTGACTTCCCGGCCTGACGCCGAACCAGCTCCTCGAGGCGATCGAGCGTTTCCGCCGCACCGGTCGCCATTCCGCTGGCGATCGTCGCGTCGCGCGACTCGGCAGTGTCGAACAGCACGTGATCGATCGAAATCGTTTTTCCGTCCTGCTCCTCGAGCGTGATCGTCTCCAGCGAGACGTGCCCAGGCGCCCCTTCGAACTCGAAGGTGTACACGAGCCGCGACGGCGGCTCGATCTCGTTATTTGAAGACCAATTCCCGCGGCGCGTCGAACTCGCGGGTCAGAACGATCTCGCGGTCGGACGGGGTCGTCACCTTGAGCTTGTTACCGGTGTTGATCATGGTTTGCTCTCCTTCTGCAGTTCTGCCAAATAATCGTCGAGTCGGTCGAAGCTCTCCTCCCAGAAACGCTTGTACTCGTTGACCCAGTCGGCCGCCTCCTTCAGCCGCCTTGGCTCGAGCCGGCAGGGGCGCCATTGCGCCTTCCGGCCCTGCGTGATGAGCCCGGCCCGCTGCAGCACCTTGAGGTGTTTCGAGACGCCCGGCAGGCTGAGCTTGAACGGCTCCGCCAGCTCGGTCACCATCGCTTCGCCCTGGGATAGCCGGGCAAGAATCGCCCGGCGGGTGGGGTCGGCGAGGGCGGTGAACACGGCACTCAAGTGGTCGCTGCGTTGGTCCTGTTTTGCCATTCGGTTAATTAACTACGCAGTAGAATACACTGCAGACCGCCCGGAAGTCAAGTGGAATTCAGCCGATCTTGGGCCCACCGCGATATGCCAGACTGGATTGACTCATCGGGGGACAGCTCGCGACGGAGGCGCATTGATGGCAGTGGCAAACACGCGAGGCCAGACGGCCCGCAATCCCTGGCTGGTGCTGATCTTCCTCAGTCTCGGCTTCTTCATGATCCTGCTCGACACCACGATCGTGAACATCGCGATCCCGAGCATCATCTCGGCCTTGCACTCATCGCTCGACCAGATCCTCTGGGTGCTCAACGCCTACCTGCTCGTGTACGCCGTCTTGCTGATCACCTGCGGCAGGTTGGGGGACATCGTCGGGCAGCGGCGCTTGTTCATCCTTGGCCTGGTGCTGTTCACGGCCGCGTCGGCACTTTGCGGCGTCGCCCAGGATGGCAATCAGCTGATCGCGGCCCGCATCCTCCAGGGCGTCGGCGGCGCGATCCTCACGCCGCAGACGCTGAGCATCATCACGATGATCTTTCCGCCCGAACGCCGCGGCGCCGCTTTTGGCATCTGGGGTGCTGTCGCCGGCGTTGCCGCCGTCACCGGGCCGACGCTGGGAGGCTTCCTGGTGACCTATGTCGATTGGCGCTGGATTTTCTACGTCAACGTGCCGGTCGGCGTGGTCGCGTTGCTCGGCGCGATCTTTATCGTGCCCGATCTACGCCCGGGCCGGCGGCATCAACTGGACCTCGTCGGCGTCGTCCTCGCGAGTGCCGGTCTGTTCGGCGTTGTCTTCGGGTTGGTCGAGGGACAGCGCTATGACTGGGGCGCGTTCTTGGGTCCGATCACGATTCCGGAAGTCATCATTGCCGGCCTGCTCGTCTTTGCCGCCTTCATCTTCTTTGAACGCTTTCAGCGCGAGCCATTGCTACCGCTGTCCCTTTTTCGCAACCTGAATTTCAGCATCGCGATCTGGGTCAGCGCGGTGGTTGCCTTCGGCATGCTCGGCTTCTTTCTTCCCGTGACGATCTTCTTGCAGTCGGTGCTTGGGTTTTCCGCGCTCAAGGCCGGGCTGACCTTCCTGCCGATGTCGCTGGTATCGATGATCGTTGCCCCATTTGCGGGTCGCCTTTCCGACCGGTTCGGCGGCAAGTACTTGTTGATGCTGGGATTGACCTGCTTCGCGGCTGGCATGGGTCTGGTTGTGTACCTGATCTCGCTGAGCGCGACCCAGGCGACGTTCTGGGGGCCGGCCGCTCTGGCCGGCGTAGGGATGGGGATGACGTTTGCCCCACTCACGACGGTGGCGATGCGCGATGTCCGGCCGCAGATGGCGGGGGCAGCCTCGGGCGTCCTCAATACCGTTCGCCAGCTCGGTGGCTCGATCGGGAGCGCGGTGATTGGCGCGGTGTTGCAAAACCGTCTGGCGACGGAGCTGCACGACCAGGCGGTCGCACAGTCGGGTCAGGTTCCACCGGCATTTCGCGGGCAGTTCGTCAATGGGTTCTCGCACGCCGCGTCCAGCGGATTCAAAGTCGGCGTCGGCCAGTCGGGCGGCGTCAAGTTACCAGCCGGGATCCCGCCGGCAATTGTCCACACCCTCCAGTCGCTCTTCAAACAGGTCTTCGATCAGGCCTATACGAATGCGGTCCGCCCCACCCTGGTCGTCTCCATCGTCGTGCTCGCTGTAGGGGCGCTCAGCTGCCTGGCGATCGAGGGCCGCGGGAAAGCCTCGGCCCGCGCGGAAACAATCCACCGAGAGGTGCAGACGGCGAGCAGCTAAACGCCCGCCCGCACCCTCCCCCAAGGGGAGGATGAGGGAGCGTCTCGTTACATCGCGTTGAAGGTTTCGTACACCGTGATCTGCCCGCCGCTGCTCAGCACCGGGCAGCCCTTGGCGAGCTCGGCAGCAGCGTCGACCGAGTTCGCCTCCACGATGCTGTAGCCGGTCGCGCGCTGACCAGCCGCGCCATCCTTCGCACTCCCGTTCGAGGCGACGGTTTTGACCTTGTCCGAGAACGGGTTGCCGCCATCGACGAGCGACTTGCCGAGCTTTCCAAACCAGCTACCCCACGCCTGCATTTGCTTTTGCTGGTCCGCCTGCGTTGCGCCCATGCTGCCGCCGGAATACAGAAGTACGTACTTTGCCATGCCTGTGACCTCCATTGACGATGATCGCGCCTTCCGGCGCGAGACAACCCGCGGTCGCCTGCCAATACGACGATTCGTTACGCCCCGAAATCGACATCAGGATACATCCAGCGTTGTCGCGGGCCGGCGGGCCGTCAGCGTGGCACCGACGCTTGCCGCAATCACGAGGATGATGCCGACCAGGTCGCGGGCGGACAGCCGCTGGCCAAGGAATAACAATCCGGCGGCCGCCCCCATTCCCGGCTCGAGGCTCATCAGAATGCCGAAGAGCCGCCGGGAAAGCCGGCGCAACGCGGCAAACTCGAGGGAGAAGGGAATCGCCGATGACAGAACGGCCACGACGAGGCCGAGGCTGAGGCTCGGCAAGTTCAGCAGGCGCGCGCCGGCAGCGGCGATGCCGAATGGCGCGAGCGCGATGCCGCCTACCGTGAGCGCGAGCGCCAGGCCATTGGGACCGGGCACCAGGCGTCCGACGCGCTGGCTCAGCACGATGTAAGCGGCCCAGCCCCCGGCGGCGGCAAGCGCGAAGGCCAGCCCGATGAGGGTGACGCTGCCGCCCGAGAGTGACAGGAGGGCGACGCCGATTGCCGCCATCGCCGCCCAGCTGAAGTCGACGGCCTTGCGCGAGCCGGCGATGGCCACGGCGAGCGGACCAAGAAATTCGATCGTCACGGCAATGCCGAGCGGGATGCGCGCGATCGCCTGATAGAAGCAGAAGTTCATGCCGGCGATGACCAGGCCAAATGCGAGCACAGCCTGCCATTGCTGCCGGGTCAACGTCGGCCGCAGCGGGCGAGCGATGCCCAGCAGAATCAGCGCGCCAAACCCGACCCGAAGAAAGACGGTGCCGGTCGCGCCGAGCGCGTCGAACAGATGACGCGCCACCGTGGCGCCGACCTGGACGGAGGCGATCGCCCCGAGCGCGAATAGCGGCGCGGGCACCTCGAGTGGACGGCGAGCAGCTGGGGGCATCGATTTCAAGAAAGCCGTCAGATTTTGACAGACAGCTGTCGTAACTCTGCCTCACGATGGTCGCATGTGCCGGTCGACCCAGCCGCCGCTCGAGCGCATCAAGGCCGCGTTGGACGAGATGCCGGCCTGGTTGGCGAGCCGGGCCAGCGGCGCGATGGGCGACGTCGTCATCGACTGCCGCCAGGTCATCGACCGGACGGAGGCCTTTAGCGCCGAGGCGACGCGCCGCTTCGATAAGTCCGGCGGCTATAAAGCCGATGGGGCGCTGGGGATCGTGCCCTGGCTGCGCGATAAAGCCAGGCTCACCGGCGGCTCGGCAGCCGAGCACGTCGAGGTCGCCCGCCAGCTCGATCAGCTGCCGCGGACGGAAGAGGCGCTCGCTCGTGGGGACATCGGCTACCAGCACGCCGTCACGATGGCCTTCAGCGCCAAGCATGTCGGGACGGCGGCCGTCCGCAAGGCCGAGGCAACCTTACTCAAGGCCGCTGAAAGCATGGATCCGGGACAGTTTGTCGCCGTAGCGAAGGACTTTGAGCATCGAGTGGATGCCGATGCCGCACTGTCAGAAAGCAACCGGGCGTATCAGCGCCGCTACCTGCAAATCAGCGAGCCCATCAATGGCCTCGCTCACATCGAAGGCCAGCTGGTGGCCGAGGCAGCGGCGAGCCTGCGCACGGCGATGGAGCCCTTCATGAAGCCGCGCAAAGGCGACGAGCGGAGCGCCGGGCAGCGCGCGCATGACGCGCTCGCCGAGCTCGGTCGTCGGGCGGGCGCTGGCCATGCCAGCGGCGCGGGCAAGGGCGCCGGCGCCGGTAACAGCGCGCGCCCACAGTTGATCGTGAAGGCGAGTGTCGACACCCTGGCCGGGATTGTCGGCGCGCCCGCCGGCCAACTCGAGTGGGGCGGGACGATCCCGGCGGAGACCGTTCGCCGCTTCGCGTGCGATGCAGCGCTGATCCGGATCACGGGCCTCGGTGAGCTGGAGCACGAGATCACCCATGCCGGCCGGACGGTCCCGCCCTCAATGCGGCGGGCAATGGTGGCGCGCGATGGGCACTGCGTTTTTCCGGGGTGTGACCGGCCACCGCCCTGGTGCGACGGGCACCACCTGAAGTTCTGGGGGGACGGTGGACCAACGAAGCTCGAGAACTTAAGCCTCGTTTGCGGCGAACATCACCGGAAGGTCCACGAAGAGGGCTGGACGCTGGAGCGCAAGGACGGGCGATGGATCGCGACGCCGCCCCCGCTGAGAGTCGTGCCACGATCGAGAACCGGCTGAGCCGGCGTCCGAAACAGCCAAACGCTCGGATGCGCCGATTTCAACGGCCGCGCGATTATCCGAATGCTTCGGGCTGCGGCAGGGTCTGCTTGAGCTCCTGCAAGAAGTTGACGATGTCCTGATCCTCGAGCGCGGGATTGGCCCGCATCATTCGATCAATCGACTGTCCCGCGACAAAGGCGGCCAGTGGCGCAAACTGCCGCTCACTGCCACGGGCGACCACGCGCGTGAGTTCGAGAAGCTCGCGCGCGACGGCCGCGTTCAAGTGCGGCGCGTCGATGGGGGCACGATGCCGCGAAGCAATCTCGGCGCAACGGACGGCGAACTCGTCAAAGAATGCATTCATCGTCCTTCAGTCTGAAGCAATCGGCCGGACCGGAAGATCTCGCCGCCATGGATCGGGGCCAACCGGCCCTGGATCAGGTCCTCGAGGAGCACCGTGGCCACCGGTCCGTCTTCGGGAGCCAATTTGAAGGTCGTCACGGTAATGCTTCCTCGTCCCTGGCGAAAAGTCCAGAGCAGGGCCGCAGGCGCGTGGACCCAACCCACGAACATGCCGGCGCTGACCTCGGCCGCGTGCGGCCGCGGTTCATAACCGCCCAGGACATGATCGGGGATCACTTCCTGGTAGGCCCAGTCCAGCGGGTTGATCGCGGGCAGGTCCGGATGCCGGGAGATGTCCAGCCAGCTGTAGGCGCTGACCCAGTCGCCACCCCATGGACTCGGCGCATCCGTGTCGCCACCCGACGGATTGAGCGCACCGGTGGCTCGGTCGGCGAGCCGCCGCGGGTGGATGACGATCGGGCGCTCGAGTTCGACCTCGGCGGCGATGGCGCTTCGACTACGGACCAGGACCAGCACCCGGCCGCCACTGTCAGCGTGATTGCGGCCCGCGATCGTCAGCTCGGTCGTGACCAGCAGGTCGGCGTCATCGAGCGACGCGAATTCGTGCCCGAGCTTGCGCAATCGATGCTTCAATCCGCAGATCCCGAGCGGGTCCTCGACCGCAATGCGCAATGGCGCCGCGGTCTTGCGCCGCCGCGCCGGCAGGATCGCAAGCGACCACGCTCCTCGCGTGCGCACACGCCCGGAAACCGCCAGCGCCCGGATCTCGAGCTCGGCTTGGGCCGCGCGCTCGACTACGGGCAGGTTGATTTCCAAGCGGCCCGCTGGTGCAGCGCCGTCGACCGGCCAGGTCTCGACGGGTTGCCTGCCCGAGGCGGCGACCTCGCCGTCGAGGCGCAGCGCCCAGGCCAACGACGCGGGCCGCTCGGACGGTCCGGCAAATGACGAGATTGCCAGATCGGCGCCGAGCCGGTCACCACCCCAGACATCGCGGCGCCCCAGGTCAGCGATCAGCATCTCGGGACCGTTGATCTCGCGCAGCCGATCATGAAAGGTCTTGCGCCGCCGACCAAGGTCGAGCAGCCCGTTCGCTTCCCAGTAGGCGTCGGTGAACTCGGTGATCACGTACCCGCTGAGCTCGGAATGCCGTCGGAGCTCCCCAACCTGGTACTGCAGCGCCTCGAACTGACGCGCCTGGGTCGCGGCCGCCATCTCGGTCCAGCCGGACCAGATCCGGTCGAGGGCGAAATCCCGAAAGCGTTCGAGCGCGCCGGCCGGCTGGGTGAACTCGCGTCCGGTCCCAAGCCACCACGGGGTAACGCCCTTATCTATCTCGAGTCCTGAAATGTCGGGCAGCCCCCAGTTGCCGAACTCGCTCATGACCAGCGGCTCGTCGCCGCGCGGGCGGGCGTCGGCGTGCGGGCTCCATAACCAGGCTGGCCGTCTGGCGAAGTCCGCCACCAGGTTGCGCCAGCCAATCGCCTGGTCGGGCATCGAGAAATACTGGTGGAAGTCGGCGATATCCGTCGCCAGGTGGAAGTTCGGATTCTCGGCGCTCTCACACGAGGAGTTGTCGACCACCAGCCGCGTGGGATCGAGCGCCTTGAGCCAGTCGTACGTCTGCAGCAGCCAGCTCCGGTCCCGAGGTTCGTCGTTCATCCGGATCCCCCAGCCCTCGTTGATGATCGTCCAGACGACGATCGACGGATGACGCCCCATCGTCTCGACCATCGCCTTGAGGGTTGCGCGACCAAGGGCCGCCGCACGCGGGCTAAACCGCGACCAGTTGGGCAGCTCGCACCAGAGCAGCACGCCGGCCTCGTCGGCGGCATCCAGGTAGGCCGGGTCCGGCACCTTGAGGTGACAGCGAATCAGGTTGAGGCCCATCTCGCGGGCCAGCATGAATTGCTCGCCGTAGAACGCGCGCCGATCCCCCGTCGGCGACAGACCCTCCGGATAGCAATCCTGGTCGAGCGCTCCTCGAAGCAACAGCGGCGCGCCGTTGAGTAGCAGACGACCGCCGCGTGTCTCTATCCGGCGGAAGCCAAGCCGGACTGAACGCTCGTGCTTCGACCCGGACGGGCCGGTTACCTGCGCCTCGAGTCGATACAGGTTGGGCGAGCCAACGCCCCATGGCTGCACCGGCCGAATGAAAATTTGTTCTCGCCCGTGCTGACGAGCGTTTTGAATCGCGATCGTGCGCCGCGCGGCTTCATCGCCCGCAGGATCGATGACGCGGAGGTCGAGCGTCGCGCCAGGGCAGGGGCGCCGCAGCTTCCAATGCACCGCAAGCGCTTGCTCATCGAGATCCGGGACAACCCGGAGCGCCTCGAGCGCGGCATCCGGGAGGCCCTCGAGCTCGACCGATTGCCAGATACCGCTGAGGCTGCTGTACCAGGTTTGCTTTCCGTGCGGCACTTCGGACATTGGCGTCCCACCCATGCCGGCGGACAAGACTGGATCCGTGGGTAGCGCCGGGTATTCGCGCAGCGCGTTGAGTGGATTGACGACCCGAACGACCAGGTCGTACTCGCTGCCAGGCCTGGCGAGCTTGGTGACATCGAAGACGAACGGCGTGAATCCACCCTCGTGCTCACCGATCCGCGTGCCGTCGAGCCAGACCTCGGCGCGGTGCATGACGGCCCCGAAGCGCAGGACGATCGTGTCATCCGCCCAGGACGCGGGGACCGCGACTCGCCGCCGGTACCAGGCGCGGACGATGCCGGTGCGCTCGGGCCGTTGCGCCTCCCACGAGCCCGGAACCACGATCGGTACGCCTGGGGGCAGGGTCTCGACGCGATATGCGCCGCCCGGGTCAGGGATGAACTCCCAGGCTCCATCGAGACTGAGCGCGGTCAAAGCGTCGGCGAGTCTAGCAGTCGGTCGCTCGGGCCGGAGCCTACGCGGCTTTCGTTGCCTTGCGCGCCGGCGGAGGCCTACGCGGCTTTCTTCGTCTTACGCGCGACGGCGCGCTTGCCCGACGCCCCCCTGGGTGCCTTGCCCGACGCCGCCCTGGGTGCCTTGCTCGGCGCCGCCGTAGGCGCCTTGCTCGATCGTTTGCCTGGCCGCTCGACGTGCTCGAGCCCAGCGCTGAGTTTTTCCAGGCCGGCCTGCAGCCCGTCGACACGATCGCGGAGGACGCCCGCGCTCTGGCGTTTCGTCCGCTCGAGGAATCGGCCGAAGGCGACCGACGCCTGATGGGTGGTTATCCGGCTCTGCCGGAACCAGTCGTCAAGCGCAGCGTCCGCCTTGCGCAACACGCCTTCGACGCCATCCGCCCGCTTTCGGCTCATGCCAGTGGAACGTGCGTTACAGCGCCTTGCTTGCGCCCAGGCTTCTATCGCCAGGCACATCAGGCGAAACTATGGGAGTGGACGACGGCCAAGGACACGCGGACCCGCTGCGTTTCAGCCTGCGCTGGCCGGTTCGCGGCTACGAGCTGGACAGCCGCGGCCACGTGAACAACGCCGTGTATCTCAGCTGGGCCGAAGAGGTCGCCACCGCCCACGCGGAGGCCGCCGGATACGGCCGCGCCTGGTCCGAGGAGCACGGCGGCGGTTGGGTGATCCGCCGAACCGAGATCACCTACCACCGGCCGGCGGCCTACGGCGACGAGGTGGAGGTCACCGTGCAGGTGGAGCTCGTGAGGGGTGCGCGCGGCGTCCGTCGAACCACGATCCGGCGGGCGGAGGACGGCGAACTCTTCGCCGAGGTTCTCACCGAATGGGTGTGGGTGCGGCTCAGCGACGGAAGGCCGACAGCCGTGCCGCGGGAGCTGGTCCAGCTGGCGGCTGTGGCGACGGCTGCGACGCTTGCCCGGCGCCGGCGGCCGTGAGCTGGGCGCGGAGCACGTGGGCGCCGGCGAACCCCTGGTTGATCGCGTTGACCCGGCCGTCCCGGCCAAGCACGACGGTGCTTGGCGCGGTCAAGATCTTGAATTCCCGCGCCACACCGGGGCGTTCTCCGATGTCGACATGGACGACTCGAAGCGCGCTGCCAAAGTGCGCGCTGACGGCCTGGACCGCCGGCTCCTGCGCGGTCCGGCAGGCGACACAGGATGGCGTCGAGAAGACGACCAGTCCAGGGCGTCCGTCCGGCGATTCATCGAGCGCCGGCCACAGTGCGTTCGTGCTCGCTCGGCGCAAGTTCGCGTGACGACGGCGCAGCCAGACCCTGATCGCCGTGATCGCCACGGCGAAGACGAGCCCGAGAATAACCAGCAGGAGCAGCCGGTCGAGGATCGCCATCACGCCGGAGGCAAGATCCGACGACGGTCCAGCTGGGCGACCAGAAAACACAGGGTGCAGAAGTCGAGGCTGGCGTCGAGGACGACCATGGCCGCTATCGGGAGCGTCAGGATCCAGGCAAGTACGGCATTCCCGAGCAGGATGGAAGCGGCCGCGACCAGCCAGACCGCGCCGCCGATCACGCGGGCGATTCGGCGCGTTTCGTGGTCCTCGTGGACGTCATCGCGCTTGAGCAGCCCGGCGGGCTCGAGCGCACGCCAGACCAGCTGGCGGACCACGTCCGCGGGCCACCAGAACCGACCGACGAGCATGATGGCACCCGCGACCGCGAGCAGGATGGCGCCAGTTGCGCCGCCGAATACCAGGCCGGCGAGGACCAGGACCACCATGGCCCATTGATGGGTTTTGCGGGCGGTCCGGTCGAAAACGGGTAGGTCGGTCGCGTGTGTTGCCATAAGTTGAGTATCTGGATCGACAAACTCAAGAATCGGGAGATGCCAGTCTAGAGATTCACGCTCTGGCAGGTCAAGGCTGAACGCGAGTTCGCTCAGGCGGCGCGGGTCACAAACAACGTTCCGGGGTCGGCGAGGACGGAGGCCAGGTTCGCGCCTTGGGTGATCCGCGTGGCCCGCGCCTGCTCGCGCAGAAATCTCACGATCCGATCCGCGAGCTCGGCTGGATCGCAGGCATAGGCCCGCCAGCGATCGTGCGAGCGCGGGTCCATGCTGGCGACGAGGTTGTAGTAGAGGAGATCGCCCTTGCGGCGGTGAACAGCGTCGCGATGGACGACCTCGGAGGGCACGAAGAACACCGGGGTCCGAAAGGCCATCGTCTTCAGGTCCATGTAGCCGAAGAAGTAGAAGAAGAAGGGATCCGCGATCAGCCGCTCCGCTTTGACCATGAAGCTCTTCTGGAAGCGGGGCACTCGCAAATGCCCGTACAGGACGTGCGCGGCCTTCACCTGGATCGCCAGGCTGAGACGGAAGTGCTCTTTTAAGTGCGTCTCGATATCCCGCCGCTCGTCGTCGGTCATCGGCAGCATGCATTCGAGCAGGCCCCGGCTCAGCGGCGCTGGCTGATTCCGATCGGTGGCGGGCTGCTTGCAGCCGTCATGATCGTGATCGCCACACCCGACGTCGTCTGGTTTCTCCGCGGGGCCCTTGCTGTGATCGCCTTTATCTACGCGGCGGGGCAGTCCGCCGCCTATCTGTGGTCGTCCGATCAGGGTTGATCTTACAATTGGACTATCGGCAAACATGACATCCTGCGCGTCGGCGACGCCGCCTCGGATGCCGTCTTCAACCGCGTCCTACGTGACGCCGTCAAGACCGTCGAGGATGCTGGGTTCAGGTTCCTGGTGCTCGGCGGGCTGGCCTCGTCCCTGGTCGGGCGGCCACGCTGGACGCACGACATCGACTTCCTGGTTCGCCCCGACGACGCTCGTCAGGTGCTAGGCGCGCTGGAGCACGCCGGGTTTCGCAGCGAGGAAACCGACCCGGTCTGGATCTACAAAGCGTTCAAGGACGGCGTCATGCTCGACATCATCTTCATGGTCACCGGCGGCATCTATCTCGACGAGGAGATGGAGCAGCGATCGGTGATCCGGGAGTACGACGGCCTCGCGGTCCGCATCCCCAGCCCGGAGGACCAGATCGTGATCAAAGCGATCGTGCACCGCGAGGAGACGTCGCGCCACTGGTTCGACGCGCTGGCGATCCTGGGCCGCGCCCAGCTCGAATGGGAGTACCTGCTGCACCGCGCTCGCCTGGGCGCCCGTCGCGTGCTGGCGCTGCTGATTTACGCGCAGTCGATGGACATCTTGATCCCGAACTGGGTAATCCGGCGGCTCTATGAGGAGGTCTGCACGGGATGAGCAAACGGCCGGATTACGTGCCGGAGCACATTCGAGAACGCTTGATCCATGATCCGCGCGTCGCCGAGCAGGACCTCAAGGTGGAAGTCCAGGAAGGTCGCGTTTTGCTGGGCGGCAACGTGGCGACGCCACAAATCCGCGACCGGATCACGGAAGTCGCCCGCGAGCTGCTGCCCGACTACCAGATCGTCAACGAGACGACGGTTGTTCCGTCCGGCGAGCCCGATGACGAGGAGCCAGTCTCGTGATCCGCATCGCGGCAGTCGGCGACCTGCATTACGGTGCCGGCTCGACGGATATCCTGCGGCCGAGCCTGGACCGTCTGCCCGAGCGGGCCGATCTGCTCTTACTCGCCGGCGACCTGACCCGGTGCGGCGGAACGGACGAGATCAGCGTGCTCGCGGACGATCTGCGACGCGCGCGGTTGCCGGTCGTCGCCGTACTCGGCAATCACGATTACCAATCAAACATGGAAGACGACGTCCGTCGCGTGCTCGAGGACGCCGGCGTCACCGTGCTGGAAGGCGAGGCCGTGACGCTCGAGATAAACGGCAGGACCGTCGGTGTCGCCGGCACCAAGGGCTTCGGCGGCGGTTTCCGCGGGGCGCACGGGACCGACTTCGGAGAGCCCGAGATGAAGGCCTTCGTCGGCCATACCAAGATGCTCGCCGACCGCCTGGAGCAGGCGCTCAACAGCCTGCGGGCTGACTTTCGCGTCGCGCTGCTGCACTACTCGCCAATCGAGACCACCCTCGAGGGCGAGCGGCTCGAGATTTATCCGTTCCTGGGCAGCTACCTGCTGGCGCAGGCGATCGACAATGCCGGAGCCGACCTGGTCTTTCACGGTCACGCCCATCACGGCACGGAGAAAGGCCGGACGCCCGCGGGCATCCCGGTCCGCAACGTCGCCCAGCCGGTGATCCGCCACGCCTACAACGTCTATACGCTGGGCACGGCGCCATCGGCGGTAGTCCACCCGTCCAAAGAGGCGCCGGCAGCGCTTCGAACCGGGACCGGATCGAGCGCCTAATCTTTAGAGATCGAGGGGACGCAACCGACCGTCGTCTTTTTTCCTGAGGGCGCCTATGGCCCGACGAACAACTGTGTCGGGATTGGCGCCGAGCTGCAGCGCCGCGGCGCTCGCGTGATCTTCGTCATTGAAGAATCGTTCCAGGGGACGCTGGCGGCCAAGGGCTTCGAGGAGCAGCTGATGCGGCTCAAGCCGAAGCTCGAGGTTCAGGAAGCGCCGGGACAATTCTGGAAAGACTTTATCCGCGAGACGGCTCCCGAGTTTCGCAAGTCGACCATCGAGCAGATCGAGACGCTCACGCGGCCGATCTGGGGGGAGCTGATCGACGGCTCGAGGTTCGTGAATTCTCGCCTCGAGGAAATCTTCGAAGACGTCCGGCCCGATGTGATCGTGCAGGACAACGTCGTCGCTTTTCCGGCGGTCCTGACGGCCGGACGACCGTGGGTTCGGATCGTCTCCTGCAATCCCCTCGAGGTCGCGGATTCATCGCTGCCACCGGTTCTTTCCGGGCTGCCGATGAACGATCGCTCAGACTGGGACCGGTTTCGCCGCGCCTATGCCGACGCGCACGCGGAACTGCATCGCGACTTCGACCAGTTCTGCCGTGACATGGGATGCCCGCCGCTGCCTGGCGGTGAGTTCATGTATGCGTCCCCCTTTCTCAACCTCTATGTCTATCCGGACGAACTGGACTATCCGCGCGAACGGCGGCTGAATGAGACCTGGCAGCAGCTGGAGTCGTGCGTGCGGCGCACGGATCCGGAGTTTGCGCTACCGGACAGGCTCCAGGCCCCCACCCCGACCCTCCCCCACAGGGGGAGAGAGACGTCGGGAAGGAAATTGATCTATCTCAGCCTGGGCAGCCTCGGCTCGGCCGATACCCGGCTGATGACCCGGCTGATCGACATCCTCGGTCGGACCGACTACCGGGTGGTCGTCAGCATGGGGCCGCAGCACCACGAGCTGAGGCTCGCCGACAACATGTACGGCGAGGAATTCTTGCCGCAAACGTCGATCCTGCCACTGGTCGACCTGGTGATCACGCATGGCGGCAATAACACGGTCACCGAGAGCATGCACTTCGGGAAGCCGATGGTCGTCCTGCCGCTCTTTTGGGACCAGCACGATAACGCGCAGCGCGTGCAGGAAACAGGTTTTGGCTTGCGGCTCGATGCGTATCAATGTGACGACCGGCAGCTGCTCGGCTCGATCGAGCGGTTGCTGACCGACGAGGCCTTGGCCGCCAGACTCGCGCTGGTCTCGCGCCGGCTGCAGGCCGCCCCTGGAACGGTCCAGGCCGCCGGCCGGATCGAAGCGGTCAGTCGGAGCCGGCTGCCGATCGCCGCTCGAACCTGAAGCCACCAGCGCCGCTCGCCGAAACGTATCGAGAAGCGCCCTACTGGTGGGACCAGGCGCCGCCGCTGCGGCCGGGGCCCGCGGCCCTTCCGACCGAAGCCGATGTCGTGATCATCGGTGGCGGCTACACCGGGATGATGGCCGCCGCGCGCCTGGCGTGGCGCGGACGAGCGGTCGCCTTGCTGGAGAAACACGAGCTCGGTTGGGGCGCGAGCAGCCGCAATGGCGGCATGGTCCATCACGGATTCAAGGTCGGCCTCCAAACGCTCATCGAGCGATATGGCGACCGCGGCGCGGAACTGTATCGGTCGTCCATTGACGCGTTCGACCTCGTCGAGCACACGATCACCGAGCAACGGATTGATTGTGAGTACGAACGCTCGGGGCACCTGTCGCTCGCGTACCGAGCCGGCCACATGAAGGGCCTGGGCGAGGAAGCGACGGTCCTGCGCGATGTGTTCAAGCTGGATGTCCGGCTCATCGACGATGCCGAGCTTCACTCCGAAGTTGGCTCGACGGCGTACCATGGCGCGCTGCTCGTCGAGAAGAGCGGCGGCCTGCATCCGGCGAAATACATGGCGGGCCTTACTCGGCTCGCCCGCGATCGTGCCGCGCATCTCTATGGCGGCATCGCCGCCACGGCCGTCGAGCGCCGTCGCCGTGGCGGCTTCACGGTCGAGACCGCCGGCGCGAAGATCGCGTGCCGCGACGTGCTACTCGCCACGAACGGCTATACCGATGGCATCCTGCCACAGGTCCGGCGGCGGATCATCCCACTGGGCAGCTACATGATCGCGACCGAGCCGATGCGCGCCGACCTCGCCAACCAGACGATCCCGAGGCGCCGCATGCTGTTCGACACGAAGAACTTTCTCTACTACTGGCGGATCAGCCCGGACAACCGGATGTTGTTCGGCGGACGGGCCAGCTTTGCGCCGACGACACTCTGGAGGGCGAGGGACTGGTTGTATGCCGCGATGGTCGGAGTCCATCCGCAGCTGACCGGTCTGCGCGTTGAGCGCGCCTGGAGCGGCGATGTCGGGTTCACCTTTGACCGTTTGCCCCACATCGGCCGGATCAAAGGCATCACCTACGCGATGGGTTACTGCGGCACCGGGGTCGCGATGTCGACGTATTTCGGCCAACTCGCGGCCGATTGGATCGCGGGAGGCGAACTGCCGGCGTGCTGGCAACGGCCCTTCCCGACGATTCCCTTGTACTCGGAGCGGCCGTGGTTTCTGCGGCCGGCGGGCTGGTACTACGGCCTGTTAGACCGTCTCTGAATTCGCGCTCGCGCGCAGCTTAAAGCGCTGCGTTTTGCCCGTCGCCGTCTTGGGGAGCGCCTCGGTGAACTCGATCCAGCGCGGTCGCTTGTATTCGGCGATCTTCGATCGCACGAAATCCTGAAGCTCTTTGGCGAGCTCGGCCGAGGGAACGTAATCTTTCGCGAGCACGACATAGGCCATCGGCTTTTCCAGGGTGTCGGCATCGCGCCGTCCCACAACCCCCGCTTCTTGTACAGCCGGGTGTTCGACGAGCGTGTTCTCGATCTCCACCGGGCTGACCCAGATCCCGCCCACTTTCAGCATGTCATCGGCGCGGCCGGCATACCAGTAGAAGCCGTCGGGGTCGCGATAGAACTTGTCGCCGGTGCGGATCCACTGGCCCTGGATCGTGTCCTTGGAGCGTTCGTGCTTGTTCCAGTAGTAGGCGCAGGTGCTGTCGCCCTTGATCAGGAGGTTGCCCACGGTGCCATCGGCGACGTCGATGCCCGCATCGTCGACGATCCGTGCTTCGTAGCCCGGGACCAGCTCGCCGGCCGAGCCGGGACGAGCACGGGTTGGACGATTGGAAATAAAGATATGGAGAATTCAAAGTCGGCGCCCTCGCGACGATGCGCGAGCAGCTGGCCGTAGTTCGTCGGGACAGAGAAGAACAAGCTCGGCTTGAAGCGCTCGATCTGCGCGTAGACGTTGGGCGCCGTTGGCGGGCCCGGCCAGAGAATCGTCGTCGCGCCGATGGCAAATGGAAAGGTGAGCGCGTTGCCAAGACCGTAGGCGAAAAAGAGCTTGGCGACAGAAAACGTCCGGTCGGCCGCGGTCATCCCGAGGATGCCCTGCGCGTAGCAGACGACCGTGTGGACGATGTCGTGATGGAGGTGGACGGCGCCTTTGGGAAAACCGGTCGTCCCTGACGAGTAGAGCCAGAACGCCGCGTCGTCTTTGCTCGTGACGGCGATCTCGAAGGTGGGCGCGGCGGTGAGCAGCTGCTCGAACCCGCTGGTCCCCCCGTCCGCCTGGCCGTCGACGATGATGTGCTCGAGGTAAGGCAGCTCGCGGCGCGGAATCGCCGCCAGCTGTGGTAGCAGGGGCTCGCTGACGATGACCATCCGTGCGCGCGAGTCGTTGAGCATGTAGCGGTAGTCCTGGCTCTTGAGCAGCGTGTTGGTCGGGATTGGCACCGCGCCCAGCTTCTGGGCGCCGAAGAAGCTATAGACGAACGCCGGCGTGTCGAGCAGCAGCAGCATGATGCGTTCCTCGCGCCGAAGCCCAATCGCTTCCAGCGCATTCGCGACACGGTTCGAGCGCTCGGCCACCTGCGCGTAGGTGATGCTCTCGTCGCCGCAAAGAATTGCGCTTCGGGCGCCCCGACCCTCGCGAACGTGCCGGTCGACCAGGTAGTCGGCAACGTTGAAGGTCTCCGGAACCTCGACGAGCGGACTGGCCGCGGCCGGTCGCTCGATGGTCGTCGCCATCCCCCGAGTCTAAAGCCGACCGGTCAGCGTGTCACGCCCGTCCCCAGAGGGGGAGATCTGTCCTAGCGCTCGCCTCCCCGACGGCCGATGGCCGCCATGTGACTGCGATCGCGGCTGACCGCCTCGCCGCCCTTCTGTCCGGCCTGGCGCGCCTCGGACGTGCTGAACTCGTGCGCCGTTCCCTGCTCGTGGGCTGCGCGCCCACCTTCGGCGGCAATCTGACGCTGCCGCTGATCGGTCATCCCGGCAAAGCCGCGCCGGCTGCTCGAGCTCCGGCGCGTTCCCGACGTCCGACGCGTGGTGGAGGAAGAGCGCCTGGAGGTCGAGGAGCGGCGAGCCCCGCCACCGGAGCTGGATCGAGTCCGGGACGACCGCGACTTGCTCGACGACGTCGACCGTGATCGGCTCGCGCTCGACCGGCCGCTGCGAGACCGACTCGAGGCGGATCCCCGAGAGCTGGAACGCGTGCGACTGGAGCTCGATCGACCGGACGACTTCTTCCGGCGCTGGGACTTCGTCTCGCCCTTCTCCGCCCGAATCTTGTTGACGGTGCGTGCCGCGACTTCCTCAGCGCGCCCTCCATACCTTCCGGATTTCTTGGCGCTCTGCTTGATGTGCTTGTACTGCCGTTCTCGTTTTGGACTCGCGCCGGCTGGCATCGATTCAACCTCCCTGGGCCCGCTTTCAGCAAGCTCTACTGGACATCGGTGGCTACGCTAAATATGATACTAGTATTGTAGCGTGCCTATTGTCGTGTTCGCTGTCAAGGCCGTGATCGGCGGGCTCGCCGTGCTTGGGTTTTCAGTGATCGGCGAGGCCGCCCGCCCCAAGAGGTTTGCTGGGCTGTTTGCCGCGGCCCCATCCGTTGCGCTGGCGAGCCTGGCGATCACCGTGCTCAGCAAAGGGGCAAAGGCGACGGTTCCGTATGCCGAGGGCATGCTGATCGGCAGCGCCGGCATGCTTGCCTATTGCCTGGTCTCGCTCGTGCTGGTCGAGCGGCTGCATGCGCTGGCCGGGTCGGTGCTCGCCTGGATCGCCTGGTTCCTGGTCGCGGGCGGGGTCTACCTCGCGGTCGGCCGATAGCGATGCAGGGACGGCTGCTCCAGAAGGACGACATGGAGCCGGTGGGCTTCGACTGGGCGAAGGCCACCAGGGTCAAGCCCACCGAGATGGGGGTTCGCCTTGGATTCGGCGCGCTCGTCGCACTGGTGGCGGCGGGCATCGGCAGCCTCGCGGGCCCCAAAGTTGGCGGTTTGTTTCTCGCCTTTCCCGCGATCCTCCCGGCCAGCCTGACGCTGATCGAGAAGAAGGAAGGGCTCTCCAAGGCCTGGTCAGACGCCAGCGGCGGCGCACTGGGAGCGATCGCGATGGCGGCGTTTGCCCTGACGGCCATCCTGCTGCTGACCAGGAATCCTTTGGTGGCGCTCGCCGGCGCGATGGTTGCCTGGGCGGTGGTGTCGACCGGGCTCTATTTCCTGTTTCGAATCAGCGGGCTCTTCCTCAAATCGGATCGGCTCTTCTCGAAGGCGCAGTCAGCGGGTTAGCTCGCGGCAGCGCCGCTCCCAGAAGCCCAGTCGGTCCTGCAGCCTTCGTACCTGGAGATTTCTCCCGCGGCGGCGGGTCCCAGTCTCTGAGGCGGCGATGCCGGCGAACCCGAACGCGAGCTCTTTATAAGTATTCCGCCAGTGGCAAGCCTCCTCGAGATCGCTCGAGTCTTCCGGCTCGCCGTGGAGCCGAATGCCGTCCTGTCGCTTATCCGGAATCGGTATCGCCATGGGTACCCCTGGACCAACTGCCGCCGCGGCGACTCCCCTATCAAGGGCGATCGTAAATCAATGCTGCCATTTATGTCAACGGTGGCGTTTTTGGCCTCGCGGCTGCTAGTCTTGGACATATGGCGGCCAAAAAAGGCTCGGCGGCCCGCGAGCTTCGCCAGCCCTGGAGGAAGGGGCCCAGACTCGAGCGACGCTCGGCCGTGGTCCGAGCCCGGGCTACGTTTCACCTTCCGTCAGAACTCCTGAACGAAATGCGCAATGCCGTCGTCGCCCTCTCTGGCCCGCCGGAGCAACTGACGATGTCGAAGGTCGCCGAGATCGCCATCCGGCGAGAACTAAAGCGGCTGCGAGATCACCGCAGTGGCACCGATCGGGGGAAACCGTTCACGGAGCGATCAAGCCGAGTCAGGAGGGGGCGGCCGCTCGTCTAGCGGCCTCAGCCGCGCAGGCTTGGGGAGTGAGCCCACATCCAGGATTGAACTGGAGACCTTCGCCTTACCAAGGCGACGCTCTACCATCTGAGCTATGTGGGCTCGGCAATGGGCAGAGGAGGATTCGAACCCCCGAAGGCGCTAGGCCAACTGATCTACAGTCAGTCCCGTTTAACCACTTCGGTATCTGCCCGACCGGATGATTTTACCGATAATCGCTGGGTGCCGAACCGTCGCTTCGTGCTCTGGCAGGGCCTCGCATCGCCAAGTTTGGAGCGCATGATTATGACGGAGTCAGAAGGCGGCTTCGAACTCGCCGGGATCATCATCCAGGCAGCGGCCGGCACTTCGTACGTCGCTCGCTATTTCGTCCACGTCGACGGCGGCTGGCGCACGCTCGACGCCATGATCGAAGTGGAGAACGGAACGCGACGCAGCGTCTCCCTGACGCGGACACCATCCGGTCAATGGGTGTGCGATGGGAGGGCGATGCCGGCATTACACGACTGCGTCGACGTCGACCTGGAGTGGACCCCAGCCACGAACACGCTCCCGATTCGCCGCCTCTCGTTGGATGCCGGAGGGCCGCGCGAAGCGACCGCGGCCTGGGTCCGTTTTCCGTCGCTGATGGTCGAGCCGCTGGTGCAGTCGTACGAACGGCTAGGCCGGCGGCGCTATCGGTATCGGTCAGGGGCCTTCAGCGCCGACCTCGAGGTTGACGACGACGGCCTCGTTCTGCAATACGGCACAAACTGGCAAGCGGTGGCCGTCGGCGGCGGATCGTAGGCTTTCAGCTATGGCAGCCGCGAAGAAGAAGGCCCCGACAAAGCCGGCGCGGCGAACCGCCCGATCCGGCCGGCCTGCCGGCCCCCGAGGGCCCGAGCCGCGCGAGAGTATCCTCCCGCCTGACGGCAACGAGGCAATTTCCGGCCTGATCGCGCAAGTGCAAAAGCAGGGTGGCGCGGTGGTCGGCGCTTATCGCGACCCGTTCGCCGGCGAGCCGCTGGTGCTCGCCTCGCTGCCAATCAAGAAAGTCGTCGCCACCCCGTTTCAGCGGGATCTTTCTCGGACGCATGCGATCCGGCTCGCCGATGCGATTGGCGCGGCCGGGTTGTTCCTCGACCCGGTGATCGCGGTGCCGTCGAAAGACGGCTTCTGGTCGCCGAACGGCCGGCATCGACTGGAAGCTGCCCGCCGGCTTGGAATGCGCTCGGTCACCGCGCTGCTGGTGCCGGACGACAAGATCGCCTTTCGGATCCTCGCGCTCAATACCGAAAAGGCACACAATCTGCGCGATCGCTCACTCGAGGTGATCCGGATGGCGAGGCAGCTGGCGAAGGAATCCCCGCGCTCGAAAGAGACCGACCACGCCGTGACCTTCGAATCGCCCGTTTTTCTCACGCTTGGCTTCGCCTACGAGCAACGCTCCCGCTTCGCGGGTTCGTCATATCAATCGGTGCTCAACAAGGTCGACCGATTCCTCGATGGCACGCTGCCGGCCGGCCTTCGCCAGCGAGAGCAATGGGCCGTCCGCATCATGGACATCGACGATCGGGTTGCCGCGCATGTGAAGGCGATGCAGGAGATGGGCATGAAGAGCCCGTACCTGCGGGCGGTCGTGGTCGCACGGATCAATCCCGTGCGCTTCGTGCCGCCGTCGCGGAAGAAGGATGCGCCGCCCCCGATGTCGATGGCTGAGGCGCTGACGAAGATGGCGGCGAACGTGCGCAAATTCGATCCCAAATCCGTCCGCCCCGGAGACCTAGCCCTGGTTGCCGCAATCGCGCCTGGGGGAGACTAAGCGCCCCCATCCTTCACTCCGCCAGAGGGGGAGGGTATGAGACGGTCGATGTAGCCTGAACTGAGGAGATGAGGCGAGGTCTGTTGATCGTCGCCGCAGCCGGATTGCTGGTGGCGGCGATCGCCGTGCAACCGAATGGCACGTTGCGGCCGCATGGCGCATCGTTCACTCCCGCCGCGGCCGCCCGGCTGCGTGCGTCGACAAAACTGACGGCCCATCTGCCGCACGTCGTGTTAGCCGTCGCTGCGGACAACCCGATCCCCCGTGTCGTCCTCGGGGCGACCGTCTCGCGACCGGTGGTCGCCTTGACCTTCGACCTCGACATGACGCCCTCGATGGAGGCCGACGTCAACGCCGGCACCTCCTGGTTCGATAGCGATGCCCTGAGCTACCTTCGAACACAGCATGTCCACGCCACGATGTTCATGACAGGAATGTGGGCAGAGACGTACCCGAGCATTGCCCGCCAGATCGCGGGCGATCCAAACTTCGAAATCGGCAATCACAGCTACTCGCATCCCGCCTTCCATCTCCCCTGCTACCAGCTCGGATCGGTCTCGCGATCGGCCCAGGCCCAGCAGATCCAGATGGCGCAGCGCGCGATCGTCTGGGTCACCGGGATCACGCCTCGCTACTTCCGCTTCCCCGGCGGCTGCTATGACCGTCGCGCGCTCGATCTTGTTCATGCGGCCCGGTTGATTCCGATCGAATGGACCGTCAATTCCATCGATGCGTTCAATCCTTACCCAGCGCAGATAGCCTGGACGGTGCTCTCCCAGGTCAAGCCCGGGTCGATCGTGATCATGCACCTGCAAGGAGGCGCGAATGCCCCGGCAACCGGTCAAGCTCTGCGATTGATCGTGCCGGCGCTCGAACAGCGGGGCTATCAATTCGTGACCGTTGGCGAGCTGCTTGCCGTTGGGACGCCAATCCAGCCCACCGATCCTCGCGAGGTGGTCGAGGCGGCTGCGCCGACGACCCCCTCCGCGACCCTCGCCGAAGCGGGGAGGGTTTTACTCGTGAAGCCGACGACCCGGTGGTGTGGATGGGTCACCAGGGGGACAACGCGCAGCTGGGTCTGCACGTGATCCGAGCCCTGGCCGCGCTCGATGCCTTCGATCGGAAATTATTCCAGCGACTGACGCGCCGCGAGCGCCGACTGCCGGACCTGCTTCTCAAGCGTCTGAGCAACACGGCCAATCGATCCCTGCTCTGGCTGGGCATCGCGTCATTGATGGCGCTGTTCGGCGGCCGTCGCGGGCGCCGGGCGGCGGTTCGCGGCATCCTCGCCATCAGCGTCACGTCCACGCTGGTCAACCTGCCGCTCAAGTACCTGGCGCGTCGGGATCGTCCCCGGCTTCGAGGAAGCGATCGACCGCTCCACGTACGGATGCCGGTGAGCTTTTCGTTTCCATCGGGCCATTCGGCGTCGGCATTCGCCTTCACCGCCGGTATCGCGCTGGAGGACGCGCGGTTGCTGCCGGCGGTCCTCCCTCTGGCGACGGCCGTCGCCTACTCGCGCGTGCATTTGCGGGTGCACTATCCGCTTGACGTTCTCGTCGGCGCCCTGATTGGCACCGGGACCGGCCTCGCGAGCGGCGCCATCGAGGCAGCGGGCCGGCGCTGGTGGGAGAGCCTGGCGCCGGTTCCTGAGCGTCTACGTCCGAGGACCAACCGGTTGATCCTTGTCACGAGCCCGAATGCCGCCCGCGTAGCGAAGCTCCCGCGCGCGCGGGTGGCGATGCGGCAACACGGGCTGACGATCGAGCATGAATTGACCGTCGATCGTCTGGCGCAATTGCCGAGCCTGCTTCCGAGCAACGGCGAACCTGCGCCAATCGTCGTGGCGGCTGGTGGCGATGGAACGGTTGGGGCCGTCGCCAACCTGCTGGTCGGCACTCATGCGACCCTTGGCATTCTGCCGCTCGGGACCTCGAACGACTTCGCCCGATCGATCGACATCCCGATGCACATCGACGCGGCGGTTCGCCTGCTGGCTCGCGGCCCAGTTCGGATGGTGGACGCCGGCAGGCTGATCACCGATTCCGAACCGCCACGACACTTTGTTCACGCGGCGGCAACCGGGCTCAACGTTGAATTTGCCCGCTTTGCCACCCGTGCCGACCTGCGTGAACGGCTCGGCCGCCTCACCTACGCCGTGGCGGCGGCGCTTGCCTTACGCGAACGGCCCGTCTTTGAATGCGAGATCCGGCATTCCGGCGGACTCGAGCGGCTGCGCCTTGTCCACCTGTCCATTGTCAACGCGCCCGTCTTCGGTGGCTTTCTCGATCTTCGGATTCCAACTGCCAACCCGGAGGACCAGATGCTGCACGTCATGATGATCGAGCACCTGCCGATCCGCCGGCTGTTGCGCTCGGCCCTTTATCCGGCGATCGGCCTCCATCGGCGGATTCGAGGCTTCCGAATGCTCGCGGTCTCACAGATCACGGTCACGCCGCGAAAGCCGATGGACGTCACCCTCGACGGCGAAGTCGCGGGCAAGATCCCCGGAACGTTCGAGGTCGTGCCATCAGCGCTGCAGGTGCTGGCGCCGCTGAGCGTTGAGCACGACGAACCGTAAGCCGTCGGCGTTCGTCGGCTTCGGGCTGCACGTCCTGGCGATCTTCGTTGGACTTGCGATCATCACTGCGGCGCTGGGCATCGCAGTGAAGGCCTGGGCACCGGGCTTCGACACCGCGACGATGCAGGCGATCGCCACCCACGGCAACTCGACCCTGACGCGAATTGCGGGGGTCGTCTCGAACGCCGGCTCATTTGCGCTGCTGGCGCCGCTGTCGATCGCCCTGCTTCTGCTGCGTCGCTGGAAGCGACCCGCAGATGACCTGGCGCTCCTGGTTATCGCTGCTGGCTGCGCCGCGCTGCCTTCGCTCGTCAAACTCATCGTTGCCCGCCCACGACCCGACTTCGGCGTCGTCCCGCACCTGTTGACGCTGAGCTTTCCATCGGAGCACACCACGCAGGCGGCGGGGATCTACCTCACGATCGCCATCCTGCTTTCCCAGGGATTGAAGCGCGGATGGCGAGAGGCGGTGATCGTGATGGCGGTCGTCATCGCGTTCGCCGTTGCCTGGTCGCGCGTCTACCTGGGGGTCCACTACCCCACCGATGTCATCGCCGGGCTGCTCCTCGGATGGAGCTGGGCGTTACTCGTCTTTCATTGGGCAAGGCCCGGCTTGACACGATCTGTTGGTAAGTCGGTGACGGCGCCGAACAGCGCTGCCACCAGTTGACAACGATCGGCGTCGACCCGATGCCATCGCCGAGCACCAACCGTTGTACCCGCAGCGGACGGGGAGGAAAATTCCGCGCAACGCGCGCGATGGTGAGGTGGCATCTGCCCGATGGTTGGCGAAAGGCTCAAATGGCGAAAGGCGCTGTCGGCGTTGATGGGAGCAACCGTTTTGCTCTTCGGCATTCCGGCGATCACGGTAAGCGCGGCGGGCGTCGATGACTATCCGTATCGCGGCCACGCGAACATGCTGGACCCCTGGGGCTTCTATACGGGGTACTGCACGTCGTTCGTGGCATTTCGGCTGACCCAGGAAGGCGTCAGCTTCCACGGCGCCTCACTTCGAGGGCCGAACGGAAAGACGGCCTTCTTCGGCAACGGCGGAACGTGGGACTCGGCGGCGGCCGCGATCGGCTATGCCGTCAACAGCACGCCGACGGTGGGCTCGGTGGCCGTATGGCACGGCGGGGAGGGCGGTGCCTGGTCGGGCGGCCATGTCGCCTACGTGATGGCGGTGGACGGCGCCGGGAATGCGACGGTTGAGGAGTACAACTGGTCGAACTACCTGCGTTATGGACAGCGGACGACTCGTGCGCCACGGTACATCCACTTCGTGGGCGTCGCCACGGTGCGGCCGATTTCGCTGCCGACCCCGGGAGCGCCGGCGCAGCCCGCGGGCCATGCGTACCGGACGACCGACGTCGTGCGCGAGCGCAGCGGCCCCGGAACCGGGTATGGCACGCGCGCGATTCTGCCGGCCGGCACGCGGATCATGATCGTGTGCCAGGTTCGGTCCTCGAGCGTGATCAGGGGAACCGGCATATGGGACCGGCTCCGCGATGGCGGTTATGTGACCGACTACTACACGACGACACCCGCGTTCAACACATTCAGTCCGGGCATCCCGCGCTGCTAGTCACTGCAGCGGGAGGGCCGCAGCAATGCGGCCCTCTTTTTATTTTGCCGGGGGTTCCCCGCGGCGAAGCTGGTCGAGCCGGTCTCGCGTCCCGGGATCGAGCCGGTCTTCGAGCCGGCGCGCGATGTCGGATCGGGCACGGCTGTCGTTTATCTGCTGATTGCGGCCGCTCAAGACGCTATCGACCTGGGCCTTGAGCGTCAGGGCCGAGACAGTCTTCACCTGGCGTCCGAGGGCGAGGTCGCGTTGCAAGCCGTCCGAGGTTGCCACCGTGACCTCGTCGTTCGCTTTCGCTTCGAAGAGGAGTCGCTCGATGACATGATCGGCCGACGTCTTGCGACCTGAGTAGACGACCCGAACGCCGTTGACGACCTGTTCCGAGGCCTGCGCATCGGGACGCCGATGCGAATCAAACACGACCGTGATTTTCTGCTGGGTCATGGCGGCGTAATCTGCGAGGATCGCCACCAGCATGTCGCGGGCGTCTTCGAGCTTGACGTCCTTGAGGGCGGCGAGCTCGGGCCAGGCGAAGATGATGTTGTAGCCGTCGACGATCAGGCGGTCCACCTTACAAGGCCTTCCCGCACCATCGTAAGCTTGGTACCCGGATGCAATCATCGGTTGGACCGCCCGACGGGCGGCCGCCAGGCGGCCATCCGCCAGAAGGGATCGCCGGGAGCGAGCTACGGCGAGATGTGTCTGTCTGGGGGTCGTATATGTGGGGCTACGCCGCCGTCGGCGCCGACATCTATACCGCGCTCGGCATCATCACGCTGGCAGCCCTGGGCCTGACGCCGCTGGCCTTTCTCGCCGCCGGGATCGTCTTTACCCTGGTTGGCCTTTGTTATGCGGAGCTGGCATCCTCATATCCGCTCGCCGGAGGCGGGCAGTATTTCACCCTGCGCGGGCTGGGCGACCTTGCCGGATTGGTGGCCGGCGCGGCGCTGGTACTCGACTATACGATCGACATCTCGCTCTTCACTGTGGTGGCGCTTGGCTACTTCAATTTCTTCCTTCCCCTGGTCGGGCATCACATCGGCGATTTCACGGCCACCTTGCGCTCACCGATCGGCACCATACACCTGGCGTGGCTGTGGCTGCTGGAATCTGTGGCGGGAATCCTGCTCCTGATCTGGCTCAACGTTCGTGGGATCAAGGTATCGACCAACTTCAACGAAATCATCGGCACGATCGCCATCGTCGCCCAGACCGTGATCGTCCTGGCGGGCTTCATGCTGGTATGGGATCCGGGTTTGGTGGCGCATCAGATGGTGTTCAACCGCCCAAGCCTGGGTGAGTTTGCCTTCGGTTCTTCGCTTGCCATCATTGCCTTCGTCGGTTTGGAAACAATCTCGCAAGTCGCCCAGGAAACCCGCCGTCCGGCGACCATCATCCCTCGAACCTCCATCGGTCTGGTGATTTCCGTGCTTCTGTTCGCGATGGCCTTCTCCATGCTGGCGATCGGAATGGTCGACACCCATACTGGCAAGCCGCTCAACTTTCTTGGCCGGGAAGGCGACCCGGTCGCCCTGATCGCCGAGAACATCCCAGCGATCGGCGTGGTTGCGGCCCCCTTGGCCGCTGCCATCGGATTCTTGATCGTATTCATCTCGGCAAATTCGGGGGTGGTGAGCTCTTCACGGCTGAGCTACTCGATGAGTCAGTTCGACTTGCTACCGACCTGGTTTTCGAAGGTGAACCGCCGCTTCAGGACCCCGGCGCGCGCGGTCATCGCCTTTGGCCTGGTGGCGCTTTTTCAGACGGTGCTTGCCTTCTTTACGCCAGGGCCTCCGGGCAAAACCGCGGCGATCAACGTTCTGGCTGACCTCTACGCCTTCGGCGCCACCACCGGCTATCTGCTGGTTTTCATCTCGCTGTTCGTCTTGCGGTTCAAAGACCCATACACGCCGCGCCCTTACAAGATGCCGCTCAATATTCAGATGACTTATCAGGGCCGCCAAGTCTGGTTTCCGGTGCTCGGCGTGCTTGGCTTCATCGGCGTTCTCTTTTTTCTGATCATGGTCGTCCTGACTCATGACTACGCTCGAGTCGTGGGCCCGATCTGGGTGCTCGCCGCCGTCGGCTTGTTCGCCTGGTATCGCCGCAAACGAGGTCTGCCCATCTTCAAGACCCTGCCGCGCGATTGGGAAACCGCAACCAAGCGCGTCCTCCTCGAAGCCGAGGAGTTCAAGTCGCTGGAGGAGTACGAGGCGGCGCTTGGCGAGCGCCATCCCGGGCCGCCGCAATGAGTCAGGTTTTGCGCTGCCGAACCACCTCGTAGAGGATCACGGATCCCGCCACCGCCGCATTCAAGGAGCCGACCTTCCCCGCCATGGGCAGGCGCAGGAGCACGTCCGATTTTTTTCGAAGCAGCTCGTGCAGGCCCTCGCCTTCGGCGCCGATGATGATGACGAGCGGCCGGCGATAGTCGAACTCGGTGTACAGGGTCGGCGCATCGCCGGTCAGGCCGACGATCCAGAAGCCGATGTCCTTGAGCGTGTCGGTCGCCTGGGCGAGATTGGCGACTCGAGCGTAGCGCAGGTGCTCGGCGGCGCCCGCTGACGCCTTGACGACGGAGGGCGTCACTTCGGGCGAGCGGTTGTGCGAGGTGATAATGCCGCCGACGCCGGTGGCTTCCGCGGTTCGGCTGATCGTTCCCAGGTTCTGGGGATCCTGCAGGCTGTCGAGCATCAAGAGGACTGCATCGGCCCGGTCCGCGAGCGCCGCGCGCGCCATCGGCTCGAGCTCCCAGTACCGCCGCGGCCCGACGTAGGCGACGACGCCCTGATGCGCCTCCGAGTGCGCGATGTCGTCGAGCTTGTGCCTGTCGGTGGGTTCGATCTGGACCTTGCGGGCTGCCGCCAGCTGCCGCAACTCTTTGAGTCGCGGCTCTTCGCGTAGCCCTTCGGCGAACAACAGGCGCTTCACCGGTCGCCCGGCGCGAAACGCCTCCAGGATCGGGTTGCGCCCATAGATGATGTCCGGCGGACGAGGCACTGGCTTACGGCACCCGCTTCCAGCGCGGGCCGTCTTTGGTGTCGTCGAGCTGGATGCCCATCGCAAGCAACTGCTGACGGATTTCGTCCGCACGGGCGAAATCGCGACGATTGCGGGCGGCCTCGCGTTCGGCAATCAGGCGCTCGACCTCGGCGTCGATCGCCTGTGGAAACTCGATGACGTCCAGGATCTCATTGGCGTGCCGGAGCATCGTCGCTGCGGCTGCACGTTCCTCGGGCGACGCGGTCCCCGCCTCGAGCCTGGCATTGAACTCGCGGACGAAGTCGAACAGGTGACCGACGGCTGCCGGCAGGTTCAGATCGTCGCGCAGGGCGTCATCCCAGAGGTGGAGAACTCTCCCCCCACCCTGGCCCTCCCCCCGCTGGGGGGAGGGAACTTGAATATCGGCGGATACCCCCAAGCGGACGGCGAATTCGTTCAGGCGCTTGATCGCCCCTTCCGCCGCCTTCAGCAACTCGGGCGAGAAGGCGAGCGGGCTGCGGTAGTGTGCGCCGGTCATCAGCGCGTATCGAATCGCGCGTGGATGGTAACCCTGCTCGACGAGATCACGCAAGGTCGAGAAGTTCTTCAAGCGCTTCGACATCTTCTCGCCGACCGCGTCTTGCAGATGCTGGGCGTGCAGCCAATAGCGGACGAAGGGCTTGTCGGTGCCGGCTTCGCTCTGGGCGATCTCGTTCTCGTGGTGAGGAAAGATGTTGTCGACGCCGCCGGTATGGATGTCGAAGCTCTCGCCCAGGTACTTCATGCTCATCGCCGAGCACTCGATGTGCCAGCCGGGCCGGCCCGAGCCGAGCGGAGTCTCCCACGATTGCTCTTCCGGCTTGCGCGCCTTCCAGAGGACGAAGTCGCGCGGATCGTCCTTGCCGTAGTCATCGACGTCGACGCGCGCCCCGGCCTTGAGGCCCTTGACGTCGAGATGCGAAAGCGCGCCATAGCGCGGGAAGGTCGCGATCCGGAAGTAGGTTGAGCCGTCGCTCACGTAGGTGTGGCCCTTCTCCATCAAGAGATCGATGAGGGAGACCATCTCGAAGATATGCTGCGTCGCCCTGGGATAATGCTCGGCTCGC
>VBHQ01000007.1 GCA_005880395.1 Chloroflexota bacterium
CGAAAAGAAGACCAAGGCCTGCCCCCCGAGGAACCACCTCGGCGAGGATACCGCATCGTTTCGGCAACAGGTCATGCCCGTGAGCGGCAGCGCGCTCCTACTGCGGGACCGCGTTAGCCGGAAGGCCGTGATAGTTGCGCCGGTAATAGTCCCAGAACTCGGGACTCTTCCGTCGCTGCCACCAGGCCTGGTGCGTCCGAAACCAGGCGACAGTCAGCTCCATCCCGCGGCGGAACTCGACCCCCGGCCGCCAGCCGAGCGGAAGCACCCGCCGGGTATCCAGCGCATAGCGGTAGTCATGACCCGGCCGATCCTTGACGTAATGCTTCAACGACTTCGGCTTGCCGCAAAGCTCGAGCACGGTATCCGCCACCTGCACGCCGCTGACCTCGCTGCCAGTTCCGAGGTTGTACGCCTGGCCGGGCTCGCCCTTCCACAGAACGCGTGCGATCCCGGCGGCATGGTCATCCACATATAAGTAGTCGCGGACCGCGGCGCCATTTCCATAGATCGGCAACGCCAGATCCTGCAGCGCGTTCGTGATGAACAGCGGAATGATCTTCTCGGGGAACTGATAAGGCCCGTAGGTGTTGGATCCCCGAGTCACCAGGATCGGCAGTCCGTAGCTGACGTGGTACGCACCAACCAGCATCTCGGCCCCGGCCTTGCTTGCCGCGTACGGGCTGCGTGGGCGCAGGGGGTCGTCCTCGCGGCTGCGTCCGTCCTTGACTTCCCCGTAGACCTCGTCGGTGCTCACCTGCATGAAGCGCTGGTGGCGGAACTTGCGGGCGGCCTCCAGCAAGACGTACGTGCCGTAGACGTCGGTCTGGACGAACGCCCCCGCATCGAGCAAGGAGCGGTCGACGTGCGATTCGGCGGCGAAGTTCACGATTGCGTCCACCTCGGCCGCCAGCGCATCCACCGCCTTCGCATCGGCGATATCCCCCTGGACGAAGCGCAGTCGTGGGTCGCCGGCGACCTCCGCGAGGTTCTCCTCGCTCCCGGCGTAGGTCAATTTGTCGAGCACGATGATCTGGATCTCTGGGTCGGCCGTCAGCCGCTGCCGGACGAAGGCAGAGCCGATGAAGCCGGCGCCGCCGGTGACCAGCAGGCGTCGCAGCCGAAGCGCCATCAGGTCAGCTCCACTTCCGAATGGTCCCCGAGCATGAATTGCAAGGCCTTCGGCATGGTCTGCCGGCGCCGGATCACGACGTCCTTGCCGATCAGGCTGTCTTCGATCCGTCCCGCGACGTCCAGGATGCGGCTGCCTTCGAGAACGATCGAGTGCTCGATTTCGCTGTTGCGGATTTCGACGGTGTGATAGATCGAGGTGAATGGCCCAACATAGGAATTGACGATGCGCGCGCCCCGGCCAATGATGGCCGGCCCACGAACCACACTGTTCTCGACCACCGCGCCGGTCTCGACGACCACCTTTCCGATCAGCTGCGAACTACCGGTAATGGTTCCCTTGTTCGACGCCTCGAGACCGTCGAGCACGATCCGGTTGGCCTCCAGCATGTCCTCCAGGCGGCCCGTGTCCTTCCACCATCCGTGGACGATGTGCGGCTCCACCTTGGCGTCATGATCCAGCAGCCATTGGATGGCGTCGGTGATCTCCAGCTCGCCGCGAGCCGACGGCCGGATGGCACGCACCGCCTCGAAGATCTTGGGCGTGAAGAGGTACACGCCGACCAGCGCCAAATCCGACTTGGGCTCCGCGGGCTTCTCCACCAGCCGGACGACGTGCCCATCCTGCAACTCGGCGACGCCAAAGCGCTCCGGCGCCTGCACCGGCGCCAGCAGGATCATCGCGTCGGGCCGGCGTTCGGTGAATTCCTTGACGAACGCCTCAATTCCGTCGCGGACCAGGTTGTCGCCGAGATACATGACAAATGAGTGCCCCGCGAGGAAGCTCTCCGACTCTTTGACTGCGTGCGCCAGGCCAAGCGGCGCCGTCTGACGGATATACGTGATGTGTGCTCCCCAGCGTTCGCCATCACCCACCGCCTCCCGGATCTCGGCCTCCGTATCGCCAACGACCATCCCGATCTCGCTGATGCCGGCCTTGACCACGCTCTCGATCGCATAAAAGAGGATGGGCTTGTTGGCCACCGGCACCAGTTGTTTGGCGCCCGTGTGCGTGATCGGCCGAAGCCGCGTGCCCTTTCCCCCACTCAGAATCAGCGCCTTCACGGTGACTCCCTCCCGCTTTCGCCGTTCATTCGATCGCCCTCCCCCTCTGAGGGAGGGTCGGGGTGGGGGCTTGTGCTGACCGTTCGTGCAGGTAGTGCCTTAGGGCTTCTTTCCAATGCGGCATCACGTCGATGCCCTGCCGCTGCAGGTTGCGGTTCTCGAGTACGGAATAAGGCGGCCGCCTGGCGGGCGTGATCCGCTCCGCGGAGGTCGTCGGCCCAAGCTCCGGGTCCAAGCCGGATTGGCGGAAGATCTCCGCCGCGAATTGGTACCAGCTGCACTCGCCCTGGCAGGTCGCGTGGTAGGTGCCGTAGGCCTCTGCCACCCTTGCCGGATGAACCAGCGACACCGTAGAGCCCGCTGCCCCGCACGATGAAATGGCTCGGCCAGCTAGGCCCGATCATCATCTCCCCGGCCGCCTTGCTCACGCCGTAGACGTTTGGCGGATTCACCGGCTCATCCTCGACATGAGGCCGGTGGTTGGAACTGTCGGTAAACACGTAGTCGGTGCTGAGATGCACCATGATGGCGCCGGCTTCCTTGCATGCCAGCGCGACGTTCCGCGGCCCGATGGCATTGACGGCAAACGCCTTCGCGGGGTTGCCTTCGACTTCGTCGACGACGTGATATGCCGCGAGGTTGATCACAATGCTCGGTTGCTGCGCAAGGATCAGCCGCCGCACCGCCTCGGCATCGGTGACGTCCAGCTCATGGTGCGACAGCGGCAGAAGTTCGTCGCCGGGGTGCCGCTCTGGCCACCGCCGTTCGAGATCGTGGCCGAGCTGTCCTCGCCCTCCGGTGACGAGGACGCGGCTCACGAGCCGACTTCGCGCAGTGGCTTGGCGCCCTTTGGCAGATCAAACACGCTGCCCGTGACCTGGATCACGCCCTGCGCTTCCTGCAACAGCTTCATCCAGGCGATGTTGTAGTAGCGCGGACTGTCGAAGTCCGTGTAGTTATGCCGGCGGATCTCTTTCACCATGGTCTGCACCGACTCCTCGACGGTGACCTCGGGCGCGACCTCGAGGACACGATCGAGCTTGTGGCCGCTGACCCGGTAGTTGCGGACGCCGCGATAGCTGTAGTCGGTGCGGATTTCGACCGGGACGTCGATTTCGTTGAGTGCGGCCCGAACTCGCATCGCCAGCTCGCTGATCCGGAAGTTGCGATAGACGAGGTTGAAGATCTCGCCGTTGATGACCTTGTGATCCGCCCTGATCAGCGCGATGTAGGCGCGCGCCGCATCGTGCACCTCCGCCAGCGGCCGCCACATTTCCCCGCCGAAGTGGAGTGAGATGTAGCCCTTGCTCAACGCATCCTTGACGAAGGTGTTGACCACCAGGTCGTAGCGCATCCGCGGCGAGAAGCCGAAGAGGGTTGCCTTGCGCAGCACGGCGACGCAGAACCGGTCGGAGGTCATCTCGAGCAACTCGCGTTCGGCCGCCAGCTTGGAGCCGGCGTAGGCGCCTGGCGGATCGACGTCGGCCTTCTCGTCGAGCAGCACATCGCGCGCCTCGTCGCCAACGCCGCGATCGTAGATCGAGCAGGAGGAAGCGTAAATGTAGCGGCGCACACCCTGCTCCCGCGCCATCCGTGCGAGCGCGACACTCGCTGTCATGTTCATCTCGTAGTTGGCCTTGGGGTTGTACTCGGCGGTGGGGTCGTTCGAGAGCCCACCCACGTTGACCACCGCCTCGACGTCGTCGAGCAACGCCGGCGACACGATGCGCATGTCGCCCACCGTCAGATCGACCCGGTCCCGGATCCCGGTCAATCCATGGTCACCGAAATAGAGGCGGTCGAGGATGCGCACCGCATAACCACGCTCCAGCAGCTCCTGGGCCAGCACCGAGCCGACGTACCCTCCCCCGCCAACCAGTAAGACAGTGCTCACGCCAACCGGCCGCCTTCGTATCGAAATGCAGGCCGTTCCCGGTACTGCGTCAAGCTCATGCCCTGGCCGTCACGCTGCGAGACCTGCGGATCGGGCACCCGCCAGGCGATCGCCAGCTCCGGGTCGTTCCAGGCCACCGTTCCCTCGGAGGGCGGCGCGTAGAACCCGCTGCACTTGTATTGCACTTCCGCGTACTCGGAAAGGGTAACGAAACCATGCCCAAAACCGGGCGGTACCCAGATCTGCCGCATGTTGTCGGTGCTTAGCTCAGCGTCGACCCACTGGGCGAAGGTAGGCGATCCGACTCGCAAGTCGACGGCGACGTCCTGGATTGACCCCACCGTGCAGCGGACCAGCTTGCCCATTGGGGCGGTCATGTCCTGGTAGTGGAGGCCGCGCAGCACTCCGTGCTTCGAGCCCGAATGGTTGTCCTGGACGAATTCGGCATCGATACCATGCTCCCTGAAGCGCTGCTTGTGATAGTTCTCGATGAAGAAGCCGCGCTCATCGCGGAAGAACTTCGTGTCGATCAGGAGTACCCCTTCCAGGCTGGTCGTGTGAACTTCGATATCCAACCGGGCTACGCCTCTTTGTCGGCATGTAGCCGCTCGCGCAGCGCCTCGCGCAGGTGACCGAGCGGAATTCGGTCCTGGGTCATCGCATCGCGAGCGCGGAGCGTCGCCGCCTGGTCGTTGGCCGTCTCGAAATCGATCGTGATGGCGTACGGGGTGCCGATCTCATCCTGGCGCCGATAGCGCTTGCCGATCGATTGCGTGTCGTCGTACTCGGTTCTGAAATGCGGCCGCAGCTCGTGCTCGACACGTTGCGCCGTCGCCATCAAGGGCTCCTTGCGCGACAGGGGGAGGATGGCCACCTGGATGGGCGCGATCGAGGGATGGAAGCGCAGAACAACGCGCTGCTCCCCGCGGACCTCCTCCTCGTGATAGGCGTCGATCAATACGGTCAGCATCGAGCGGTCGACGCCGAGTGCCGGCTCGACCACGTGCGGGATGTATCGCTCGCGCTTGATGTCATCGAAGTAGGACAGGTCCCGGCCGGAAGCCTCCTGGTGGGCGCGCAGATCGTACTCGCCGCGAGCGGCGATGCCCTCAAGCTCCGACCAGCCGAATGGAAACTCGTATTCGACATCGAAGGCGCCTAACGCGTAGTGCGCAAGCTCATCCTTCCCATGCGGCCGCAGCCGGAGCTTGTCCGGCCGGATGCCGATGCCCTGATGCCAGCGCATCCGCTCGTCCTTCCAGTACTCGAGCCACTTCATCTCTTCCGCCGGTGGAACGAAATACTCGAGCTCCATGAGCTCGAACTCGCGGAGGCGGAAGATCGAGTTGCCTGGCGTGATCTCGTTGCGGAAGGCCTTGCCAACCTGGGCGATGCCGAAGGGCGGCCGCATCCGGGTTGAGCTCAAGACGTTGGCGAAGTCGACGAACATTCCCTGGGCGGTTTCCGGCCTCAAGTACGCCTGGGCGCTCGAGTCCTCGGCCGGTCCCACGAAGGTCTTGAACATGAGGTTGAACTGACGCGGCTCGGTGAACTCGCCACCGTCCTCCTCGTGTCGGTTGCCTTTTACCTGGTCAGCGCGAAAGCGCTGGTGACATTTCTTGCACTCGACCAGCGGGTCGGTGAAGTTCTTGACGTGACCTGAGGCGACCCAGGTCCTCGGGTTCATGATCAGGCTGGTCTCGATACCGACCACGTCGTCGCGCAGCTCGACGATCGCTCGCCACCACGCGCGCTTGATGTTGTTGCGAAGGGTGACGCCAAGCGGCCCGAAATCCCAAAAGCCCTGCAACCCACCGTAGATCTCGCTCGACTGGAAGAAGAACCCGCGCCGCTTCGCCAGCGAGACCAGCTTCTCCATCATCGGAGCGCGCTCGCGCTCAGGCAGGGGTGCGGTGGCCATCTCGAATACTTCGAATGAAATCCAGGCTCTTCAAGTGGCGGTCGAGATGATATTCGAGCTGGCCGTCCAGCGCGTGCTCGACCTCGTCCAGGAGTTGGTCCGACAGCCGCAGGCGATCATAGAGCTCAGCCTGTCCTGCTGCCATCAATCGCAGGACTTTCAGGCCGTTGACCGAAAGCGGGGAGCCGCCCTGGTCATGGGCGCCACAACGGGGACAGAGCACCCCGCCGAGCAACGGCGAGAACCAGCCCGCCGCCTTGGAGAGCGGCGTCCCGCAGTCCGGACAGTCCTGCAACTGCGGGGCGTAGCCGAGCACGTCGAGCATGCGCATCACGAACCAGGCGGCATCGGCTCGGGGCACGCGCTTGACGTCGTTGAGGCGCTGCAACGTCAGCACAACCAGCTCGAAGATCTCGTCGACGGGATGCCTGTCTTCCATCACCTTGTCGACGATCTCCGCCACCAGGCAGGCGTAGGCGGTGCGTCGCAGGTCGCCGGAGATGTAGCGCGCATCCCCGCGCCGCTCTACCTGCGCCACCACGTCGAGGTTCTTGCCCTTGGCCAGCATCATGGTGTTTCGCCGTAATCGAGTCGCCGAAGCACAATTGCATCGGCTTGATAGGTCGGCATCGGAGGAGATTGTCTCAGAGACTTAGGGCGTGGAAATGAGCGATCGACACGACGTCGTGGTGGTGGGCGCGGGAATTCTCGGCCTCGCGACCGCGCGCGAGCTCTTGCAGCGACGCCCAGGGCTTGATCTGGTCGTGCTGGAGAAGGAAGCCGAGGTCGGACGCCATCAGACGGGCCACAACAGCGGGGTCATCCATACCGGGATCTACTACACGCCCGGGTCGCTCAAGGCCCGCCTCTGCCGAGCGGGCTCGCAGATGATGACCGAGTTCTGCCAGGATCACCGCATCCCGGTCGATCGCTGCGGCAAGCTCCTTGTCGCGACCGAAGCAAGCGAGCTTCCTCGGCTCGAGGACCTGATGCGACGGGGGACGGCCAATGGCGTGCCCGAGCTCACCTGGCTTCCGCCTGATGGCATCAAGGACCTCGAGCCGCATGCGACCGGGTTGCGGGCTATCCACTCGCCGCATACCGCGATTGTCGACTTCAGCGCCGTAACCCAGGCCCTCAGTAAAGATGTCCAGCGTCTGGGCGGGACGCTGCTGACCGGCGCACCGGTGCGCTCGCTCCGACGTGAGCATGGTGCCTGGCTGGTACAAACCGGACAGGAGCCGCTGCGGCCCCACGCGTTGATCACCTGCGCGGGACTGTGGTCCGACGAGCTGGCGAGGATGACCGGTGAGCCCGCCAATCCCCGCATCATCCCCTTTCGCGGTGACTACCTTCGGCTCAAGCCATCGAGCCGGCGGCTGGTCAACGGCCTCATCTATCCGGTGCCGGATCCGAGCCTTCCCTTTCTTGGGGTCCACACCACGAAGCGAATCGATGGCGACGTCTGGCTCGGACCCAACGCGGTCTTCGCCTTCAGTCGCGCCGGCTATCGGTTCAGCTCGGTGAACCTACGAGAGCTGGGCGCCTCACTGGCCTGGCCGGGATTCTGGCGGATGGCCAGGCGCTATCTGGGGACCAGCGTTGGCGAAATGTACCGCGATCTCAATCGGGGCGCCTTCGTCCAGGCCCTTCGATGCTACCTGCCCGAGCTCGGCGCCGACGATGTCGTGGCCGGCCCGTCCGGCGTCCGGGCCCAGGCGGTCGCCCGCGACGGGACGCTGGTTGACGACTTTGTCTTCAGCGGGGGCGACGGGATCCTCCACGTGCGAAATGCGCCATCGCCGGGAGCGACCTCCTCGCTCGCGATCGCCCGCGAAATCGTCGATCGCTTCGAGCGATCACGGGCGACCTGACGATTCGACGCCCTTAGCGCCGGGGTTGCACCGGGTCGAGGGGCCGGTCGGGACGCGGGTGCAACCTGGCATTGACTCGCCGGCCGAGATAGCGCCGGCCCTTCGTCAGGACCGACATCGGCCCCTGGTAGAGAACAGTTGTCATCGCCTTGATCGCAAGGTAGCGCCAGTCACGCGGCGCGGCGGCCGCTTCGGAATCACCATGGGGAACCGGGCGGACGCGCGCCGGCTGGACCGCCGCCAGGTCAGCCGCCTGCTGCGGATCGGCGCAAAAGCGCACCAGGGGCCCGGCCACGTTCGGCCAGGTCAGCTCGCGGGCGTACTCGCGGACCCGTGCCGCCTGCTGCTTGCGAACCACCGGATCGGCAAGCACATCGATCGCGCGGACGATCGCGTCCGGATCCGAAGGCGGGACGCTGATCCCCATCTGCCGCCGCTCGACCGTATCGCCGAGCGTGTCTCCGGCCGTACACAGGATTGGCACGCCGGCCCAGAAAAAGTCGAGGAAGCGGGTCCGGAACGCGAGGTGCGCCTCGATGTGGTCGGTGTGCGTGGAGACTCCAACGTCGGCCTCCAGAACCCAGTCGCCCCGACGGTCGTAGGGCACCCATTCCTCGTTGAAGAAGACGATACGGTTGATGACGCCGAGCTCGGTGGCCAGCCGCTTGGCCTCGTGCACCATCCAGGAGTCTGGCGCGTAGGGATTGGGATGGCGAATGCCCATGAACACGACGCGGAGGTTCGGGTGCTTCGCGCTGGCCATGGCCGCCGCCCGGATCAGGGTGAGGGGATCGAGCCAGTTGTAAATGGTGCCGCCGAGCAAGATGAAGTCGTCGTCACGGATACCCGGGATGACGCCCCGCATCGCCCTGCCCTTCCTGCGGGGCGGCTCAGCCGGCAGGCCGAAGGGCACCAGGTCGATCAGGGAACGCAGCGACGGGTCACGACCGAAGTTCTCGGGGTTGACGCGATTGAGGGCCGACAGCGCGCCCAACCAGTAATCACGCTGTTTCTCGCTGGCGCAGACGAAGAAGTCGCAGACGCGAAGCTGTTCGTTGACCACCGAGACGGTGCCATCCCACATCGGCAGGTCGTTGGCCGATTTCTGCAGCGGCTTCAGGACGAGCAGTTCGAGGTTGAAGGGACCATACAGATCCGAGACCAGGCGTGCGCCTGAAGCCGCGATGAAGGGATAAGCCTCGAGGATGTAGCCCTGGAAGAAGATGACGTCTTGCTTCGGCGCCAGCTGCTGGAGCGTCGAGGTGTCGTGGGCGATGATCGGAAAGCCCGGGTCGGGCAAGTCGCTTTCGGCGCGCGAGGCAAGGATCACCTCGTTGCCGGCCCGATGGAGCTCACGCGCCAGCTCGTAAGAGCGGATGGCAGGGCCGGCCATCCGCTGATTGATGAAGTCGCTGGAGACGACGAGGACGCGGCTCATTCCGCTGGAGTCTATCCTCGCTGCCGGCGCAGGTAGCTCTTGCCTTTGCGCCAGACGCCGCTGGGTCCCTGGTAGAGAACCGTTTCGATCGCTTTCAGACTCAGCGATCGCCAGTCGCGGCGCGGGGTCACTCCCACGTGGTCGCGGAGCGGCACCGATTTCACGCGCGCCGGGGCGATGGCGGCCAGGTCCGCCGCCCTTTGGGGATTAGCGCAGAAGCTGATCAGGGGTTGGGCCGCCTTCGACCAGGTGTAGTTGGTCGCGTACCCCCGCACCCGCTCCGCGCACTGCGCCCGGTAGCGAGCGTCAGCGAGCCTATCGATGGCGAGCGCGACGGCGTGAGCGTCACCGGCCGAGACCGTTACCCCCATTTCGTTGGCCTCGACCGCATCGCCCAGAGAATCGCCCGCGGTGCAGAGGATCGGTAGCGCCGCCCAGAAGTAGTCGAGGAAGCGGGTGCGAAAGGAAAAGCGCGCCTCGAGGTGATCGCCGTGCGTCGAGACACCGACATCGGAATCAAGCAGCCAGTCGGCGCGCTCGTCGTAGGGCACCCAGCCCTCGTGAAAAAACACCAGCCGGTTGGTCGCGCCCAGCTCGTCGGCCAGCTCTCGGGCCTGCGTCAGCATTCGAAACTTGGGAATGTGCGGATTGGGCGGTTGGGTCGCCATGAAGACCAGCCGCAGGTTGGGATGGGCGGCGCTCGCCTCGACCACACCGCGAATCAGCGTCAGCGGGTCGAACCAGTTGTAGATGCTGCTACCCCAGAGCAGGATGAGATCGCCGTCGCCGATGCCGGGGATCACGCCACGCATCGCCTTACCGCGTTTTTTTGGCGGATCGCCGGGTAAGCCGAAGGGGACCAGGTCGATCAGCGCGCGCATCGATGGGTCCCTTGAGAAGGTCTCGCTGTTGATCCGGTTGAGCGCGGTCAGCGCACCGACCCAGTAATCGAACTGCTTCTCGCTGGCGCAGATGAAGAAGTCGCAAAGGCGCAGCTGGTCGTCGAGCGAGCGCAATGCCTCGTCGGGATTCCCCATCGCGTCGGCGGGCATCGCTTCCGCCGCCCGCTGGACGAGCACCTCGAGCGTAAACGGACCATAAAGGTCGGCGACCAGGCACGCCCCCGAGTCGACCAGGAATGGATAGGAGTCGAGGATGTGCCCCTGGAACAGCACCACCTGGCTGGCGCGTGCCAGCGCCTGCAAGCGCACGGGCTCGTGCGACACGATAGGAAAGGCGCGCTCGTGGAGATCGGTCTCGCCCCGGCTCGCGAGGGTGACGTCGTTGCCCGCCAGCTGCAGCTGCCGGGCCAGTTCGTAGGAGCGGATCGCCGGGCCGGCCATGCTGCGCCGGACGAAGTCGTTGGAAATGACGAGAACTCGGCTCATGCAGTTTAAGGGCTGACGATCTGCCGGCCTTTCAGGCCGTTCCAGGCGATCACGAACCCGTGCCGCGCGCGGATGCCAAGCCAGACGGCGGGCGCCAGCAGCAGGCCGGGGCCGTGCGCATAGTGCTTCCGATAGAAGAGCCACATGGAGCGATGGAACTCGCGCAGCATCGGTCGGGGCCGCTGCCGCGTCGTCCCGCCCTTGATGTGCAGCACCACCGCCGACGGCACGTAATAGACGCGGCCACCGCGCGCCTTCAGGCGGAAGCAAACGTCCAAATCGTCACCGTACATGAAGAAATCCTCGTCGAAGAAGCCGATCGAACGGAAAGCGTCGGCCTTGAAGAGCAGCGCGGCGCCGGTGCCGCAGTCGATCTCGCTCGGGATATCCGGGTCCTGGTAGGTCAGGTTGTAGCTCGCCAGCCAGCGAGCCCTGGGGAAAACACGGCTGAGGCCGCTGAGCCGCGCCAGCGCGACCCATGGTGACGGAAACGAACGGCGGCAGGCGAGATCCAGCCGCCCATCCGGGCGCAGCACCTTGGGGCCAACGACGACCGCGTCCGGCAAGCTGCGCAGCGCAGTGCGCAGCGTCGTCAGTGCCCCCGGCTGGATCTCGGTGTCGGGATTGAGCAGAAAGATGTTCTCGCCGGTCACCAGCCGCAGCGCCTGGTTGTTGGCCCGGGCGAAGCCGCGATTCTGGTTGTTGGCAATCACCCTGAACTGCGGAAACTCGCGCTTGATGGCGTCGACGCTGCCATCGGTTGAGGCGTTATCGACGACGAAGACCTCGTGCGAGAGGCCCTGCAGCTGCGGCAGGAGATGCCGCAGGCAGGCGAGGACCAGGTCCCGCGTCTGCGTGTTGACAATTACGACGGAGAGGTCCATTGACGCCGTGACCGGCCGAGCCGGCCCTCACGAAGCTTGCGAACATACGGGTAAGGCTGAAACCAGGGTTCGATGGCGGCAGGCCGGACGGTTCGTCGGTCCTGGACCTGACGCCGCTTCCTGAGCGCCGACGGGAGGAGCCGAACCGTGTCGATGAACCCCATTAGGGCGGCAGGCCGGCTCAGCAGTAATTGCAGCGCCTTGGCTCCGGTGAAGGCCACCATCCCCGGCGAGCGGCGCCACATCCCGCTGCCGCCGTCGTTCTTGATGATCATCAGCAGGCGGTTTTTCAGGATGTGTCGCTGCATCCCCGTCGTGTACCAGGCCCCGCTTCCCCCTCGGAGATGGATGGCCACGGCGCGCGGATCGTACCAGCTTCGCCATCCCCGCAGCCGCGCCCGCCAGTCCAGATCGTTGTCCTCGAGGTAGGCGAAGAAGCTGCTGTCGAAGACCTCGCCATCAATCATCACGTCGTCGAGCATCGCCCGGCGGTAGAGTGCGGCGGCGGCGCAAACGCCAAAAACCTCCATCGGCTGGTCGTACGGCGGACCGTCCGGCTCGTCCTCAGCACGGTTCACGGACCAGAGATTGCGGTAGACGACGTGGCCGGCCGAATCGATGCGCGGTCGCGCGCCGTCTGGCGCCGGCCGCAGCAACTTGCCCGAGGCCGAGCCAAGGCGCGTGTCCGGCAGCATGTCCTCGACCAGGATGCGCACGTAGTCGGGTGCCAGGAGCGCATCCATGTTGAGCAGGAGAATGAATTCACCGGCGGCGCTCGGGATCGCTTGGTCGTAGGCCATGGCAAAGCCGAGATTTCTCCCATTCCGAATCAGCCGGACATCGGCTTGTCCCGCCATCTGGTCCGCCGAGCCGTCGATCGAACCGTTGTCGATCACGACGATCTCCAGTAGGCGGTAGGTCTGCGCTCGGACCGACGCCAGGCATCGGCTCAAGAACTGGGCGCCGTTCCAATTGAGGATCAGGACGGAAACGAGACCCGGCGTCACGCCTTCGAGTTGCCGCCGGCGTTTAGGACCCCGGGAAGATGCGCGCGCAGGCGGGCCATCTCGCGGCGGAGCCGTTTGCGCGCGCGTTTGGTGACACCCGGAATCCCCTCGAGCCGGTAGGCCGCGGCCGCCAGCTGGAGCGTATTCGCCGGCTTGATTCGCGGATAGCGCAGGTCGTGATAAGCCAGGTCGGGCGCCGATTGTGGATTGGCACAGTAGGCGACCAGGGGTTTCGCCACCTGCTCCCAGGTGTACCTGGCGGCCAGCTCCCGCGATCGTTCCCGCATCTGCTGCCGTCGCCCTCGGTCCGTCGCCACGAGACGAAGCGCGCCGGCCACGCCGTCGACATCGCCGTCCTTTACCGCAATTCCTGCGCCTATCGCCACCGCCTCGTCGCAGAGCACGTCGCCGGCCGTGGCTACGATCGGAAGGTTGGCCCAGAGGTAATCGAGAAAGCGGGTTCGGAACGAGAAGCGGGTTTCGACTTGCTCGGAATGGGTGCTGAGCGCCATATCCGAATCGCAGAGAAAGTTGACCCGCTGCTCGTAGGGCACCCACCCCTCGTGGAAGAACACTGACCGGTTGAGCAGTCCCAGTTCCTGCGCCAGGTCCTGAGCGCGACGCGTCATCGCCATCCGTGGGTTGGCCAGATTGGGATGGTGCGTGCCCATGAAGACCAGCTTGAGCGACGGCAGATCATCCTCGAGCCTTGCTATCGCCCGGATCGGCGTCAAGGGGTCAAACCAGTTCCAGATCCCTCCGCCCCAGAGCGCCACGACGTCGGTCGGCTCGATGCCCGGCACCACCCCCTTCAGCGCATGTCCGGTAGGCTCCGGCGGATCCGACCGCAAGCCGAAGGGAACGACGTCCACCAGCGACCGCAGGGTCGGGTCGGCCGCCCAGGTGTACGGGTTGATGCGGTTCGCCATCGTGAGGGCGCCGAGCCAGTAGTCGCGCTGCCGCTCGCTGGCGCACATCATGAAGTCGGCGACCTCGAGCTGCTCGAGGACGACGTCCAGGCCGTACTGGTGGATGTTGACCCGCTGCCGCACATCGAGCTCGCCGTACATGTGCAGCGTTTCGAGGATAAACGGACCGTAGATGTCCATGACGAGGTAGCGAGCAAGCTTGCGTATGATCGGGTAGTTGCGCACCAGGTAGCCGATGGCGATCACGATGTCGTGCTCGCGCAGCAAAGCAGGCAGCGCGCCATCGGCAAAGCAGGTGACTCGAAGCTTCGACGACTGGCGCGGGTTTTTGTTCGGCGTGCCGATCGTCACCGTTTGCTGCTTCGCGAGCAGGTGAGCCAGCTCCCAAACGCGGATGCTTGGCCCCGCGATGGCATCGATCAGCGGCTCATGGGTCAGGAACAGGACCTTCACAGCCCCCCTCCCCGCTCCGGGGAGGGCTGGGGAGGAAGTACCCACGCATCGAGCCCGAAGGCCTGCATCATCTGTCGGTGGTAAGCGGCAAATCCGCCGACCGGGGCAAGCGGTTCGAGGGGCAGGCCGAATAGCTTGAGGATCTCCTGATCGCTACGGCGTCGCATGGCCTGCACCGCGGCGCGCTTTGATCGCAGCACGGGTAGATGCTGGCCGAACTGCTCGATCGCGAGCAGCGACGACATCGCGGAAGCCCGGACAGGCAGCGACCCGTCACCGCCAAGGCGGCGCATGGCCTGCTGCCGCAGCTTCGTGTTGAGCGCGCTCAGCCGTCGTGCGGTCGCCGCGGGGAGGCGCTTCGCGGTGCCCATAACCCCCCTCTCCCGCAGGCTCCTCGCGAGCGGCGCCTGGGCGATTTCCATATGCCTCCGGGGGAGCGCAGAGTGGTTGCCCTCGTCAACGGGCAAAGCAAATGCGTTCCGATCCGGATTCACCATCAGCACCACCTTCTCGGCGAGCAAGAGCAACGCAGCGGGCAGCACCTGTGCCAGGTGGGCATCGTCGTAGTTCTTGTAGATGGTGTAGAGCGGATTGCGGTCGTAAAGCACCGCCTTGCGCTGGTCGTCGACCAGCCGGACGCTACCGTGCATGACGTGCTCGACGAGCGATTTCGGCGCGTTTCGAACCCGATATCCGGCAAGCCATAGGCGCCAGCCGAGGTCGAGATCTTCATAGAAGAGGAAGTAGTCCTGATCGAAGCGGCCCACCTCGTTGAACCGATCACGCCAGATGACCATCGAGCCACCACAGGGCGAGAGGATGTCCCGTTCTTTGTCATCCTCACGCATCGGATCGCCCCAGCCGATCTGGAGCCCGTAGCCCGTCAAGGTCGCGCCACCGATGATGAAGTCGGTCTGCTTCCGATCCCAGCTCAAGATCTTGCCGCCGACCGCGGCGATGTCCGGCGCGCTCACCAGGACCTTTACCATCTCCTCGAGCCAGGTCGGGTCGGCGCGTGTGTCATTGTTGACGAAGGCCAGCGCATCGGTCGCTAGCCGCTCCGCGGCATAATTGTTGCCGCCACCGAAGCCGAGGTTCTCCGGCGACTGGATCACCCGAACGGTTGGAAACGCCTGCTGCACGAACGCCTCCGAGCCATCGGTCGACCCGTTGTCCATCAGCACCAGGTCGAGCTTGCCTTTGTAGGACTGTCTGAGCAGCGCCTTGAGGCACGCGGTCAGATGATGCTTGCCGTTCCAGTTCACGACCACGACCGAGACCGAGGGCAGAGTCAACCGCTAATCCTGGGTGAGCTGCCATTTGGCCGGCATGAAAACCACGCCGACCGGATCGAGGATTCTCTGGCGAACGCGAAACTCGAGGCGCCGGTCGAAGTAGTCATAGGTAATCCGATCCTCTTCGTCACTGATCTTTGCCGACACCAGGTAGCCAGCCTCCAGCAGATTGAGGGAAGTCAGATTGACGCCCACGGTGCCGCCGCCACTGATCTCGGGAATGTCGAAGCCACTGGTCTTCGAGTTGGTGGCAAAGCAGATCACGCCATCGTCCTGACGGGTCAGGCCGATGCTGAACACCGGTCGCCTTACGGGATGCTTGCAGCGGTAGGTAATCCTCACCTGCATTCGATCGCCAGGTTCGAAGACGTATTGCGGCCGGCCGGCGCCATCCAGGAGTTCCACGCGGGCAATCTGCACGTCGCCAGTCCGCCACTGGTCCGATGCTTCAGCCCCATCCGCCGAGGCGTGTCCGCGATGCTGAACATCCGCCAGGTATTCGTCGGTCACCTGATCCGGAGAACCATCCGCCCGAATCGCTCCCTGGTCGATCCACAGCGTGCGGTCGCAAAACCGCCGTACCGCGGCCAGGTCATGCGAGACAAAGACGATCGTTTTCCCCTCGCTGCGAAAGCGATTGATCCGCTCATAGCACTTCTGCGCAAACTCCGCGTCACCGACCGCGAGCACCTCGTCGACGAGCAGTACATCGGGGTCCACATTCACAGCGATGGCAAAACCCAACCGCATGTACATGCCGCTGGAGTAGGTCTTCACCGGGTTGTCGATGAATCGCTCCAGTCCGGAGAAGCGGATGATCTCGTCCAAGCGGCGGCGGATCAGCTCTCGCCGTAGTCCAAGCAACGCGCCGTTCAGGAAGATGTTCTCACGCCCGGTGTAGTCGGGGTGAAAGCCGGTACCCAGTTCGAGAAGGGCAGAAACGCGACCCGCCACGCGGACCTCGCCGCCGTTGGGATGCAGGATGCGGGCGATCAGCTTCAACGCCGTCGATTTTCCGGCGCCGTTGGGCCCGATCAAACCCACGGTTGTGGCCGGCTCGACGTCAAAGGACACGTCGCGGAGAGCGTAGAACTCCTTGTACACGCCGCGCCGGCGCCGGATGAGGGCTTCTTTCAGCAGCTCGTGCCGCTGCTCGTAGATCCGGAAGGTCTTGTTGACTCCCTCGAAGCTGACCGCGGCCCCCATCAGACCTCCTCGGCGAAACGGCGGCTCAACCGGCCATACAGGAGGATGCCGACCACGAGCGTCAGCACGCTGATCGCGGCGAAGCCCAGGAGATAGGGCCAGCGCGGCAGTCGCCCGTAGAACCAAATGTCCTGGAATGAGGTGATGTCCCACGCCATCGGATTCACCGCGAGGAACGGTTGGAGACGGTGCGGAACCAGGTCGAGAGAATAGACAACCGGCGTCAGAAAGAACCAGGCGGTCAACAGGATGCTGAGAAAGTACTGCACGTCACGAAAGTAGACCTGGGCTGCTGCCAGGATGGAGCCGAGCCCGTAGGTGAAGAACAGTTGAAGGATGACCAGAACCGGCAGCAGCAGCATGGTGAAGGTGAAGCTGACGTGAAAGACGACGGTCAGGACCAGTAACAGAAGGATGTTGATGGCGAAGTTCACTGAGTTGGCGAGCACCGCCGACAGCGGCAGGACCTGGTGCGGAAAGAAAACCTTGCGCACGATATCCCGGTTGTCGAAGACCGAGTTGGTCGCCGACGTCAGGCTCATGGCAAAGGCATTCCACGGAACGAGGCCCGACAGCAGAAAGACCGCATACGGATGAATGTTGACCCGGACGATGACCGAAAAGACCAGCGTATAGACCACCATCAGCAGCAGAGGGTTTAGCAGCGACCAGAACATCCCAAGGAATGACCCTCGGTATTTGGTCTTGAGGTCGCGAGCCACCAGGTTGCTGAGCAGCTCCGAATACGCAATGACCTCGTCGAGCCACTGTTTGACGCCGAAGCGCCGGGCCGGCGGCCGCGATTCCGTCAGGCGCTCGCGGCGCGCCGTCGTCACCGATTCAGTACCCATATCACGAGGAGCCCGGCAATTCGGCCCGGCAGCGCTATCCTATCGTTCAGCGGCTTTGGGCGAGTTGCCGGATCCCGCTGCGCACTGGCTTCCTGGAGCTCCAGCCCGTCCTGGTTCTAGCCCGGCTTCGTGTCCTTAGGTCGGCGTTCGCGGAGACAACCGCAACGAGTTGCTCGGCGGTGTGATGTTCACCGCCAGATTCGCCGATCAAGGCTCTTACCAACAGTCTGCGGCAGTCAGAACGGCGCTAAGGCTCAGGCCGGTGGCCGTTCGACGCCCCGTCGGCCCGAGGCTTCTAGCCGTCCGGCCGGCTTGCTCGCTCGGGCGTCGTCGAGAGTGTCGGCTCTTCGGGCGAAGTCTGCGGGATCTGGAAAGCCTCCCGGCTTCGGATCCGCACCTTCTTGATCCGCGTGCCCTGGACCGCCTCGACGCGCAGTTCGGAGCTCCCGAGTGTCAAGGTGGCGCCAACCTTGGGAGCGGCGCCCAACTGATTCAGAACATAGCCGCCGATCGTGTCGTAATCCTCGCCCTGGATGTCGAGCTTGAGCAGCTCATTGACATCGTCGACGCTGACCCGGCCGTCGAGCACGACCTCGTTTGGGGAGATGAACTGGATCTCGTCCTCCTCACCGACGTCGTACTCGTCCTGAATCGGCCCGACGATTTCCTCGAGAATGTCCTCGATCGTCACCGCGCCGGCGGTGCCGCCGTACTCGTCGACGACGATCGCCATGTGCACCCGGTTCTTGCGCAGGTCGCGCAGCACGTCCTGCACCAGGTTTGATTCCGGCGTGAAGTAGGGCTTGCGGGCGATCTCCCGAAGCGTCTTCGGGTCACCCCTCACGACAGCACGCAGCAGGTCCTTCGCATACAGGACGCCAACGATGTGGTCGAGGTTCCCTTCGTAGGCCGGAATCCGGGTATGGCCATGCTTGGTGACCAGGTCGACGGCCTTCTCCACGGGCTGGCCAACCTCAATCGCGACCAGGTCGGTGCGCGGCACCATGACCTCACGCACCCGCATGTCGCCCATCTCGAAGATGCCGTGGATCATCTCGCGCTCTTCCTCTTCGAGCACACCCTCTTCCTCGCCGACCGAAACCAGCATCTTGAGCTCCTCCTCCCGGCGACCAGCCTGGCCATCCGCAACGCCACGCGCTCGGCCCGCTGCAGCGCCAGTGTCTTCGGAGTGATCTCGCAAAGAACGAGCACGAGCAACGAGAGAATCAGGCTGACGAGCCACTCGGCGACCTTCTCGTGGTACAGGTTGATGGCGAGCAGCGTCGCCGCCGACGACGCCACGATGATCGCCACCGTGTTGACGATCAGGATCGTCGACAGGTACCCGTTTGGATCTTTATGCAGCCGCTCGATCAGGATCGCCTGGGGCACCTTCTGCTCGACCAGCTGGCGCAGTCGCACCCTGCTGATGGACGTCAAGGAGGTCTCCGCCGAGGCGGCCAGCGCCGCCAGGATCAGCGCGACCACGATGATCAAGAGCTCGATCCAGGCGGTGGTGTTCACCAGATCCCCTTACTTGAAGAGCTCGCTGACCGAACGATCCTCGTGCACGCGGCGGATCGCCTCAGCGAGCAGGGGGGCCACGGAAAGAATCTTGATCTTTGGATGCTGCTTATCGGCCGGCAGTGGGATCGAGTCGGTGATCACGATCTCCTCAATTGGCGCGTTGACCAGCTTCTCGACCGCCGATCCGGCGAGCACGCCATGCGTCGCGAGCACCCGCACGCTGGTGGCGCCTTCGGCCCGCAGGGCTTTTGAAACTCCAACCAGCGTACCGCCGGTGGAGATCAGGTCGTCAACGACGACCGCGTCCATGCCGGCGACCTCGCCGACCACGCGCTGCTCGCTGACGACGTCGTCCTTCGGCCGGCGCTTGTAAACAAAAGCGATCGGCAGGTCGAGATGGCGGGCGACGTCTCCCACCCGCTTGGCGCCCCCGATGTCGGGCGACACAACGACGGCGTTCGGCAGCCGCAGTTTGCGAATGTAGTCCACGATCAATTTTTCCGCCGTGAGGTGGTCGACCGGGATATCGAAGAAGCCCTGGATCGCATCCGCGTGCAGATCGAGCGCGATGACGCGGTTGGCCCCTGCCAGGGTGATGATGTCCGCCATCAGCTTGGCCGAAATCGGATCGCGCGCCTGGGTCTTCTTTTCTTTGCGGGCGTAACCGTAATAGGGGATGACGGCGGTCACCCGGCCGGCGGAGGCCCGCCGCAACGCATCCAGGATGATGAATAACTGGATCAGGTTCTCGGACACCGGCTGACAGGTCCCCTGCAGCAGGAACACGTCGGCGCCGCGCACGCTGTCGGCAATCTTGACGTCGTACTCGCCGTCCGCGAAATGCGTGACTCGCATCGGCGACACCGGCTCGCCGAGAGCCTCGCCGATTTTTCGAGCCAGCTCAGGGTTGGACTCACCCGCCAGCAGACGCAGGTCTGGGCGCTTGCGCCGGGCGCGTCGACGAGCAGTGTAGCCCTCGACGATCTTCATCTCGGGACGCCCTATCGCAAGGCTGCCGGCAGGCACGTCTTTGCTGACAACGGTATCAGCCGCCGTCGTCGCATCGCTGCCAACGCGCACCGGCGCGACGAAGATCGTGTCGCACGAGATATAGGCGCGGTCGCCGATCTCCGTCTGATTCTTCTCGAAGCCGTCCCAGTTCGCGGTGATGCTGCCGGCGCCGATGTTGACGTTGGCGCCGACGACGGCATCGCCCAGGTAGCTGAAATGGGGGACGGCGCTGCCCGCGCCGATCTTCGAGTTCTTGATCTCGGTGTGGGTGCCGATGCGAACGCCTTCGGCGAGCTCGGTCCCCGGACGCAGCCGGCTGAAGGGGCCGACGGTCACGTTGGCGGCGACCGTTGCCTTCTCGAGATGTGCCCTCTCGATCCGCGAGCCATCGCCTACGGTCGAGTCGCGCAGCTGGGTCATCGGCCCGATGACGCAGTCTTCGCCGACCACGCTGGCGCCGGTGATGGTTGTGAAGGGATGGATAACGCTGTCCGTGCCGACCTCGACATCGGCATCGATGAACGTCGTGTTGGGATCGGTGATCGTGACGCCGTCCCTCATCAGCTTGTCGAGGATGCGCTGGCGCATCAGGCGTTCCGCCTCGGCCAGCTGCCGCCGGTCGTTGATGCCGAGCACCTCGGTGCCATCCTCGACCGCAACCGTATTGACCTTGCCCTTGATCAGCCGCACGACGTCGGTCAGGTAATACTCGGCGGCGCGGTTCTTGTTCTCCAGCTTGAGCAGGGCGGGCCAGAGATCCTTGCCGGTGAAGGCATAGACGCCGGCGTTGACTTCTCGAATGTCGCGCTCCGCATCGGCGGCGTCTTTCTCTTCGACGATCGCTCGGAAGACGCCGGTGCGGCTTCGCAGGATCCGGCCATAGCCTGTTGGCTCGTCCAGCGTCGCCGTCAGGAGCGTGACCGAAGCGCCCGACTTCCGATGCTCCTCGAGGAGGCGCTTGAGGGTCTCGCCGCGCAGCAGGGGCGCATCGCCGTAGATCACGACCACCGGTCCGAGGCTGCGATGGTCGGCACTGACCTGGGCGAGCGCATGCCCGGTGCCGAGCTGGTCTCGCTGGGGCACCGTCTGCCCCTCGCCGTTGACGGCGGCGGTGACGCCGTCTTGCTTCGGGTTGGTCACCACGATCGTTCGCTCGGGGTCCAGGGCTCGCGCCGCCGCCAGCGACCACAGGAGCATCGGCCGACCGGCAACGGGATGGAGGACCTTGGGGATCCTGGAGTTCATCCGAATTCCGTTACCGGCGGCGAGCACCACCACCGTGACGCCCCCGCGCGTCTCCGACGAGTGGGCCTGCTTGGACCCCGCGGATGCGTTCACGCGCATGGGAGGAATTGCGGCGATTATCCCAAATTCCCTTCCTCGCTGGGGGAGGGCAGGCTAGGGGACCTCAGGCTGCCAGATCGCCGACGTCCGAGATTCGCCGATTTTCGGGTACGTTGGGGGCGATCCGGTGCCTCAGCGTCGGCGTCAGGCGGTCCAGGCGCCGGCCGATCCGATACCCGTACCGTTCGACCGCATCCTCGATCGCCAGGTAGGGCAGCCGGCCCCAGGCAAAGCTCTTGACCAGGTACCAGGCGGCTCGCCGGGTGAACCGCCGCGAATCCGGGCAGAGCGTTCCACCCTCATCACCGAAGTGGGCGTCGGTGTATCCGGTCAGCAACGCAATCTGGTAGGCGCCCTTGAGCCCGGCGCTGAGCCCCCTGATAACCAGGGCATCGGGCGAATACGCGATGGTACAGCTGGCCAGTACCGCCTGACGGGCCCAGACCCGATCGGCGCCGATTGGAAGATGCTCGTTGAAGTGAATGCCGCGCCAGACCGAACGGCGAACGGCCACGTTCTCGATGAAAAATGGCAGTGACTTGTACCGCACCTGGTCACCGATCCGGATCCGGCGGGAGTGCGGCTCGCCGCAGAAGCGCTGAGCCAGTCGGAATGCCATGAGCGGGTCGCCGTCGACCGTCGGCTCCTGGCGTCCGTACACGCCGGCGACCGACGCGTCGTCGAAGGCGGCCGTGAGGTGATGCAACCAGTCGCCGTTCGCCGGAACCGCATCCTGCGCCAGGAAGACGACCAGGTCGCCTTTGGCCCCACGCATGGCGCGGTTCCAGGCTGCCGGTCCAGGCGCCTCACCGATCTCCACGAACCGAGCGAGGGGAAACTGACTGACGATATGGCGGGTGCCGTCCGCCGACCCGCCGTCCGCGCAGATTACCTCGAGCGGCTGCCGCCCCTGGCCCATGATCCGGTGAAGGACCGTTCCGAACGCCCGGCCGGCGTTCAGCGTCGGAATGACGATCGAGACGGAAGGCGCGGCTTCGCCCATGGTCGATTTAACGCAGGGTCCAGCCCTTTCCGGCCCGGCCAGATGGGAAGCTGATAGCCTCTGGCTCAGCTTCAGTCTCATGCAAATCTCATCTCCGGCGCGTAGCATCCCGGGTCGACCCATGGAGCGTGCAAGGGTCGTCGTGCTGGGGGTGGACGGTTACCTCGGCTGGGCGACCGCCCTCCATCTCTCGGCCGCCGGCCATGACGTCATCGGCATCGACAGCCTGGTTCGCCGGCGCTGGGACCGTGAATGCGGCACCCGCAGCCTGCTGCCGATCCGCAGCATGCCAGAGCGGGTCAAGCTCTGGCAGCGGCTGACCGGCCGGCGAATCGAGTGGCGGCACATGGACATGTGCGACGCTCGGGCGGTCACGGAACTGGTCAGCGAAGTGCAGCCCCAGGCGTTGGTGCACTTCGCCGAACAGCGCAGCGCCCCGTTCTCGATGATCGACCTTCCGCATGCCGCGCTCACCCAGGTCAACAACCTGGTTGGCACACTAAATCTCCTTTTCGCCCTGCGCGATCACGCGCCGAACGCCCACCTGATCAAGCTCGGCACGATGGGCGAATACGGCACGCCCAACATCGACATCGAAGAAGGCTTCATCGTCATCACCCACAACGGCCGGCAGGATCGCCTGCCATTCCCGATGCAGCCCGGCAGCTTCTATCACCTCTCGAAGTTGCACGACAGCCACAATATCCAGTTCGCCTGCCGGATCTGGGGTCTACGAGCGACCGATTTGCACCAGGGCGTCGTCTACGGAAGCCGGACTGACGAGGTGGTGATGCATCCGGGGCTGGCCACGCGGTTCGATTACGACGCGATCTGGGGGACGGTCCTCAACCGCTTCTGCATCCAGGCCGCCGTCGGACTGCCGCTGACGGTCTACGGCAAAGGGGGCCAGACGCGCGGCTTCCTCGACATCCGTGACACGGTGGCGTGCGTCCGGCTCGCGCTCGAGAACCCGGCGTCGCAAGGTGAATACCGGGTCTTCAACCAGTTCACCGAGCAGTTCTCGGTCAAGAACCTGGCCGACAAAGTGCGACAGGCGCGCGCCGCCCATGGGCTCAAGACGAGCATCGTGCACCTTCCCAATCCGCGCGTCGAACGCGAGGAGCATTACTACAACGCCAAGCACCAGAAACTGCTCGATCTCGGCTTACAGCCGCACTACCTGGGCGAGACGCTGATCGAGTCGATCGTCGCGACGGTCGAGAAGCATGCCGCGCGCGTGGATCCGGTCGAGCTCGAACAGCCTAACGTCGACTGGCGGCATGGCGGGACGCCTGGATGGAGCGGCGTTCCCACCCCGGCATCCGAGACTCAACCAGTGGCCGTGCTCAGTCGGGCTCCAAAGCGGCGCCGGCCATCGCCGGCACCCGATCCGGTTCGGCTGGACGCCTGAACAGCAGCAGCGCACCGATCCCCGCCTGCGGCAGGGAAACGCAGAGATCGAGAAGGTGGACCGCCAGGCTGGCCGCCAGCGCCTCGTCAACCGGCCAGCCGAGCAGGGTCAACCCGGCCGTCCACCACAGTTGACCGGTGCCCAGACCGCCCAACCCCTGGATCGGAATGGCGAGCAGCAACGTCCGGACGCTCAATGCGAACCACACCTGCACCAGCGACAGCGGCTGATCGATCGCGGCAAACAGGGCGAGATACTGCAAGCCGGTTGCCAGGCGCGCGCCGGCCGTGGCGGTAATAAGCAAGAGGGGACGGCTGCCCGATCCGAGCTCTTCGACGGCCGAATGAATTCGCTGATGAAGTCCGGCCGGCAGCGACAGCCGCTCCAGCCAGCCGGTGATCTGGCCGCGAGGCCGATCCCAGAACAGGGCGGTCAGGCCCACGACGATGGCGCCCGCAATCAGCATGCCGCCGACGAGCAGCACACCGGGAAGCCGAACGCCGGCGAATGGCGCCATCACCAGGGCCAGCACCAACAGGCTGGCGACGTCGAGCAGCCGGCTGAGCAGGGCGGCGCCGGCGCCGACGGTCAGGCCCACCTGCAGCCGACGTCGCAGCAGGACCACCAGTGCCGCGTCGCCACCCGGGCCGGGCAGGAGCAGGCTGACCCCCCAGCCGCTGAGCGTGATGGCGAGCAGCGTCCCAAATCGCCCGTGCGTGCCGGCCAGCAGCAGGCGATAGCGCCAGGCCCGGCACAGGATGAAGCCGAAAGCGGCGGCGGCGGCAGCCAGCACGAGTGGTGGCGAGACGTCGGACATTGTTTCTCCCAGATCGGCCGGCCTGATGGCGCGCAAGACCAGCGCCAGCACGACCACGGTGACCACCGCGGTCCCGGTGATCCGAAGCAGGCGCCGCCACACCGGCGGCAGCGAGCTCAGCATTGGATCTTGGCGGCGAGGGCGGCCTGATGCCCGCTCCAGCTCGCGTCCTGGTGACCGGAGGCGCCGGATTCATTGGTATCCATACCGTCCGCCGACTGGCATCGGCAGGCAGCCTGGTCCTGGTCATCGACGACCTCCGCCATGGGTGCGGCGAGCCACTGCCCGAGGGCGTCGAGCTGGCGCGCGTCGATATCACCACGCCCGAGGCGGCCGCCGCCGTCATCGCATTCCGGCCCGACGTCATCCTCCACCTCGCGGCCCAGGGCGGTGTCTCCCGCTCGCTTCGCGATCCGGCAGGCGATGCCGTCCTCAATGTCGTCGGCACCGTCGCGCGGCAACGCCAAGACCACTCTCTCCCTACGGAGCCGCAAAACTGGCTGCGGAAGGCTACCTTGGGATGTTTCAGCGGACGATGGGCATCAGCGCCCTTGCGCTCCGTTATTCGAACGTCTACGGCCCACTCCAGGACGGGACCGGCGAGGCGGGGGTGGTGGCAATCACGTCGACGCGCCTGATCGCCGGCCGGCCGCCGGAGATCCGAGGAGACGGCGAGCAGACGCGAGATTTCGTCTTCGTCGAGGACGTCGCGGATGCAAATCTTCTCGGGCTGCGCAGCACCGCGGAGGGCGCCATCAACATTGGCACCGGCGTCGGCAGCACGGTTCGGCGCATTGCCGGCGAGCTCATGGGGGCGGCCGGTTATGAGGGCGAGCTGCAATTCGTTCCCGGCCGAGAGGGGGAGGTCCGTCACACGGCGCTCGATACGCGGCGTGCTGCCAACCGGATCGGCTGGCGGGCAACCACGGAGCTTGGTACCGGCCTCCAAAAAACGTTCAAGAGCTTTCGGCAACGGCTCGCGCCGTCGGCGGCGGCCGCCACCGACGCGCAAGCGTAATCCGGAGCCACACGAGATCGCGGATCGCTCTCAGGATCGGCACCAGCCGGGCCCCGGAGCGCACGCCGGCGACTCGAGGGTAGTGCGGCACTGGAACCTGCTGCACGCGTAGCCCGCTGCGCTGGCTTTTGAAGAAGAGCTCGGTGTTGAGCAGCGCCGACCGGGCGCGCAGCGGCATCGCCACGTCGAGCACCCGCCGTCGCATCAATTTCAGGCCGCAATCGAGGTCTCGCACGCGGACGCCGTAGAGCCATCGCACCAAAAAATTGAAGACCCCGGCAATCAGCAGCCGATAGCCGGGATCGGCGCGCCGTTCCCTCCAGCCCGCCACGAGGTCGGCGCCGCCGATGACGGCGGCCAGCCGCCCGAGGTCCGCCGGGTCGAACTGGCCGTCACCATCCATGAAGGCAACATAATCCGTGTCAGCCGCCCGCAACCCATCGGCGACGGTGACGCCGTAACCTCGCTTGCTCGCATGGCGAATGAGACGCAGCCGCGAGGCATCTTCGCCCATCGCCCGCCGGGTCACTTCCGACGTATCGTCCGTGCTCCCGTCATCGACCAAGATCAGCTCCCAGCGTCCGGCCAGTCGGGTAAGCACCCGGCGGCTGCCGCTGATCACCCGCTCGATGTTGGCGGCTTCGTTGTGAGCCGGGATAACGAGGCAGAGCGATCCGTCGAGTGGCAAACGATTGGACATCGCGATATCGCCGTATCAAACCACGCGAAGGCTTCCTCATGCCTTTCTTAAGGGGCGCCGTCCGCTACGCGGAGGGCGACGCTCGATCGCTAGGCAAACGTCACGGAGATGAAGTAGTAATAGGTCGGGGTCGTCCCGTCCTTCGGGCTGACGCCGAAGACCTTGATCTGACCTTTGGTGCCCGATGTCGACCCGCTGAAGCTCACCGTCACGTCGTAGTGTCCAAAGTCTGGCTTGACCGCCGAGGCCGTGGTCGACGCCCGGCCCAGCTCGTTGCCATGACCGTCAAGCACGACCGCAATCACGCTGCCCTTGTCGACGCTGGCGGTACCGGACACCTCGACCGGCGAGCTGATCGGGCTTCCGCCGTCCGGGCTATCGATGATGATTCGGAGGTTGCCGGCCGGCGGCGTGGCGGCCGTGGTCGGCAAGGATGACGATGCCGGCGAGCCACTCGAAGCGGCGGATGGCGATGCGCCCGCTGAGTCGGACGCAGCCGCGGGCGAGCTACTTCCCTCCACAAACGTCGTCGTGTTGTCGCCGCCGCAGGCCGCCAGCAGAACGCCCAGCGACCCGGCGAGCAGGAGAATGACGGCCCTCTTCATCGAAACCCCTCCTTCGTCGCAACAGCCTACCCGATCAGGCGACGCCCCGGCCGATAGACTGGGCCGATCAACACGGTCGGGGCGCGCGCGCCCGTGATCGACCGGCGGGTGCCGGCGGCCCGGCCGCGTCGCCAATTCGCCGTCCCGATCCTGCTAGCGGCCGGCAGCGGCGTCCTGTTCTTCTGGAACCTGGGCCGGGCCAGCCTGCAGGACTGGGATGAGGCGACCTACGCCGAAATCTCCCGTGAGATTTGGATCTTCCACGACTGGATTCACCTGCACTGGAATTACCTGCCCTGGTTCAACAAAGCCCCGCTCTACATCTGGATGACCGCAGCCCTCTACCCGCTGGGCGTGAACGCTTTTTGGGCGCGCGCCGTGTCCGCCCTGGCCGCCGTGGGCACCATCCTGATCACGTACGGCATCGGCAATCGCTTCTACGGCCGTCTCGTCGGCATCGGGTCAGCCGTCGTTCTCGCGTCCTGCTATCAGTTCATCGCGGCCGGAAGGTTCGGAACCTCCGACATGCTGTTGACCTTTTTCCTCTATGGGGGGCTCTACGCCTACGTGCAAACGAGGGAGCACACGAGGTGGTGGTTCGGCGTCGGCGCCTTCATCGGGCTGGCCCTCATGACCAAGGGGCCGGCGGCCTTTGTCGGCCCAGCCGCGATCGGCATCACGCTGCTCATCGATCGCCGGCTGCTCGCTGCCCTCCGGACGCGCCAGCTCTGGGGTGGGGTCGCGGCGGCCCTGCTCATCGCATTGCCGTGGCATCTGGCGAGCTACCTCCAAGACGGCCCTGCCTTTCTCAACCAGTACCTGAACGCGACCGTGATCGCACGCATCGGCGAGCCGGTCCAGGGCCATCCGGGCAATGCCTTGACGTACATCGCATATTTGCGGAACCAGTTCTTTCCCTGGGCATACGGGATCCCATTTGCGCTGATCCTCTTCGCCCGCGATCGGTTTCGCGCCAGGGACGGTTCGTGGACGATCGTGGTGTTCCCCGCGATCGTCTTTGCCTTGTACACGCTCGTACAGACCAAACTTGTCTGGTACATCCTGCCGGCCTATCCGGCGCTGGCCATCCTGGTGGCGGCGCTGCTGGTTAGCGCCGCCAAAGGCGATCGGGCGGCACTGCTCTCGGTGGGACTTGCCCTGATTGCGGCGGTCCTCTCGGTGCCGAGTTCGATTCAGCCGGATCCCCTTCCGCTGGTGGTGGCCGCAGTCGGCATCGTCGGCGTCATGGTCGCCGGCGCCCGCGGGCTCAAGGGAGCCTTTGGCCCCGCGGCGGCGGCCGTGATCGCAGCATTTTTTCTGGTGACGGTCGCCCTCCGTGCCCTTGGTCTCTATACGGCCGGCGATCTTCCGGTTGTGGCCATCGGTGACGCCGCCCGAGTGGCCGTTTCCGGCCAGCCGGTTCCTCTTGTGCTCTTCATCGCCAACCCGGATCGGGTGACCGATTTTGACGTCTCGCACAGCCTGCTGTTCTACAGCCATCGACCGGTCCACATCGCCGTCGGGGCGGCCGCGTTCGATCAGGTCGTCGGTTGTCACGCTCAGGACGTCGTGCTGGCGACGACGGATGTCCCGTCCATCCCGTCCATGTACAGCTTTTCAGCGACAGGCAATGCGCCTCCGTTCACCCAGGGTACGGTCGCCCCTGTCGCTGGCTGCTGACATCAGGCCGATAAACTGGGCCGATCAAGATCTTTGCTTATCAGCACGGGCTCTATCCGCGCTCGGAAGCGGTGGTCGCCGCTACCCGTGGCCTCGATCGCGGCCGCACCGATCAGGCGGAGGTGGATGCCGCCTTCCGACATGACCTCGCTCGCTGGGTCGAGGTCCAGCGTGCGGCCGGGCTCGATTTCTACTCCGACGGCCTGCTGCGCTGGCAGGATATTTTCCGGCCGCTGGTCGAGGCGATCGGCCCGAAGCCGCATACGCTGGTGCGCTGGTTCGACACCAACACCTTCTTCCGCGAGCCCGAATTCGCCAACTTCCCCTCAGGAGACAGCAATTCACCCTCCCCCTCTGGGGGATGGCAGGGTGGGGGTGAAACATCCGTCCCCCGCCCCCGGGTCTCGACGTTCCCCTCGCCCTACATGTTCTCCCGCGCCGCCCGGACCAACCTCGATCGGAATCGCCTTATGGTCGAGCTCGCCGAGTCGGTGTTGCGCCCCGCGATCGATGCCGCCGTCCGCGAGGGCAGCGAGCTGATCCATCTCGAGGAACCGTGGCTGGGCTACACCGGCATCAGTCGGCAGGACTGGGCGCCCCTGCGCGACGCGCTCGAGGCCTTGCATCGAAATGTTGGGGCGACGCTTGCGCTTCATGTCTACTTCGGCGATGCCGCGCCCCACCTCGAGCAACTGCGCGCCCTGCCGATCGATGCGATTGGCGTCGACCTGATCGAAACCGACGTCACGGCGCTTGGCCGTGGCTGGGACAAGGGCCTGGTGGCGGGCGTGATCAACGGCCGCCAGTCACTGGTCGAGTCCACGAACAGCATCGTCGAGGTTGCCGGCCACCTGGCCGACAGCGTTCGCCCAACCGCTCTCTATCTGACGTCGAACTCCGAGCTCTCGTTCCTGCCGACCAGCGTGGCCGAACACAAGGTGCAACGGCTGGGTGAGGCGGCGAGCAAGGTCAAGCAACTGGTTTCCGTGTGAGCACTCAACTCGATCACAAGCCACTGTTGACCCATGAGGTCGGCTCGCTCGACAAGCCAGGCTGGCGGGTCAAGGCCTATGCCGGCAAGCCGCTCAGCGAGCGCGACCTGGAAGAAGCCAGGTCATGGGGCGAGCAGCTCCAGGTACCCGATTACCCGCGACTCCTCGAGCTGCTCCGCGGCAGAAGCTTCACCAAAGAGCAGAAAGCGGAGATTCAGCGCTGGTCCAGCCTCTACGCGCTTCGTCTCGAGGAAAGCGCGGGGCTCGATGTCGTCTACGACGGCGAGCAGCAGCGCACCGAGATGTACGACTGGGCGGTCACCCATGCGAATGGCTTCGAGCGTCGCGGCAGCGTCCGGGCGTTTGACAACAAGTACTACAGCAAGGCGGCGGTGGTCGGTCCGATTTCGCTCGCCGCGCCGTACCACAACGCCGAGTTTTCCTACCTGGTGTCGGTCGCCGGCGCCGAGCTGAAGGTGCCGGTCACCGGCGCCTACACCATCGCGGACTGGTCCTTCGACGAGCGGAACGCGCTCGACACCGACCTGCGGGAGTCCGCGCTGGACCGGCGCCGCCAGCGCAAGGCGGCGCGCCGCGACTTCGTCCTCCAGGTGGCGCGTAACCTGATCCGTCCGAACCTCCAGGCGCTCATCGGCCTGGGCGCGCGCTGGATCCAGGTTGACGAGCCGGGTGCCTCCACCGAGCCCGACGAGCTCGATCTCTTCGTCGACAGTTTCAATGCCAGCGTCGAGGGCCTCGACGCGATGTTCTCCACCCATCTTTGCTTCTCCGACTACAACCTCTTCTTTCCGGCGATCGAGCGGATGTCGCAGTGCCGCCAGTTCGCCGTTGGCTTCGCCAACTACGACAGCCGCGAGCTGGGCACCAGCGACGACGCCCGTCCCGGCTACCAGGTGATCAAGAAATTCCGTGAGTTGCCGTACAAACCGGCGCTTGGAATGGGCGTGCTCGACATCCACACCGACTTCATCGAGTCGCCCGAGCTGGTGCGTGATCGCGTGCTCTACGCCGTCAAGGTGTTCGGCGACGCGGCCCGCATCCACGTCACGCCCGACTGCGGGTTAAGGACGCGCTCCTGGCGGGTCGCTTACGAGAAGTTGCACAACATGACGGCTGGCGTCGAGCTGGCCCGTCGGGCCCTTAGCCTCTAACGCCCGCTAGAGGAGAGAGCTCACGGCAGTACGCCGGCCGATCGACTCGCTTCACCAGCAAGCGGGTGGCCGGCAGGCTGGCGACCGGCGCTGGCTTCCCGACCGCCAGGCCTGCGCTGACGCGTTGCTCGCGTGGATAGCACAGAGGATCGCATTTGCGCTGCTCTTCCTCATTTCGGCCGCAGTATTTGGGACGCCAGGACATGGAGCGGGCGCATCACTGAGCCGATCGGTATCGGACAGCCCCTGGCTCAACTGGTGGGACAGTGGGCACTTTATCGACATTGCCGTCCACGGCTATCGGACGCCTGACCAGACCGTCTTCTATCCGCTGTACCCGCTCGCCGAGCGCGTCCTCGGTCGACTCGACGGAGGTAACTATCTCCTGGCCGGATTCATCATTTCTAACCTAGCCTGCCTCCTGGCCATGCTGGCCTTTCGGATGCTCGCTCGGGTGGATCTCAGCCTGAGCTCAGCCCGGTGGGCGCTGGGCTTCTTCACGTTCATGCCGACGGCGCTTTATCTGGCCATCACCTACTCGGAATCCCTCTTCCTGATGTTTGCGATCAGCGCACTGTTCGCGATCCGTCGCTCGAGTTGGCTGCCGGCGGGTCTGCTCACGGCGCTGGCGGCCCTGACCCGACCGGTCGGGCTTCTTCTCCTTATTCCGTTGGCCATGGCGTCCATTGCAGCGCTGCGCAAGCGGCCGCCTGACCTTGCGACCGTCGCATCGTGGGCGCTGGCCGCCCTCCTGCCCCTCCTGGCCGTTGGCGGTTTCGTCGCTGATATGGGCCTTCGCTTTCATTCATGGCGAATCCCGATCGAGGCAGAGCGCCTCTATTACGGTCGTTACCTGGACCTTCCGTGGGTCGGAGTGAGCCAGGCCTTGAGCGTCATGGTCGGACAGCGCCAGAGTCCCGGCGCCCGCATCAATGCCGCCTACGACCTGGCAATCAGTGTCGCTACGGGGGCAGCCACTGCTGTCGCTGCCTCCGTGCGGCAGTTGCCAACTAGCTATGCTGCTTACAGCTTGGCGGGCTTTCTTGCCCTGCTCATGCTGCCGATGCATGGGTACCCGATCGGCGAGGACCTCAATGGTCTCCCCCGCTTCCTAATGCTGCTTTTTCCCATCTGGCTTGGCTTCGCCGCCTGGTCTGAACACCATTTATGGCGACGCCTGCTTGTCATCGCCGGGTGCGGACTTGGTTTCACGACCTCAGTGATGTTCTTCGGCCACGCGCCGATCCTCATGTAGCGTGGGGAGCCGGCTGGCGACGATCGTAGCTGTGTTGGCAACCATCGTGGTCGCTGCTCAGCTCATTTTTTTCGCCCTGTTCCAACCCGTCTGGAGTCCGATCGACGAGTTCAACCACTTCTTCTACGTCAACTATCTGAGCTACGCGCATCGGCCACCGCTCTATTTCATGCCCTACCAGGCCACGCTCGATCCATCCGTCCCGCCGGAGCTCTCGATTCCGCCATCGTTCGGCCGTGGGGTCAGCACCCCCCGCCAGCAGTACGTCACCGAGAGCATCCAGCCGCCGGGGTACTACCTGCTCGTGGTCCCCGCGTTCGTCACCAGCTCTCACGGCAGCTATCGCCAGGTCTACGTTGTGCGCCTGGCCACCGCGGGGCTGGCGCTTCTCATGGTGCCCTGCATCTTCATCCTGGCTCGCCTCGTGGTACCACGGTCACCCTGGGTCTGGGGTGCCGCCGGGGTCTTGCCGGCGCTCTCACGCGGCTACACCTTCAATCTCTCGCAGGTCACCAACGACGGCCTGGCCGCCTTAGTCGGCGGCATCAGCATCCTGATGGCCCTCTGGTTGCTGCGCCGCCGGCTCGACTGGCGGTGGGGGGTCGTTGCCGGGTTGACTGCCGGCGTCGCGCTCGTCACCAAGGTGACCGTCTATTACGTGCCGGTCATGCTGGCGGCGATCTTCCTGGTGCAGCTCAGGCGGCGGCCGAAAGCCATCCAGGCGACCGCCGCCGGCCTCATCAGCGCCGTCATCGCCGGGCTTTTCTTCCTGCCGTGGGCAGCCTTCAATCTGAAGCACTATCACGCGATAGTCTCGACCGGACACGCGCCGCCGAATCTCGCTCCGTACACCAACCTGCCGCTGCCCGACGCCCTCAAGCTGATGGTGGAGCTGGGCTCCCTTAAATTCTGGTACGGCGAAAGCCTCGCGCCGGCGCCACCGAACTGGCTGATCGCCGCCGGAGTGGCCGGACTGGTCCTCTGCACCGCCGGTTTTCTCGTCGTCCCGTTCTGGCGAGAGCGCTCCCTCGAGTCGGGCGCAGGCGTCGTCGTCTGGTTGGTCGGGGGGCTGGTCGTGCTTTTCACGCTCATCCTCGCGACGCACGTCGCGGTCCTCAACGGGCGCTATCTCTATCCGCTCTTCCCCGCAATCGCGGTCGCCTCCGCCGCCGGGGCCGACCGGATGGGCCGTGCCGGACACTGGCTGTTTGCCGTCTCGCTCGTTCCCCTGGCGATCGCGCTGGCGATCGGCCTGCCGGCGGCGATCCGTTGGTCGCATGGCGGCTAGGGTCCGCAGATCTGCGTCTGGCCGGCGGCCGGCAGCGCGATTCCCAGGTGCCAGGTGATAGGCTCAGCCGTCCGGGGTAGTTCGATCCTGACCGTGGTCCCCGCTGACACCTCCACCTGTTGATCGGGATTACCCATTGGCGACGCAAACAGGGTGACCGTGACGCCGATCGTTTCAGCTGTGGCGGCGCTCACCTCAACCGCCGAGCCGGCTGCCGCCTTGAGGTCGACGTTCGCGGTCGAGGCGCCCAGATAGGCCTGACACCCCATCGTTTGGCCTGCTGCGCCTGATCCCGACGTGATGGTGGGCGCGAAGATTCGGCGAATCATGGTGTCGACGGGAGCAGCCGCGCTCGCACCCAGCTGCGCCAGACTGATTCGGGGCACCGGCGAGCCCAGAGCATCGATCGCCTCGTAGTATTGGCGCGCCGTTATCGGTGTGTAATTGGTGGCGTCGACCTCGGCGTCAAGCTGCATGGAAGGCGATCCGCGCAGCAGTTCGAGCGCCTGCAGCTGGCCTTGCTGCTCAGCTACACGAAAATCGCGGCCACGGGCGAAATCGGCGAGATGGTATGCGCTGTAGTCGAGCACGACCACGAAAACAATCGCGCTCACCAGCACCAGCCCTCGCCGCACGCGAAATTGGGCGAGGGCGTCGGCGATGAGCAGAACGAGGAAGATCGCGCCGACGTACACGTAGCGCGATGAACCGGCTTGCAGGTCACCGAACTGACCGCGTACCAGGGCGGTCAAGCCGTATTGCGCGATCAACCCAGCGGCCAGACTGAGTGCGACAGCGCCTACCCAGCCTCGCCGATACCAGGCCAAGGCAAGCAGGGCCGTCGCGGCCGCCAGCAGCGCACTGGCCCATCGGTCGGAGAGCCCAAAGAGACCGGCAAGGGCAGAGCCGATCCCAAACGGTACGAAGCCCGGTAGCGAGATGAGCGCCGTCGGTGAGAGCGGAAAACGGTGACTCACCGCCCCTGCCCTCCCGTACGCGAAAAACCACACGAGATAGGCCAACACCGGCAGGATGGCCACGCCGAGCTGGGCGTGCCGGCGTCGATCGACGAGCAGTTGAACGGCGATCGCGGCGCAGAAGAAAATCCCTATCCCCGAGAACATGAGCGCCAGCAGCATCGCCACCGAAGCGACGACCAGCCGCCCCCGCCCGGGGTTGGGCGGGTCCAGAGCGAGCATCGCCACGAGCCCAAAAAGGACCGATCCAACAAAGCCAATCTGAAAAGCCCAGAAAATGTTCTCAGCGCCACGACCAATGAACAGAATCGCGAGCATTGCGGCGAGCCCGAGTACCTCGCCCGCTCGGCGGCGAACCAGAAGAAACAGCACGAACGCGGTGGCGACGTGAAAGAGTTCGAGCAGGAGCAGGTAAGGCCAATAGACGCGCAAGCCGATCGTCGCGAACAACGCGCGCAGGATGACGGTCAAAAGGGTTGACCAGTGCTCGTTGTGCGGGCGCAGCAAGGCCGCGATACCTGAATCGTTCCGGTGGACGATGAATGTCCACTCGTCGGATAGAAAATTGAGGTGCCGGCCGAGGTAGAGCAGCGGGGCGATTGCCGCCAGGCAAATGGCGGCGCCGATCCAAGTTGCGTAAGGCACCCGGTACTGCGCCAACGTCCGCTCGTTGGTCACGCCCGTGGCCGCCGACGGGGAAGGCGTGATCGCATCCCGTAGCCGTACCAGCGCAGGTAGTGCGGCAGCCAGTGCCAGAGCCGGAACCGGCTGCTTCCCACGGTCCGGTCGCGCCAGGTCGTCGGTACCTCGCCGACCGGCATGCCCAACGCATGCGCTTTCACCGTCAGCTCGAGCGCCAACTCGAAGCCTGCGGTGGACTCAACTGTCACAGCGTCCAGCAGGCGTCGGCTGTACAGCTTGAAGTTATTGGTCGGATCATGCGTCGGGACGCCGCCCAGCCAGTGCAGCGAGAGCCCCGCAAGACGAGAAAGCAGCCGCTTCAACGGTGGTCCGCCTACCTGGTGACCGCCTCGCATATAGCGGGACGCCGATACCAGGCCGGCTCCTTGCTGAGCCCGCTGTACCATGCGGTCGATGTCGGCTGGCTCGTCCGATGCGTCCGCCATCATGACCACCACCAACGGTCCTCGGGAGGCCTCAAAGCCCGCCTTGATCGCGTTCAGCACCCCCCGTCCAATGTGGTTGCGTACCATCCTGACCTCCGGGATTTGGTGCTGCAGCCGCTCGACGACGGGAACCGTGGTGTCTCCATCGAAGTCATAGACGACCAGGATCTCGAGAGGTGCAGTGCGCACGTTCGCGTGCAGCCCCTCTAGGACGCCGACGATGCTTTCGCCCTCGTTGTAGGCGGGAATCACGATCGAGAGGGCGGGCGTTAGATCCGTCCTGCCTCGACCTCGGCACGAATCCAGGGAATGACCTCGTCGAGGACCTGCTCGAGTCCGGTGGTCGCCTCGAAGCCAAGCACCCGGCAGGCCTTGCGAACATCGGGCACCCGACGCTGCACGTCGTACTCAAATGGCGGATCGCTGCTGATCCGTAGCGGCCGATCTGGGCCGTTGATCTTCCGCCAGACCAGCTCGGCCAGTTCGATCACCGTGGTCGAGGTTGCCGTCGAGATGTTGAAGTCTTCGTTGACGGCCTGCTCCGACTCGATGCAGAGCCGGATCCCCCGGGCAAGATCGCCGCCGTAGGTATAGTGCCGCACCTGGGTCCCATCACCGAGAATATGCAGTGGATCCTGGCCCTTGATCACCTTTTGCACAAGGTCCGGGACGACATGGCTCATCGCCAGCTTGACGTTGCCGCTCATGATCGTGGCATCCGTCAGTGCCCGCCGCTCGCCGATCCCGACGCAGTTGAACGGGCGGATGATCGTGTAGGGCAAGCGGTACTGCTCCCAGGCGCCCTTGGCAAAGTATTCTGAGGCCAGCTTCTGGAAGCCGTAGGTCGAAAACGGCGGCGGGCTCGTCAGCTGGGCGCCCTCGGGCGTCGGGAAGACCGTGGCGTTCTCGAAGACCATGCTGCTGGAAAGGACATTGATCTTCTTGAGCACCTTCGCTTTCGCCGCAATCGCGGCGTCAAACGTGGCCGCGAGGATCCGTTCGTTCTCCGCCAGAAGGTCGTAGGCGAATTCGTGGAAATAGCTGATCCCGCCAATCATTGCCGCGCTGGCCAGAATCTGGTCACTGTCGACCGCCAGCTCGGTCAGCAAGTCCGCGTTTTTCGCGTCACCTTCCACCAGCCGGTAGCGCGGATGGTCGTCATAGCTCTTGGCGATCGGCCCGTACTTGCTGAAGTTGTCGACGCCGATCACCTCGTGGCCGGCCTCTAACAGCTCCGGCACGACGTAGCCGCAGATGAACCCCGCGGCGCCGGTGACGAGCACCCTCACAAACGAATGCCGTCGCCCAGGCAGTCCCAGATGTCGACGATTTCGCGTCCCTCGAGCTCGAGCTGCAAGTCCCGGTAGGCGCGATGGGGCGCCCCGATGATGATGACGTCAGCTTGCCGCACCACATCCTCGAGCGAAGACAGCTCGGGATCCTTGATGTACGGGTCCGTACAGACCACCCGGGCGCCTTTGAAGGCGGCCAGCTTCTTCAGCTTGTAACTGAGCGAGCTCCTCGGATCGTCCGACTCGGCCTTGAAGGCCATCCCGAGGATGCCGATCGTCCGCCCATTGAGTGGACGGCGATGGTGGAGTACGTCGACGATATAGGCGGGCAGTCCTTCGTTGATCAGCATCGCCGAGTGGCCCAATGGGAAATGATCAGGCGTAAAGGCAGCGAGCTGCATCGTGTCCTTCAACAGGCACGGCCCGGCGGCAAAGCCTGGCCCCGGCAAGTCGGCGGCCCGCGGGTAGTGATAGCGGATCGCATGAAGAACCCGCCCATAATCAACACCGGCGCGGTTCGCGATTTCGAAGAACTGGTTCGCAATCGCGAACTTCATGTACCGCCAGGTGTTGGTGAACAGCTTGCTGAGTTCGGCCTCCTTCGACGTCGATCGGAGGATTTCAACGCCCAGTCGCTGGAAGACGGCGCTGGCGCGGTCGAAGGCAATGTCAGTTGTCGAGCCGATGAGTTGCGGCAGGCTCCGGATCTCCTCCAGGGCGTAGCCCTCGGCAATCCGCTCCGGGCAGAACGCGACGTCGACCTGCAATCCGTGGTCGACGAGGCGCCGCTCAACGAACTCGGTCGTCCCCGGATAGACCGTGCTGCGGAGGATGATCAGCGCGCCGTCGACGACGTGGGCGGCCAGTTGGTCGATCGCCCGCTCGTAGACCCGCATCGATGGGTTCATGAACTCGTCGATCGGCGTCCCAATGACCATCACGACGACCTTGCTGTGCCGGATCAGTTCGGGGCTGCTGCTAAAGCTGAGCCGCCCGGAAGGCAGCATGCGGGCGAGTAGGGCGTCGGCGCCGCGCTCCATGAACGGCATCTGGCCGCAACGAACGGCTTCGACTTTCGCGGCATCAGCGTCATAGATGCCGACTCGGGCGCCTGCTTCGGCAAAGCAAAGGGCAAGCGGCAACCCGACGTGGCCGCAGCCCCCGACGACGATGAGGTCCAAATCGACGGGTCGCCGCTCCATGATGATCCTCTACTCTAGCGGCAGCGACTCTAGAATAGCGCCATGTCATCGGAGGCTCTTTCAGCTTCTGGCATCCGAAGGATCACGCTCGAACAGTCGAAACGCGCCAGGGTCGGCCACATCGGTTCCGCGCTTTCGATCGCTGACATCCTGGCGACGCTGTACGGCGGCGTACTGAAGGTGGAAACGCCCGACGACCCGGATCGCGACCGGTTTATCCTTTCGAAGGGGCATGCGGCCGCCGCGCTGTACGCGGCACTGCAC
>VBHQ01000008.1 GCA_005880395.1 Chloroflexota bacterium
ATCAAACAGATCCGTCGGGACAAGACACCACGCGAGATCGATACGCTGGCCAACGTCGGGCGCATGCACCGCGCGTTTACGGCCGAGAAGGTACAGCTCGTGGAGCCGGCGCAGGCGTAGCCGCCCGGTTGCGGGCGATGACGATGAGGGCGACGGCCGAAAGGATGATGCCGCCGGCGACCACCGTTCGGAGCGTGAGCGCCTCACCGATGAAGACGGCGCCGAGCACCACCGCGACCACCGGGTTGACGTACGCGTAGGTCGACACCAGCGAGAGTGGCGCGGCGCGCAGCAGCCAGACGTAGGCGCTGAAGCCGACGAGACTTCCAAACGTGATGAGGTAGGCGAGGGCGACGACCGAGGTCCTCGAGATGCTCTGCAGGTGGACACGGCCGAGTTCGCCGCTGAGCACGCTGGCAACCGCGAAGAACACGCCCGCCCAGAGCATTTCCATGCTGGCCGCGACCAGCGGCCGGCGCGGCAGGCGGACGTGCCGGGTGAACACCGACCCGGTCGCCCAGCAGATCGGTGCGCCGATCGCAAAGATGGCGCCGATCAGGTTCAGCCGCCCCGGCCCTGGGGCCCCGATCAGGAACGCGACGCCGCTGAAACCCACGACCAGGCCGACGATGACGAGCGCCGGCAGCCGGCGCCCGAAGATCACGCGATCCAGTAGCGCCATCCAGAGCGGCGACGTCGCAACCAGCAGGGCCGCGACCCCGGTCGGGATGTACTGCTCCGCCAGGATGACGCCGCCGTTGCCGCCGACCAGGAGGGCCGCACCAATCAACAGCGTCGCCCGCCACTGGGCGGCTCGCGGCCGGTCGCCGACCGTGTCACCGCGCCGAACGGCGAGGAGGTAAAGGACGCCGCCTGCGACCAGGAACCGTAGCGAGCCCATCAGGAATGGCGGGATCGTTTCGATCGAGTACTTGATCCCAAGATAGGTGGATCCCCAGAGCAGGTAGACGGTCACCAGCCCCAGCCAGACCCGGACATCCGTTCCGGAGCCCGGGCGCCCCGCGCTTTGCGTCAGACTCTGGGGCAGCTCAGCGGCGCCAAGGTCGCGTACGGTCGCCAAGGATGAAGGGGCTCAGGCCGCCAGTCCGGAGTGCCGTGAAGACTCGTGGTCAACGGGCGCCTGCCGGCGCACGATGGGCCACCGGAGCGGCCAGCGCGAATTGCGCGACCGCCCGATCAGCCGGCGCCGCGCAGTCTCCTGCTGCATCGCCGCCTGCTTGTCCATCGCCCAGGTATAGAGCGCGTAGTAATCCTGCATGTGTTGTCACCTCGCTGTAACTGCCTTGTGGCTTCAAGCTGGTTACTCGCATATTCTACGCTGTTAGATTTAACCCGTCAAGTGGTATAAAGGGGTTACAGGTGAACGAGTTGGTAACGAATTCCTCGCCTCTCCTGCCGGTCGCGGTCGGCCATATCGCGACGCTGCGCACGGGCCTGGATTTCGTTAACACCCTGGACCTGTACCCGGTTCCTCATGATCACCTCGAGAATCCCGAGGCGGCCCTCGAGTGGCTCGTCGAGCACGACCTGCTCCATCGAGAAGTCCGAACCCACTTGCTGGCTCAGTTCCAGGCTTCGCCCGCGGCGGGCGCCGAAATTCTCGCCAAGCTGCAGCGCGTACGACAGGCGATGCGTGGCGCGCTCGAAGCCGCGGCCGAGCGGCGGGCGCCGAACGGAGCCGACCTCGATGAGATCAACCGCGCGCTTCGGACGCACTACGTTTATGAGCTGGTCCCGGCGCCGGACGGCGTCTCCCTCGACCACCGGCACCAGGGCGACCCGGTCGACGGCGCGCTTGCGCGGCTGGTCGAGTCGATCGCCCGTGAGCTGATTCAGGGCGAAACCTCGCGGCTGCGCGTCTGCGAAAACGTGCAATGCCGATGGATCTTCAAGGACACCTCGAGAACCGGCAAGCGAAAGTGGTGCAGCATGCGCAGCTGCGGCAACCGCGCCAAGGTGGCCCGGCATCGTGCCCGCCGCCGCCTCGCGTCGCCCTCACCCGGGTCGGCGGAGCATCGGGGCGGGGGCTAGAATGCTTCCCCCGGAGGGGTGTCCGAGCGGTTTAAGGTGCGGCTCTCGAAAAGCCGTGTGGCGGCAACGCCACCGCGAGTTCGAATCTCGCCCCCTCCGCCACGCTTGAGCTCAGGCCGGCTGGGAACGAAGTCGGCGGTACGCCTGTCGGGCAGGCGGAAGAAACCGGATCGGAGCCGGCGTGATGCGCAGGAAGCCCGGAAGAATCGCCTGACAGCTTTTGAACAACAGGCGGTCCGGACGGCGCCATGCCAGGTCATATTGCTCTCGGAGCCGCGGCGGTAGGAGGCCGGCCGTGATCGTCCTCAGCGGCGTGAACGCCATGCGAGGGACGCCCGGGAAATGGGGCTGCTGCACAATCCGGCCCATGCGAAGCGCGTCCGCACTGACGCGCACCTCGCCGGCATCGATCATCGCCTCGATGTAACCGTTCAAGGCCTCAAAGTCAGATGGATACATCGAGCGCGATAGCCCGAGCAGAACACCAATCTCCTTCGTGTCCTCGTAGTACCGGTTCGCGTCCTCATCGCTCAGCCGCGCGACGAAGGCGCGATAGGCGCGGATCGCAGAGTAGACGAGGGTAGCCTGCACCCAGAGCAACATCGCAGGGTCTTTCGCCGAGTACCCCGGTCCGTTGACGGTGTCGTGACGCCGGTTGACGACCCGCGCCGCCTCCAGGGCCTGGTCGCGGCTGCCGAAGACCCAGGTCAGCGTGAGGTCAAAGGTGCGGCGCAGGCGACCCACCGGGTCGGTCTCGAAACGGCTGTGGTCGCGAACGCCGGCGGCCACCATAGGATGCGCGAACTGCATCAGGATGGCGCAGGTCCCGGCAAGGGCGACCACCGCTTCGCGGTTCACACGCCAGATCACCGACTCGGGCCCAAACAGCCCACGCGCCTCTCGTATGCTTCGTTGCGCCATCGATCCCAGTTTAGTTATCGGTTCCCGCGATGACAGCCATTACATGGAACGCGCGCTTGCCCAGGCGCGTCAGGCCGCCGCGGCCGGTGAAGTCCCGGTCGGCGCGGTGCTCGTGCGCCATGGATCGGTGCTGGCCGAGGCGCACAACCTGATCGAAAGCACGCCCGATGCCACGGCGCACGCAGAGATGCTCCTGCTCCGTGAGGCTGCACGCGAGACGCAGTCCTGGCGCCTGGAGGGCGTGACGATCTATGTGACGCTCGAGCCTTGCCCCATGTGCGCGGGAGCGATGGTGCTGGCCCGCATCGACCGGCTGGTGTACGCGGCACCCGATCCACGCAAAGGTGCAGTCGATTCGGTCTATGACGTCCTCAGGCATCCGGCAAACAACCATCGGGTTGAGGTGACCTCAGGGCTGCTGGCGGACCCGGCCGGCCGATTGCTTCGCGAATTTTTCGCTGCCCGGCGGGGGAAACCGAGCTCGCCTTAGTGCTGGGCGCCGGCGGGTTTTGCCGGGCGCGCGGTCGGGTGAGCGTTGCTGGCATGCGCCTGCAGGTCACTGCTGCTACCGCGGAGCGCCTGGTCGACGTGGGATTGCGTCTGCGTCACGATCGCGGCGGTTTTGGCGTCACCCTGGGCACTCAGCGATCCGGCGAGGGAGTTGAGGCTGGCATCGGCGCGAACCCTTCGTTCCTGGACGAGTTGCCTGAGGTCGCTGATCGCGCCGTCGTCGAGTGAGGCTGACGCGACCGATTGCTTGAACCGCGCCACATCGGTGTCGTACTCGCTGACCAGGGCGACGGCGTCGTCTTTTCGGCCCACCGAAAACAAGCGCTGCGCCTCGTCGAGCCGAACGTCCGCGAAATGAAGCTGGAGCCGGGCCCGTGCGGCGGCATCGAGCGTGACCGCCAGCTGGACCCCCTCGACGCCCCGCTTGACGCCATAGAGCGGATCTCCCGGCAGGCTCTGATTCGATGCAGCGGCGACGCTGACACTGGCAGCGACCAGCCCGACCACGACCATCCCGGCAAAGGCGAGCCGCGCCGCCGGCCGAGGCAACCAGGTGAATGGATTGCGCCGCTGGGCCAGCCGGCGCTGTCCTGCAAGTCCGAGCATGCGATTGCGCGCCCGCAGGCGAAACGCGGGGTCCGGCGTGGGCGCGCCCAGATTACTGAGGTCGACCGAGAGGCGCAACATACCGATCAAGTCATCACGCTCGGCGGGGTAGTGGCGCAAAATCTCTTGAAGGTTGCGCCGTTCTTTGACCGCCGTCAGGCACTCTTCGAAGGGTCCGCTCAGCTCAGGCATGACGCGCCTCCACTTCTTCCTGCTCCAGCAGGAACCTGTACAGGCTGGCCAGCGCCCGGTGCTGCATCGAGTGGATCGAGCCCGGCCGCCGATGGGTCAGGCGGGCGATCTCCTCGACATCCAGGCCGTCGATGAAGCGCATTGTGATGATCTGCTGCTGCTCCGGCGTGAGCCGCTCGATGGCCTGCATCAGCCGGCGCCGGTCTTCCGAGTTTTGGGCCATCATCGCCGGGTCGGCCTGCGGCCGGCCGTCCTGGACGTCGGCAGAGAGCTCGACCGCCTCGCGGCCCGCCCGGCGATAGCGATCAACGAGCAGGTTGTGCGCGATGCGATAAAGCCACGATGAGAAGGCGACGCCGCGCGGCCGGTAGCGCTGGATCGAATCGACCATTTTCAGAAACACCTGCTCGGTGAGATCTTCGGCGTCCGCCTGGTGTCGCACGCGGGTGTAGAGATATCGATAAATGCCATCGAAATGCCGGTCGTAGAGCTCGGCCAGTGCCCCCGGGTCGAGAGCCTGGGCGCGGCGGATGAGGGCGTCCTCGGATGTCCTCAAAGCGCCTACAGCATATAACGCGAGTTCCGTGGAATTTGAACGGTCACACTGTCACAAGGTCCTATAATCACCAGCGCCCGCGGTGGCTTTAGCTCAGCTGGTTAGAGCATCAGATTGTGGATCTGAGGGTCGAGGGTTCAAATCCCTCAAGCCACCCATCAAGGCTTATCGGCGCCGCCGCCGCAGGCTCACCGCCCGGGCGGAACAGGGATGACCATCGGAACTGCCCAGGAACGTTTTCGGCAATTGCTGCGCGATCAGCTAGCCCCTTCGTTGCGAGCGATGGGCTTCAAGGGCAGCGGCCAAGAATTCGTGCTTCCTAACGAGGAACTTTGGGTTCTGCTCGGCATTCAACGATCAAGATGGAGCGACTCGAAAGGCCTGGATTTCACCGTTCAGCTGACGGTCGCGCATAAGAAGATCTGGAAGGCGCTTGCAGAATCGCGCGGCTACGGTGAACGGCCTCGTTCAACGAGATTCTATGGGCCCGCCATCTGGCAGAAACGGCTGGGGGCGCTATTGCCGGGAGGCGCTGATAAATGGTGGCCAGTACACGCGGACACTGACCTTCGCGCTCTTGGCACCGAGTTGGTCGCAGCAATCGGGGAATACGGGCTGCCGGCCTTGCAGGCACAAATGTCATCGACCACAAACGGCGACGAAGACTCTTATGGCGGCTGACTGACGCTCGGATAGAATCGGACCGCCATGCCGGGCATCCTCGAAGGCAAGAAGATCCTGGTCACTGGCGTCCTGACGCCGGCGAGCATCGCCTTCGCTATCGCCGAGACGGCCCAGAAAGAAGGGGCCGACATCGTGCTTACCAGCTTCGGCCGGGTGATGAGCCTGACCGAGAAGAGCGCCCGGCGTATGAAGCCAACGCCGGAAATCCTCGAGATGGACGTCAACAAGCAGGAGCAGATCGATGCGTTGGCAGACTCGCTGCGCCAGCGATGGGGACGGCTGGACGGCTTCGTCCACGCCATCGCCTTTGCGCCCGCCGACTCGCTCGGCGGCCACTTCCTGACCGCCCCATGGGAGAGCGTGCAAAACGCGTTCCAGACGAGCGCATACTCGCTGAAGGCGATGGCCCAATCGCTGAGCCCGCTGATGGCCGAAAACGGCGGCGGCAGTATCGTCACGCTCGACTTCGACAACTCGACGCAGGCATGGCCCTTCTACGACTGGATGGGCGTCTGCAAGGCGGCGCTGGAATCCGTGACCCGCTATCTGGCTCGCGATCTCGGCCACCATCACATTCGCGTCAACGCGCTGGCCGCCGGGCCGCTCAAGACGATGGCCGCCAAGGGCATCCCCGGGTTCGAGAATTTCGAAAACAGCTGGGGCAAGCGATCGCCCCTGGGGTGGGACAGCCAGGATCGCGGACCCGTGGCCAAGATGGCCTGCGTCCTGCTGTCGGACTGGAGCTCGATGACAACCGGCGAGATCGTGCACGTCGACGGTGGCTATCACGCGATGGGCGCCGAAGTCTCGACCGAACCGGTCGACTAAGGCATAAAGCGCAAGCCGAGACTCAGGAGCCTCTGAACCGACGCATCGAGCTTGACCCGTTCGTAGCTGCCACTGAGGACCGCGGTGTGAATCGCATCGTAGGTGTCATCCGCCGCGGCGATGTCGGGCGAGATAAGGACCATATCGCCGCCATCCTTCAAGAAACGAACGGCCGCGTCCGCTGTCTGTGAGCGCAGGTCCTCGGAAATCAGGACCCCCTTAAAGCCGAGCTGCGATCGGACAGCGGCGACGCCGAGGTCAGGGGCCATCACCATATCGACGTGCGCCCCGATCGCCGCGCGTAGCGGTAACCATTGCTGAGCTTGCAGGCTGTTCGCTGATACCGAAGCGACCGCATAGATTCCTGCGGCATGGATCCCGGCGATGGCAGCGGTGACGTTCTGTGCCACCGACGCCGGGCTGCGTCCGGCCGCCACATCGGCATCTGGCGCGAGGTCGATGTCGAAACCCTCGGCCTGCAAGCGCTGCGCGGCCGCCGTAATGTTGGGCGCTTCCTGTTGGGTCGCCGCCAGCAGGGGGTGGGCCATCACAGCGCGAACCGAGTCGATCAACGCCCGAGCGCCGGCAACACCGGCCGCAGGCTCGTCGGCGGGCAGGCGCAAGCCGCCAAACTGCCGCTGTCGCCACTCGTCGAGGATCGCCGGCGTCAGGGGTCCCGTCAGGCCGACCATCATGACGGCGCCTATCTCCTGCCGAAGCGTCATGCCGCCTGGCCCGAGGATCCCCTCCTGCCTGGTATCGAGCAGGACGGTCGGCATGGCGCTCGCTGACGTGGAGTTCGGTACGGAACTTGACTGCACGGCCACGACCGGCCGGTTGGCGGTTGGCGTCGAAGCGCAGCTCACCATGACCGTCGAGAGCAAGACGTAAGCAAGACGCCGCACCGGCAGCCGGCATCTTACTACGCATCTGGCCTCACGATCGTCGAGCTCGCTTCCTTGTAACCACTCTCCGTATGACGAAGAAACAGTTACTCGCCAAAGGAGGACAGGGAATGATTCGCAAGCTCGTTCTCGGCGTGGCGATGTCGGGCGCTCTCGTCCTGAGTGTGCCCGCGCTGGCGTTGGCCGCAAGCCCCGGAACAGGCGGACAGCCAAGTCAGTCTTGCCAAAACCCGAACACGTCCACAACGCCCGGCAATGCCAGCAGCGCACCAGGTTCGGCGTTCAACCCAAGCGGAACCGCGGGAGGCGTTTACGCCGGCAATCAACCTCAGAGTCAGAAAAACCCCAAGAGCGTGTCCCAATACGACGTCGCCTGTTTCCAGAACAGCCAGCCGCACTAACGCCGGCGACCTTCGGGAGCGCGGGCCTTTCTATGTCCCCTTTGAGCCCGCGCTCCTTCCCTATCCGGTCTTTGTCTTGATCTGCCGCGGCGCGCCGCCAAGGACACAGGGCACCCCACCGATCAGCGTGTCGGCCCACGTCAGGTTGTACGGGTTGTAGCTGCCGAAGCGGCAGACCGGCCAGCCCAGCACGGGTGAGGGAACGTTCTCAGTGCCGGGGAGAAAATAGTTATCGCCGATCTTGTCAAGGCCCGCCGGCTGCGCGTACCACTGATCGGGTGTCCCCGCCAGCGCTTGCTGCATGAACTTATGCCAGATCGGCGCCGCGCCGACGATGCCGGTCGAGTTGTGGCTCAGCGGCTGGTTGTTCGGGTTGCCGACCCAGACGGTGGTTGCCAGCGTCGGCGTGAAGCCGAGCGTCCAGTTGTCATGGAAATCCTGGGTCGTCCCGGTCTTCGCCGCCACGTGACGGCCCGGCAGCGTCAGGTCGCCGTGGCAGCCGAACTCCATGCAACGGTTGCGGTCATCGGACATGATCGAGCCCACGATGAACGCAACCTGTGGCGACAAGGCTTGCGTCGCGTTCTTCGTTGGGTCATAGGTGAATATGTCGCGGCCGGCGGCATCCTTGATCGAAAGCAGCGGGGCCGGCATATGCCGCACGCCCATGTCGGCAAGCGTGGAGGCGCCGGTGAGCATATCGAGCGGCGTGACCTCATAGCCGCCCAGCGTGAGGCTGAGCGAGTAACTGTCGTCCGGCTGGTTCAGATGCGTGACGCCCATGCGGCGGGCCATGTTCAGCACGTTGGGAATGCCGACCCGCAGCTCGGTCTTGATCGCGGGGATGTTCAGGGAGTTGCCCATCGCCATCTTTAGCGGCAGCACGCCGTGGTACTTGAGGTCATAGTTGAGCGGGATGTAGGGTGCGAAGCCGCTGACGCCGCCCCAGGTCGGGAAGACGAGTGGCGCGTCGAGGATGGGCGTGATCATGTTGAATTTCCGGCTCTCGATCGCGGCGGTGTAGGTGAAGATCTTGAAGGTCGAGCCCGGTTGACGGGGTGTGTCCGCCATGTTGATCCAGCCGCCCGGTCGGTTGTAGTCGTCGCCCCCGACCATGGCGAGAATTTCGCCGTTGCGCGGGTCTTCGCTGACCAGCGCCGCGTCGTGGAAGTTGTAGAAGTTGCCTTTCTGCGCGATCTGGTCGCGCACGACCTGTTCCGCGATGCGCTGCAGGTTGAGGTCGAGCGTCGTGTAGACCCGGTAGCCGCGACGGTCACTGGGATGGATGTTGTACTGCTGGGCCAGGGTCTTCAGGACGTAGTCGACGAAGTACGGAGCCTGGTAGTGAGTGATCGGCGGATAAATCGTCAGTTTCGTCGCGAAGGCGGCGTCCGCCGCCTGGCGGGTGATGAAGTGGTATTCGACCATCGCGTTGAGCACTTCGAACTGCCGCTTTTTGGCCGTGGTCAGGTTGAGGAGCGGGTTGTACTCGGTGGGCGCCTGCGGCAGGCCGGCGAGGAGGCTGGCCTGGGCCAGGCTCAGGTCGTGCGCGTTGGTCTGGAAATAACTGCGGGCCGCCGCCTCGATGCCGTACGTCTGACTCCCGTAGAAGATCGTGTTCAGGTACATCTCGAGGATCTGGTCCTTGCTGTACCGCCGATTCATCTCCATTGCCAGAACCGCTTCCTTTGCCTTGCGCTGGAGCGAGTTGTCGGGATGCGGACCGATGAAGAGCTGCTTGACCAGCTGCTGGCTGATCGTGCTCCCGCCCTGCTTGATGCCGTGGCTGGCATAGTCCGCTAGCGCCGCCCGGAGGACGGCCCCGAAGTCGACGCCGGTGTTCGAGTAGAAGCTGTGGTCCTCGATCGCGATCGTGGCATTGATGACGTTCGGCGAAATGTAGCCGAGCGGGACCACGATGCGGTGGTCGCCCTGGTCCCCCACGTCCGCCAGCAACGTGCCATGGCGATCGAAGATCAGCATGTCCTGGGGAAGCCCGGTCGAAGTCAATCCGGTGACGGCCGGCAGATCGCCGACGGTCTGTGCGGCAACCGCGGGAACGGTCATGAGCGGGAGCGTGATCATTGCCAGGAGGGCGATGATCAGGTTGCGCTGGAGGTTCAAGCGGCGCCGGCGATGCCACTCACGGAGGTGGTAGTTGGTGTGCCGGTAGTTGTGCCGGCGTCCGTAGCACCGTCTCATGCGCTCACCAGCAAGCCGTAAAACCCTGCGGCGATCAGCCAGCCCAGCGCGAGGAACGCCACGCACCAGGCGGCGATCCCGGCCACCCAGATCGCGGTTGCCCGCGCGACCCGCCGGCGACTACGCCTTTCCACTCGGTGACCGCGCCGGACGGTCGGCCGATATGCCCCCGCGATCGACATTGCTGCTGCTTGCCCTGCCTTGACGTTAAGTTCGTTGGTCGCTGCGTTACCAAGATGTCACGCAGCGTTGGGCGTGTCAAGAAACAAGTTTCTTGATAGTCCGACACTACGGCTTGTCTGCCGCCACCCCCAGGCGCGGGCCTGTCGGCCCACACGAGCGGCGCTTTAGTGCCAGGCGAGCGTTTGAGACGTCCGGGTGGTGCCTACGCCCCGAGGGCGGCTTTGTCGACGATGAAGGTCAGTTCCCCGTCCGTCGCCTCGACGAGGCTGGCCGGCAGGGCAGGATCGCGGCGAAGGACGCGGGCGAGTGCCTCGCGCTTGCCGGCGCCCTGGACCATAAAAAGGACGGCGCGCGCCGCATTGAGGACCGGAATGGAGAGCGTCAACCGCTCCGGTGGGGGCTTGGGCGCGTTCAGGACGGCGACGACCGGCGTCTGATACCGCAGCGCCGGATGGCCGGGAAAGAGCGACGCGGTATGACCGTCCTCTCCCATCCCCAGGTGAATGATGTCGAAGCGGGGCCGACCGCTGGAATCAGCCGGCACCCGCGCAAGGGCTGGGCCCGGGTCACCCACCAGGGGAAAGACTTGCCCGGCTGGTATCGGGACGTGGTCGAGCAAGGCCGTTCGGGCCATGGCGTAGTTGCTCGCCGGATCATCGAGCGCCACCTGGCGCTCGTCCGACCAGTAGACGAAGACTTTGCCCCAGGGCACGCGCTGGTCGTAGGGATCGGCGGCCAGGCGCCGGTAGCACCCGCGCGGTGTCTCACCCCCTGCCAGCGCGATGTAACAGAAGCCCCGCGCGGCCGCCGCCTGCTCGATTCGTTCGGCGGTCCAAGCCGCCGCCGCGTCGGCCAGCTCCTCGGGGCCGGCGACGACGACGGGACTGAGGGTCATTCCATCGTTGCGGCGAGCGCTTCTTCGAACAGGACGTCGTGGCCGGGAAGCGTGAGCTCGAAGGCCAGCAAGTCTTCGGGGGATCGCGGTGGCACTCCGACAGTCCGCGTCCCGAGCTCCTGGTCGCCGATGCGAATGTCGGCACAAAGACGCCCACCGGGAACGCGACGAACGGTGAACCGCGCGGCTCCATCCGAACCGCGGGCGTAGACGTCGAGTCGTGCCACCCGATGGTCGTGAGAGCTGTCCTCGATCAGGTCGACCGGGATCTGGATCCCCACCGTGGCCATCCGGCTCTTGAGCCACCCGGCCAGCAGCCAGGCCTGCGCCGCGGGCCGTTCCGCGCCGTAGGAAATGGTGGCACCCTGGATCTGGGCAAGGCGATCGAGCATCCCCGGCATATCGAAGAACTGGGCGGTCAAATGCCGCCAGGGCACCAGCCGGGCCCAATTGAAGTCGCCGATCTCGGCGCGGGCCTGGTCCCGGCGGGCGACCTCGAGCAACCGCCCGAGGTGCTTTCGCTCGAAGCCTTCATCGGTGTCGACGATCAGGCGGTCGGCCAGGTCGCACAGATCGTGGAACAACCGGCTGTCGAAGGCCGGCAGTCCGGGCCACCAGACCACGACGGGCAGCTCCGAGATCAGGAGGGGCGTCACGACGCTTGAAAGATGTTCGGCAACCTCCCCATGCGCGTGTAGCGTGACTTCCTCGGTGGTCACTCGGTGACCGCTCTCGGTGCGTGTCTGGGCCGACACCTGCGCCTCCAGCTTTTCGCCGCCGCGATGCTGCTGGGCGAGGAGGACGAGCGTACGCGACGGATTGGTGATGGACAGCCCATGCAAAACCTTTCGCACCGCTTCCAACTGCGATTCGTCCATCACGACGGTGATCAGGTTCAGCACACTGGCGCGGGCCTCCGCGGCAGCATGCACGGCCGCCTCCGAGTACTCGACCTCGTCATCGTGCAGGCCCCAGCGCACCCGTTCCAGCTCTTCCTGGATCTCGTGGACGTCGACCACCACCTGGGTGCTGAGCTCGGTGTGGCCGCTCACGGGCGCCTCCATCGGCGGCCGTCGCTCTCGATCAGGGCGTCGGCGGCTTCTGGCCCCCAGGCACCCGCCGCATAGTTCGGGAAACCGGCCGCGGGCTGCTGCGCCAGGCCCTCCTCGATGTGGTCGACGAGGCCCCAGGCGCGTTCGACTTCATCTTCGCGCGCAAAGAGGGTTGGATCTCCCAGCATGCAATCGAGGACGAGGCGTTCATAGGCGTCGGGCGATTCCACCAGGAAGGCGGACCCGTAGAAGAAGTCCATGTTCACAGTGCGCAGCCGCATGACGGGACCGGGAATTTTTGCCGCGATCTTCAGCGAGGCGCCCTCGTGCGGCTGAATTCGCATCACCAGCACATTGGGCGTCAGCCCCTGCACCGCCGTCTTCGCGAACGGCAGGTGGGGGGCGGTCTTGAACTGGATCGCGATCTCGGAGGCGCGGCTCGGCAGGCGCTTGCCGGTGCGCAGGTAGAAGGGCGTGTCCGCCCATCGCCAGTTGTCGACCTTCAGGCGGACGGCGATGTAGGTCTCCGTGATGGACGTTGGTGAGACGTTGGGCTCCTCGCGGTACCCCGGCACGTGCTGGCCGCCGACCCAGCCGGGCCCGTACTGGCCGCGCACGACGTCGCGGGCGACGTCGATCGGATGAATGGCCTTAAGCACTTTCACCTTCTCATCGCGAACCGTGTCGGCGTCGAAGTTGGGTGGCGGCTCCATCGCGGCGATGCTGAGCAGCTGCAGCAAGTGGTTCTGAAAGATGTCGCGCAGCGCCCCGGCACTCTCGTAATACTTGCCGCGCAATTCGATCCCGAGATCCTCCGCCACCGTGATCTGGATGTGGTCGACGTAGCGGCGATTCCAGATCGGCTCGAAAATGCCGTTCGCGAACCGAAAAACGAGGACGTTCTGGACCGTCTCTTTGCCGAGATAGTGGTCGATCCGATAGACCTGCGACTCCTTGAAGACCGAGTGGATCACCTCGTTGAGCTCGCGCGCACTCTTCAAGTCGTGACCGAATGGCTTCTCGACGACGACGCGCTTCCAGCCCTCCCCTTCCCGCGCGATGCCGGAGGCGCCCAGGCCGTCGATGATCACCGGGAAGAAATTCGGCAGCGGCAACCGAACGGACAGTAATGCAGACCCTCCGCGAAGGTCTGCCAGACCGAGTGGTCGACCGGTTGGGTCCGAGAGTTCTTCTTGACGGCCTGTTCCATCTGCGCCCGGAACTCCTGGTCGGACCAGGGGGTATTCGCGACGCCGACCACGCTGAAGCCGGTTGGCAGATAGCGGTTGAGCGTCAGGTTATAGAGCGCCGGCATCAGCTTGCGCGCCGTCAGGTCGCCCGACGCCCCGAAGATGACCATCACGGCTGGATCCGGTGTTCGGGGGAGGATCAGGCCCTCGCGTAAGACGTTTCGCGTCAGCGTCGCCTGGGCCATCGCTATTCGGTCTTCACCGCATGACCACCGAACTCGTTGCGCAGGGCCGCCAGCACTTTGGCGGCGAACGAATCATCCTGCCGCGATCGAAACCGCATGAAGACGCTCATCGCCAGCGCCGGGGCGGGAACCGCGTGTTCGATCGCTTCGTCCAGCGTCCATCGCCCCTCGCCCGTGTCTTCGACGAAGCCGCGGATTCGGCTGAGGTCAGCATCCTCGTCGAATGCCGCCTCGGCGAGCTCGAGGAGCCAGGAACGGATCACGCTGCCGTGGTTCCAGAGCGCCGCCAGTCTGTGCAGGTCGAAAGCATAGGGTGACGCCTTGAGGATCTCGAAGCCCTCCGCGTATCCCTGCATCAACGAATACTCGATGCCGTTGTGCACCATCTTCGAGTAGTGGCCGGCGCCCGACGGTCCGACGTAGGCATAGCCACCAGGGGGCGCGAGCGTTTTGAAGATTGGTTCAATATGCTTGAAGACGGCCTCCTTGCCTCCGACCATCAGGCAGAAGCCTTCCTTCAGCCCCCACACGCCTCCACTCACGCCGGCATCGAGGAACTCGATCTGCTCAGACTGCAAGGTTTCGGCGCGCCGAACCGAGTCGCGGTAGTTCGAATTGCCGCCATCGACGATCACGTCTCCCGGCGACAGGGTGCCCTGCAGTTGCTGGATGGTGTCGTCGATCGGCGGGCCCGAAGGAATCATCAGCCACACCAGGCGGGGCGCCTTCAGCTTCTGTCCGAGATCTTGCAGCGTGCCGCTCGGCTTCGCCCCCTTGCCGGCGAGCGCCTGCATCGCCGCGGAAGAGCGGTCGTAGACCGCCACCTGGTGGCCGCCTTGGAGCAGGCGCTGGCTCATGCCGGCCCCCATTCGCCCGAGCCCGACCATGCCGAGCTGCACGCTAGGCGACCTCGACGATCGCGCCCACCGCCTGGCCGATCTTGACAAGACCCTGCGCGACATCCCGTACCTGCACGCGCAGCACCCGCCGCCCGTGATTCCGCAGTGCCTGGAAATCGCCGAGCGCTTGCGCCTGCTTGAGCACCCCAAAGGAGAAGGGCTGCCCCGGAATCTTGATGTCGTTGACGTCATCGCCAACGATCTCGAGGAACACCCCCGTGTTTGGGCCGCCCTTGTGGAGCTGCCCGGTTGAATGCAGGTAGCGGGGCCCATACCCGACGGTGGTCGCCACCCGATACTTGTCGCGGATGGCGAGCCGGATCGCGTTCAGCGCGCTATCGTGCTCCGGATCCGGCGCGATATAGGCGAGGATCGCAACGTAGTCGCCCGGGCGCACCTGACGAAGAAGCGATTCGATCGCGGCGTCCAGCGTTACGCCGTTCTGGCCGGCCCATCGGATCCCATCACCCACGGTTGGAGGGCTCGACTCTTTCAGGACCTTGGCCGTCAGGTCTTTTGCCTCCTGGACGTTCGGTTGGTCGAAGACGTTGATGCCGAGGATCACGCCGGCGACGGCGATCGCGTATTCCCAACGGAAAAATTCAGCGCCCAGGGCCAGCGGATCGCCGACCTTCAGTTCCACGACCGGGTGTCCCGCCTTGGCCAGCGCATCGAGCTGATCCTCGCTCCCCCTTTGCGGGAGGGTCGGGGAGGGGGCGACGACAAGTCGTACGAAAAGCCGGTCGTCGTTATAGACCTCCGGAGGGCCGAGCTCTTCCTGCGCGATCGGAACCAACCCTTTCCCTTCCTTGCCGGTACTCTCCGCTATCAACTGCTCGGCCCAGGTACCGAAGGTCTTCAAGGATTCCGGCGCCACGACGGTGACCTTGTCGCGTCCCGCCTTTGCCGATTCGGCGAAGACCGCACCCAGCCAGGCGCCGGGATTCTCGGCCACCGGCACCGAGGGCGAACACGCATGCATCATGGTCGCCGCCCGGTCCAGCAGACCGCTGAGATCGACGCCACCCAGGGCGGCCGGCACCAGACCGAAGTAGGAAAGCGCCGAATAACGTCCACCGATATCCGGCGGGTTCAGAAACGTCCGGCGGAAGCCGCGCGTCTGGGCCTCGCCCGCGAGGGACGTCCCTGGATCGGTAATGGCGAGAAATTGCCGCGCGTTCCCTCGAGTACGGTCCCAGAAATAGTGGTAATGCGAGAGCGTCTCCAGCGTCGTGCCCGATTTGGAAGCGACCAGAAACACCGAAGCTTTCACGTCGATCTCCTGCTCGAGGGCGGCGATCGCCGCCGGGTCGGTGGTGTCCATCACATGAACCGTCAGCGCGCCGGTTGGGGGCTTGAAGGTGCGGGCAAACACTTCGGGCGCCAGGCTGCTGCCCCCCATACCGAGGACGACCGCATGGCGAAAGCCCTCCTGGTACAGCTCCTTCGCCAGCGCCTGCAGCTCCGGAATCCTCTCCTCCATCCGGTCGGCCACCTGCAACCAGCCGAGCCGGTCGCGGATCTCTTTCTCGATGGTGCCGTTCGATTTCCAGAGCGCTGCGTCCTTTTGCTCGATGCGACGGACCACCGCGTTCTGCTCGAGCTGGCCAAGTCGTTGCTTGACCGCAGGCTCCAGGGCGCCAAGGCGCGCCTCGTGCGCTCCAACGTCGCCGTGGTCCAGCTGCCGTTTCTTGTTCGCGATCTCCTCCAAGAGCTTGTCGATCGAATCGGCGAACAGCTTGACGCCGTCGATTTGGAGGTCGTAGGTGACCTTCTCCATGTCGATGCCGATCGCCGCCAGATCCCGAAGCAGCTGCTCGGCGCCTGCGACATTTTCCG
>VBHQ01000021.1:0-4428 GCA_005880395.1 Chloroflexota bacterium
GCCGTCGTCAGAGGATGAGGGGAAGAACGGCAGGACGTGAAGGCCCGTGATCGCGCCGGCCGCGTGGGCGCGCAGAAAAGATGCCAGGGTGTGCAAGGGAGCAATGCCAGGTTCGCGCACCTGGTCGGCATAGGTGATCAGCATGGCATCGCGCTCGGTCAGCGGCAGCGCGTCATGGCGGCGCCGATCCGCCTGGTCTTCAGGGAAATGCCGGCGCATCAGATCACGCAGCCGCCGGGCGACCAACGGCGCGCGAGTAGCGCCGTAGAGCGAGGTCAGCAGATCATCGATCGAGGCTGGGGTCGGCACCGGTTACGACGGCATCGGGGTCACACTGACGGTGCCCCAGAGCATCGATCGGTCGCTTGGCACCTGGGACGACATTGGCGCGCTTGCACGAGAGTTCAACCTGATGGTCGATGGCGTGTTCAACCACGTGTCGGGGGAGAGCGACTGGTTCCGTCGATTCCTTCGCGACGAGCCGCCTTTTCGCGACTGGTTCATCGTGGTGCAGGATGAGCCGGATCTGAGCCAGGTCGTCCGGCCGCGTACGCTGCCCCTGCTCACCAAGTTCGAGACGGCGGCCGGCCCAAAGCGGGTCTGGACCACTTTTGGTCCCGACCAGGTCGACAACAACGTCAAGAATCCGGACGTCCTTCTGGCGCTGCTCGATGTCTTGCTCCTCTATGTCAAGGAGGGCGCCCGGTTCGTCCGACTCGACGCGATCGCCTACCTCTGGAAGGAGATCGGCACCTCGTGCATCCACCTGCCACAAACCCACCACGTCATCCAGTTGATGCGAGCCGTTCTCGATGTGGTTGCCCCGGACATCATGCTGATCACCGAGACGAACGTCGCACACCGCGACAACGTCTCGTACTTTGGCGACGGGACGAATGAGGCGCAACTCGTTTATAACTTCGCCCTACCACCGCTGGTCCTGCACTCGCTCGTCACTGGCAATGCCGACGCGTTGAGCCGCTGGGCTACCACGCTGTCGCTTCCGAGCCGGCGCGTCGCCTTTTTGAACTTTCTCGCTTCGCACGACGGAATCGGGGTGACGCCGGCCGCCGGCATCCTCACGTCGGCCGAGCTCGAAAATCTGGTGACAGTGGCGCAGCGACGCGGCGGGTTTGTCTCCTATCGGCGCAACCACGACGGGACGAGCAGCCCCTACGAACTGAACATCAACTACCTCGACGCGCTCTCGGATCAGTCGGATCCATCCGAGCAGGTGCAGATCGATCGTTTTGTGACGGCCCACGCGATCATGCTCGCCATGCCCGGCCTGCCCGCGATCTACGTTCATTCGCTCATCGGATCGCGGGGCGACCGGGCGGGGGCGGAAGCAAGCGGGATGCCCAGGCGCGTCAATCGGCAGCGACTCGTCCTCGCGGATCTCGAGCGAGAGCTCGATGACCGGGCCTCGAGGCGATCACAGGTCCTGCGGCGACTGCTCGCCTTACTCGATCGGCGACGAACAACCCCCGCCTTTCAGCCGGCCGGCGGAGCCGACGTCATGCAGCTGGATCCGCGCGTCTTTGCTCTGCAGCGATTCTCACCGGACCGGAACGAGCAAGCCGTCTGTTTGCATAACGTCTCGCCGGACCGTGTGGCAGTAATCGGCGAGTCGCTCGCGCCCTATGAGACAAGGTGGTTAATCGGCTGATTTCGGGGACGGAGAATCCCGCTGCGCCGCGCGGGCTTTTTCGAAACAACTACGGCACATTTGGACCGTCGTTAACGGGCCCCGTTCGGCAATGACTCGGCGTCCGCAGTGGCGGCAGATGAATTGTTGCTTGGGCACGGATTCAGGTTAGCGAAGCCGGCGAACGAGCGCACGCGCCTTTGGATCCTTCAGCTGCTGCGGGCGGTCGGTAAGGTAGGCAACGAAGGTCTCGAGGTCAAGCTGGTCGTCGCGGCCGTCATGGCGAAGACTTACCCATTCGTCGTCGAGCGTTGCCTCGATCGCTTCGCCTTCCTCGCGCGCGGCAAACAGGCCAAAGGCGGCGCGCCACCGGAGCTGTTGGCGTCGCTCGCCGGCGGGCATCGGCACCTCGATGTCATCGGCGTGGATCGCATACTCGCGGGCGAGATGCCAGACCTGCAGGATCAGCGGATAGCGGCCGACGCTCGTCTCGATCCGGGCATTGAGACCAAGCGCCTCCCATGCCTCCCGGACGCGGCCCTGGCGCGCCTCCCACTCCTGCAGGGTCTCCAGCGGGCTCAGGCCGCGGCGGATCTTGACGCCTCTAGCATTCCAGCTGTTGAGCCCGCCCGTCCACGGCAGGGCATCGAGGGTGTGATCGAGGCTTGCCTGGTTGTAGACCTCGTCGGTTGAAAGATGCGCCACGACATCCTTGACGGACCAACCCTGGCAATGGCTGGCGTGCGACCAGCCGCCCTCGTCGAGGCCGTGAAGATAACGCTTCAGTCGCTCGATCTCCCGGTCATAGACCGGGAACGGGTCATCGTGCCTTGGGTCGAGCTTTGTTGCGCTTCCCTGGCTTTGTCTCGGCTTTGGGCTCTGGCTCACCTGGTCCCTCGATCGCCCCGAGCGCCGCCATCGCGACGTTCGTTTCTGCAGAGGTGGTCGAGGTTGCCAGCTCCGCACCCTCGATCAGGTGCGCTTCGACTTCCTCGGCAAGTCGCTTGATCCTTCCCTTCTTCGCCACAGCTTCAATTCTATGCTTGGCGAATGCCGCCAACGGTGCTGCTCCTGGATATCGATGGCACGCTGGTCGACAACACGCAACAGCACATCGCCGCCTGGGACGAGGCGTTCCAACAGCTCGGCAAGCCGCTTAACCGGGAGACGCTGCGCCGGAACATCGGCAAAGGTGGCGATCTCTTCGTCAAGGCGGTGGCAGGGGAGGAATGGGACCGCGAGCATGGCGATCGAGCGCGAGACCGGCACGGCCAGGCCTACAAGAGCCGGCTCGGGCAGGTTAAGCCGGTCGCCGGTGTAAGCGAATTCTTGCAGGCCCTCCGTCAGTTGAAGCTCCGGCCAGTGCTCGCCAGCTCATCCAACCCCGATGAGGTCAAGGCGAACCTCGCGGTCATCGACGAGCGCCCGGAGCATTTCGTCATCATCGATAAGGACGACATCAAAACCTCGAAGCCGGCCCCGGACGTGTTCGCCGTCGCGCTCGAGCGCTGTGGCGTGCCGGCGGCTCAGGCCGCCGCCGCCGGCGACACGCGCTGGGACGGGGAAGCGGCGGGCAAGATTGGCGTGACCTTCTACGGGGTCTTGACCGGCGCCGGTACCGACGGGGAGCTTCGCCAGGCTGGGGCGGCGGAGGTGTTCACCGGCCTCGACACTCTGCTCGCGTTCCTACGCCGGCGTTAATGCGTCGCGGTCGACGCGCTCGCGCCCGGCGTCGGCGTGGACGAGGCGCTTGGACTGGCTGAGGGCGTCAGGCTGGGCAGGATGGACGGCGGCAATGACACCGGCAGCGACGGGGTTGGCGATGGACTGGGGGATGGCGATGGCGATGCGGCGGCTGCCGCGCATTCGGTGCCCGGGAGATAGAGCTCCTTCTCCGAGCTACTGCGTCCCGACTTTGCGGAGGCCGAGGGCGAGGCTGATGGCGAGGCGCTCGCCGACGGATTGACGTTGGCGTTGTTCTGGCAGGGCAGGCCGGTCACCAGACCGCTCGGCTGTTGGAAGGTGTCGACCTTGAAGTTCGCCTGGCTGAGCCCGTTGTTGATGAAGTCGCGCAAAACTGAGCTGCCGACCATCGTGCCGTAGACGCCGTTCATGTTCACGTCGCCGGACCCGGATGTGTTTCCGACCCAGGCCCCGATGACGAGATTCGGGCTGTAGGCCATCATCCAGGCGTCGTGGAAGTTGTTGGTGGTCCCCGACTTGCCGGCGAACGGCTTGTTCCACCCAAGGTTCCACTGGCTGGCGTAATCCTTGAGGATGTAGGTGATGAGGTACGCCTCTTGCGGGGTGATCACCTGTTTCGGATCGGGCGGGCTCGGCTTGTCCAGGCTGTTGCCCTGGAGATCCTTGACCTCGAGGATCGACACCGGGTTATGCCGGGTGCCGCCGGTCGCGAAGACGCCGTAGCCGACGACGTGGTCGAGCATCCGGACTTCGCTTGACCCGATCGCCGTCGTGACCTCGTTCTTGAGCGGCGTCGTGATTCCCATGTCATGGGCAAACTGGGTCACGTTCGAGACGCCGGCGGCCTGCATGGTTTCCAGCGCCGGGATGTTGCGTGACAGGAGCAGCGCCTGGTGCGCCGTGATCATGCCCATGTCGCGGGAGTCGAAGTCATGGAACTGGCCATTCGCGAAGTGCTTTGAGGTGTCATCCAGCATGTTGCCCATCGTCAGCTTCTTGGAACGGAACGCCTGCTCGTAGGCATAGGGCTTGAAGGATGAGCCCGGTTGGCGAAGCCCGGTGACAACGTTGAACTG
>VBHQ01000021.1:4505-10388 GCA_005880395.1 Chloroflexota bacterium
ATGACATAGTCGACGAAATGGGGGGCCTGGCTGCTGCGGTTCTCTTTGAAGACGAAGCTCAGCTTGGTGTTGGCCGCCTCGTCGGCCTGTGACTGGGTGATCATGTTCTGCTTGACCATGGCGTCCAGCACGATGGCCTGCCGCGCCCTGGCGCTCTCGAGGTGGAGCGCCGGATCGTAGAGGCTCGGGCCGTTCGGAAGGCCGGCGAGCATGGAGGCCTCGGCCAGGTTGAGCTCGCTGGCATGCTTGCCGAAGTAAACCTGCGAGGCGGCTTCGATGCCGGTGGACCGGTGCCCGTAATAGATGCTGTTCAGGTACATCTCCAGGATCTGGTCTTTGCTGTAGCGAGACTCGAGCGCGGTAGCGACCATCGCCTCGCGCAACTTGATGAAGATCGATCGTTTCGGCGATTGGATCACCGCGATCTTGGCGAGCTGCTCGGTGATGGTGCTGGCGCCTTGCTCGGGCCGCCGGGCAATCGTGTCGATGATGCCGGCCTTGATCACGCGCGCCCAGTCGATGCCGCCGTGGTGGTAGAAGTTTTTGTCCTCGACGGCGATCGTCGCGTTTTTCAACAGCGGGCTGATGTTCGCCAGTTTGACCGGCTGGACGGCGACGCCCTGCGCGTTGCGCTGCTCGATCAGATTATGGTTGCGATCCTCGACCCGGACGGTGCCGGCGGAAAGGTCGAGCTTGCCCGGATCGGGGAGGGTGGCGGCTGCATAGGCGATCGTCCCCAGGATCAGGAGGAGGAAGATGGCGGCCGCGACGCCGATCAATCGGAGCCACTGCCGGCGATCCTTAGGCCACCAGGCGCCGGGCTGCCACCCGGCCGGCTTTGCCGCCGAGGCGCGCTTCCTCGGCTCCAGGGTAGCGGGTTCCGGGGCCCCTACGCTTGGGCGCCGCTCAGCCAATGCCCCTCCGGGTCGTGATCCAGGGGATGATGCCTATCGCTTCTTGGAGACGGCCGCGTGCCCACGCTCGTGCGGCGTACTGGCGCCGCTCACCAGCCGTCGCGCGTAACCGGTGGCGAGCGCGGTCAGCGCGGCCTCGGCGGCGCTGATCAGCAAGCGCCGCGCAATGCCCTCCTTGGTCTGGACTTCAACCTTGCTCTTTCCACTCGCTTTGACGATGCGACGCTGCGCGGTTGCCCAGGCTCGGGCATCGTCGCGAAAGTCTCCGAGACGTTCCCGTAGGTCGTTCAGCTTGAGCTTGCGAACGAGTTGCTCCGCCGCCGACCGCCGGCGCCGGGCCCGCAGCATGATGACGACCAGCGCGGCGACGCCGAAGGTCAGACCGCCGAGGACGATTTGAACCGCTCGGTTCTCACGCAGTTGTGTTTTGACATCGAGATTGCGGCGCGCCCGCAGCTGCAGCGCCTCGATCGTCTCGCCGAGATGGGCGCGGGTCTGCTCTACTTCCCGTTTCGCTTCAGCACTTGTTTGGCCCATTCGGCATCCTCCTTCAAAGTGGTTATCGTCTTGGGCGGCGGCCCGATCTTCAGCATGCCCTTGCCACTCAGCCCAAGGGCGACGGCAAGCACCAGGAAGACGACGGCTTCGATGCCCGCCACCAGCGCATGCGCCGGGATCAGGAGGGCGATGAAGACCAGAAGCATAATAAAGAACAGCAGGCCGCAGAGGCCGGCGACGCCGAGAAAGATCGCCGCTCGCAGGTTGCTGCGCAGCATCTCCTGGATTTCGATCTTGGCGAGCTGCACCTCCTGCTGGACCAGCCGGATGGTGTCCTCGACCGCGACCCGGGCGAGCTCGATCACGCCCCGCCGACCGCTTCCGTTTGTCGATGTGCCTGTCGTGTCGGTGGCCGAAGCCCGCGGCGAAGCATCCATGAGGCGTCCTCCTTCCTTAGGTTGTTACGATCTCGGACGTAAACATTATAGTGATTCTGTGGGCTAAGCTGTTACTCATGCAAAACATTCCCGGCAATCCAAATACCCCGATGACGCCTGATCCCGTCATTCCCAATCCCGGCCAGCCCGGGGTGACCGACCCGCAGGGCCCGCAACTGGCCCCGGAACCGAGCCAGCCAGAGATCCAGGAACCACCGCCGGCGCCGGTCGAGGTGCCCCAGCCGGGCATCAACCGTCCCGAAGTCGAGCCGCGATAACCGCTAAGGCGTGATCCGCCGAATCCCAGGTGTGCGCGGTGCCCAGGCCTACTGGCACGCGGGAAGTGAAGGGAACGTCATCATCGATCCCGGCTACACCGGCAGTGTCGGCGCCGTCCTGCGGTTTCTGAAGGATGACGCTCTCACACCCGATTGGGTGCTGCTGACGCATCATCACATCGATCACGCCGGGACGGCGCTGGCCGTCTGCCAGGCGACCGGGGCTCGTCTTGCGATCCACGGCGCCGATGCGCCGTATCTGACGGCCGGCCGGCCACGCGAGCGCATGACGCTCTGGGGAATGGCCGATCGACTCCCGGGGCGGCTCGCGCGGTACGTCGTTAGCTGTGCCGATTGCGATCTGACCGTGCTCGAGGACGGACAGTCGATCGCTGGCTTGACGGTCGTCCATGCCCCAGGCCACACGCCCGGGAGCATTGCACTCTGGTCGGCCTCGGAATCCGCCCTCTTCACCGGCGATGTGCTGAACAATGAGCGAGGGATCCGCACGCCGCCATGGACGGTGAACCAGGCACATGCCGCCGCGAGGCGCGCGCCAGAACGCTTCCTGGAGCTTCGCTATCAGCGCGCCTTCTTCGGTCACGGCCCTGCGATTCTCGACGGCGCCGACGAGCGCGTGCGGGCATTCCTCGCGCCGTCGTCGCGCAAACCCGCCGGCGTGATCTAACCCAGGAAGTTGATGCCGTCGGCGCCCGGCAGTTCGAGACCGAGCAGCGGCGCCAGCGTGGGCACCCAGTCGGCAAGATGCGGCCGCCGCCGCTCGATTGCCGTCGCCAGCCGGCCGACCGCTGGGTGTCCGCCGCCGACCAGGGCAACCGTCCGCGCGGTGATGGGCGCACCGTGAAAGCCGCCCGCGGGATACCGAGGCGCGGCAAAGATCCGTCCCGGCTCTGCGCCGGCGATGACCATCGAGGCATCGTCCGGCATCCAGGTTTCAACGCCGTCCAGGCGCTGCAGTGCGGCACCGGCGGCGGCGGGATCGACGCCGGGGCGGAGGTGAATCAGGGCAGACCCGCCGTCAGGAACGTACAGATCCCAAAGCCCGTCGGAGTGCGCCATCGGGTCGATCGGGGCCGAATCGTCGCGCGCTTGCATGTCGTGATCGGACACGACGACAATCACGGTCTCCTTCCATCGATCCGCCAATGCGTCGAGCACCTGGCCGATGACCGCGTCGGTCGCGGCATAGCACTCTCGAGCGGCATCGCTTTCGGGGCCGTGATCGTGGCCAACCGTGTCGGACTCGTTGAAGTGACCAAACACGAAATCCATGCGCTCCTTGCTGAGCGCGTCGAGCAGCCGAGGCAGGACTTCGCGGTTCAAGGGATATCCGTGGGCGTCGAGCCCGGTGCCCGGAGGGATGACGCCGCCCGGCGGCCAGCGCTCATCGGCGGACGAGGTGGTTCGCACGCCATGTCTCCGGGGATGGCAGCCGGTCAGCAGCGAGCAGAAGCCTGGATCGGTAGAGGAAGGCAGGTCGGTGACGCCACCGTCGGGCGCTCGGCCCCCGGCCGACGCAAACGACCACATACACGGCGTCAGCGCGGGACTGATGGCGCGATGGGGGAAGCCATCGAGCGCCAGAACGACCAGCCGCGGCACCGCCCTATTCTGGCGCAGTGCTGCCTGCCGGGTTCGTCGAGGCGCTTGGCGCTCAGGAGGAGCTGATCGTCACATCGCGGGAAGACGGCCGCGAGCGGTCGGTGCGCGCCTGGTACGTGCTCGAGCGTCCATCCTCGCTCTACCTCTTTACGCAGTCATTCGCGCTGCGCGCGACTCGGTGGCGGAGCGACCCCTGGATTCGCCTGCGTGTTCCGGGCGGGCCTTCGGTCGAAGGGACGGTTCACCTGATGACGGAAGACGAACTCGATGAGCCACTGATCGCCGCGGTCATCGAGCGCTGGTGGATGTGGGGCGCGACGACCGCCGAGGGTCTCCGCCGGATGCTTCGCGATGGGTCGCACATTCTCGTGCGCGTCGACGTACCCTGAGAGCATGACGGGCCAGACGCTGGGTCTGCTTGGTGTCCCGTCGAGTGCGGGAGCGCATGGTCCGGGTCAGGAAAAGGCGCCCTCGGCCCTGCGCGCTGCCGGCCTGGTGGAGGCGCTCCGTGCCGGCGGCCTGTCGGTCGATGACCTTGGCGATCTCCCGCTGGCCGCTTTCGGCCCGACCCGACCAACCCGAAACAGCAAAGTGTCGGACGTGTGCGCGAGGTTGCGGACCGGGTCGCCGAGTCGGTTGAACGGGCCGTCGCCGGCGGTCTCCTGCCCGTGATACTTGGCGGCGATTGCACCATCACCCTCGGCGTCGTTGCCGGCCTCCTCCGTTCAACGCCCGCGCTTGCCTTGCTCTATTTCGACGGTGACGCGGACCTCACGACACCGGAGACGACGCATTCCGGGATCTTCGACGGAATGGGGATTGCCCACTTGACCGGCGCCGGCGCTGCCGAGCTCACGCGAATGGGCCAACGGTATCCGTTGCTGCCCGAGGATCACATCGCCCTTTTTGGTTTTCATCCGCACGAATTGGAACCTGACGACCCGCCGCGTCTGCAACGATCCGCGATGCTGAAGTACCCGGTAACGTCACTCGAGCGACCACCGCTGGACCAGGCTCGCGAGGCTATGCGCTTGCTTGAAGAGAGGGCAGATGCGGTCCTCGTGCACTTCGACGTCGACGTGCTCGACTCTGCAGAAGTTCCGCTCGGCGACTGGCCGCACTACCAGGCGCTCGCGCTGGTGGACGCGATGCAGGCGCTCAAGATTTTCATCTCATCGCCCAAGCTTGCCGGCCTGGTCATCACGGAGATAAATCCCGATCACGACCCGGATGGCTCACTCGTAAGGCGATTCGTCGACGGCTTATCGCGAGCGCTGCAACCGCTTGCGCCGCAGCCGGCTGCTCCCTAGCAAAAGCACTCCCAAAAAGACGGCGAGCCCACCGAACACCGGCGCGGGACCGCCCCCGCTCTGCGCCAACCCCTTGGTCGGCGGCGTCGTGGTCGCCCGTGTGGTTGGTACAGGGGTGGTCGAGACCGCCGCGCTAACGATCACCGTGCCATGCATGTCAGCGTGGAAGCGGCAATGGTATGCGAACGTGCCGGGCGTATTGAACGCGATTCCGGCGCTGGTTGCGCCGCTGGCGATGGCACCCGTATCCCAACCGCCACTCTCCGCCGTAGCGGTGTGCGCCAACGCCGTGGCGTTCATCCAGGTCACGGTCGATCCGGCGGTTATCCGGATCGGGTCGGGCGAGTAGCAGGCCGTCGCGGTTGTGCAATTGAGAATTTGCGCCGGTGACGTTGCAGCGGTTGCGGCCAGGGGAATGGCCAGGAACACGCTTGACGCGAGACCGAGGACGAGCATGGACCTTCCCATGGTGAACCCTCCACAAAGACTGCGCGTTCCAATACGGAGCCTGGTTACGCCCCGTTGAGCCGCTCGAGAATCGCGTCGTGCAAGAGACCGTTGCTCGCCACGGCATTGCCCCCGGCATAGGTCCGTTTGCCATTGAAGTCCGTCAGGCGGCCACCCGCCTCCTCCAGCAGGATCAGCGGCGCCGCGAGGTCCCATGGGTAGAGCTCCGGCTCGATCATCGCCTCGCCAGTCCCCTCGGCAACGAGCGCGTAGCCCCAGAAGTCGCCGAACCCGCGATCGCGCCATGCTTCCTTGATCACCGCGTCGAACCCTCGCTCTTTCTTCACGGCGAGGAAGGCGGTCCGCGAGGCATAGA
>VBHQ01000009.1 GCA_005880395.1 Chloroflexota bacterium
ATCGCGGGCATCTACGGTGCTGCTTTCGGCGGCTCTCCTCCCGCGCGCTCGGCGCCCGTGGTGGCCGGCTTTCCGGTGCCCGAGGCGCTGATCTCGATCGAGGCGATCGCGACCCGGTCGGGAGCGCCGCCGGCCGAACCGCGTTGACCCGTCGCGACCACCGACTTCAGTGCGTGGAGGCAGATGCAGTCTGTGCCGCTGGACGTCCGCGATTGATCAGAGTGGCAGCCGCGACAGCGCCCAGGATGAGGATCGCGGTACCCCAGGCCGTAGCAATCGAGTAGCCGTAGACCAGGCCCTGGGCTCGCACCGCCTCGGCCAGTGGGTGGACGGCGGCCAGGTAGCCGGCGGTGGCGCCGGCGGCGATCGTGTTCAGCAGCGCGGTGCCGAGCGAGGCACCAACCTGGGTGGCGGCATTGACAGCCGCCGCAGCGACGCCGGCCTGCCGCGGGTCGACGCCCAGCGTTCCGATGTTGAACGCCGGCGCCATGACGCAGGCCACGCCGATACCAATCAGGATCTCGGCGGGAAGCACGTGACTGAGATACCCGTTGCTCGCCGGGATTTGGCTCAGCAGCAGCATGCCGGTGGCGGCAACGGCGGCGCCGGGCGCCATCAGCATGCGGGCGGGCACGCGCGGCATCAACACGCTGGCAATTCCCCAGGACCCCGCCTGCGACGCGATCGTCAGGGGCAGAAAGCCAAGGCCGGCCCGAAGTGGCGAATACCCAAGCACCACCTGCAGGTAGTAGGTCAGGAACAGAAACGCGCCGAACATGGCGGCAATGGTGAGGGCGACCGTGAGGTAGGCGCCGCCTCGATTGCGGTCCAGGACGATGCCCAACGGCAGCAGCGGCGCAGAGGCTCGCATCTCGCGAATGACGAACCCGATCAGGAGCACCCCGCTCGCGGCGAGAACCGAGACCACGGTTCGCGACTCCCACCCCTCGAAAACCGCTCGCGTGCACGCATACACCAGCGCCGTCAGGCCGGCGCTCGCGAGCACGATGCCCGGGATGTCCAATCGTTGTCGCGAACCCGACCGCCCGCCGCTCAGCACCCGCCAACCGGCGGCGACCGCCGCGACGGCAATCGGCACGTTGACGTACAGGCACCAGCGCCAGGTCAGGTATTGGGTCAGCACGCCGCCCATGAGCAGGCCAATCGCGGCGCCGCTCCCCGCGATCGCGCCGTAGAGCGCGAAGGCCCTGGCGCGCTCACGTGGCTCGGTGAAGGTAACGGCAACCAACGAGAGCGCGGTGGGGGCGAGCAACGCGGCAAACGCCCCCTGGGCAGCCCGCGCCGCAAGCAGGAGCCAAAAACTCGTGGCGGAGCCGCCGACCGCGGATGCCAGCGCGAAGCCAGCGAGGCCGATGAGAAATGCGCGCCGGCGCCCGAGCCGGTCGGCGATCCGCCCACCGGTAAGCAGCAGCCCGCCGAAGGCCAGCGTATATGCCGTGATCACCCACTGCCGGTCCGCGTCCGAGGCCCCCAGCGCCCGCTGCGCCGAGGGGAGCGCGATGCTCACGATCGTGGCATCGAGCGCGACCATCAACTGCGCGACGGCGATCACCGACAGGCTCAGCCAGCGCCGCTCGCGCGCTGGTGACGCGGTCTGTTCAGCCGCCCCGATGGCTGAGCTCATGACTCCTCCGAGTTTCGACCTGGCTGACGGCGATTCCCAGCGCGACCGCAATGACCAGGACAACGAGCGATCCGGCCGCTGACGGCTTGACGCTCATCAGGAAGAGTGTGCCGAGGACCAGTCCCGCTCTGACTCTCGCTGAGACCAGGAGGACGGGATCCAGCACCATCTGACGAAGGTCATCGGACAGGGCGCCTTGTGCCCGCCCGACGGCGGGACCGATGCGTATCATTCGCCTCCCCGTCAGAGCACCGCCGATGATGCCAACCAGGAGCAGTGCCCCGAGGCCGCTGACGATCCACCCGGTCCAGCCCCAGGCGGCGGCCGTCAGATAGAGGCCCATCACCAGGATCAACGCAATCGAGGCAGGCGCGACCACCCGGAGCGTTCGCATGGCGCCGAGCCAGGTTCGCGCCTGCTCCCCGGTGGTCGCTCGCCGCAGCCCGCGCAAAGCACTGTCTTCAACGGCGAGCGCGGCCATCAGGCCGAAGGCGCCCAGGATGTGAAAAAACAACGCAACGCTGTATATGCTCATCGCAAAAACCTCCTCAACGGATTGGTGCTAACCGTGCTGTTCTAGCACAAATGCTTGGAATAATGCAAATATCGGACTCGATCAATAATCGGGCCAGTCCCAGAAACCGTTGAGTTCGAGTAGGATGGCAGCGATGCCGAGCGCCACCCCGAAGAAGGCGATGGTGGCCGCCGAAGCCTGGCGGGCAATCTTCGACTTCATCATCGCGACCGCGCCTCAACGGAATCGCTATATCGGGGAAAGCGGGCTGACCCCGAACGACTCGCGTGCGCTGACGAGCCTGAGCACCACCGCCGGACGAACCATGGGGTCGTTGGCCGAGGAGTGGAAATGTGACGCCTCGACCGCAACCTGGATCGTCGACCGCCTCGAGCAGCGTGGCCTGGCCGAGCGCCGCCCGCATCCGAGCGATCGGCGGGCCAGGCTCGTGCTGCTGACGGCGCGGGGAGCCCGATTGAGGAGCAAGAGCCTGGCGCGGATGTACCTTCCGCCGCCCGAACTGCTCGAGCTCGATCTTTCCGAGCTCGTCGCCTTGCGCGACGCTGTGACCAAGCTCCCGCCGTCGAACCCTTCGGTCATTCCGCGGTCCCGCGGGCCGAAAGATTGATCGAGGCATAATCGTCCTATGCCAAATCCTGTCTTCGATGCCGTCCGGACCGTGATGGCGATTCGCGACTATGCCGAGAAGCCGGTCCCCGCCGAGGTCGTCACGCGCATCGTCGAAGCCGGCCGACTGACGGCGAGCGCCAGCAATAAGCAGCCATGGCATTTCATCGTGGTGCGCGAGCCGGAGACGCTGCGCCAGCTCGGCTCGTTGGTCAGAACCGGTCCTTATACCGCCAAGTCGGCGCTGGCGATCGTCGTCGCCTACGAGAAGGACGAGCGTCTTGCGGTGTCGGACTGCAGTCGAGCGATTCAGTCGATGATGCTGACCGCCTGGGGCGACGGGGTTGGCTCCAACTGGACCGGTTTCGGCGGCCTGGAGGGTGTCGCCCGCAAGGTTGGCCTGCCCGAGGACCATGAGGTGCTTGCCGTCATTCCGTTTGGATATCCGGCCCGAGCCGTGAAAGGAAAGAAGAAACGCAAGCCGCTCGGCGAGGTCGCCTCGGCCGAGCGTTTCGGCCAGCCCTTCACCCAGTAAATGGGCGGTCGGTCGCCCCTACTCGGACTCATACTGCGATCAGCCTGTGAGCGATCTGGTCGACATCCTCCCACCGGAACAGCGCGGGCGGGTCCGCCGCGCAACCATGCCGAGGTGGATCGACCCGATGCTGGCGACACTCACCAAGGAGCGGTTTTCGGATCCTGACTGGATCTTCGAGCACAAACTGGATGGCGAGCGTTGCCTTGCTTTCAAAGAAGGGTCGACCGTCCGGCTGCTGTCGCGCAGCCAGCAGCATCTGAACAACACCTATCCCGAAGTGGCTGATGCCCTCGGGTCGAACGAGCATGACGTGATCATCGACGGCGAGATCGTCGCCTTCGATGGCAAGCGAACCAGCTTCGAGAAGCTGCAGGGACGAATCGGTATCAAGGATCCCGACGAGGCGCGAAGAACCGGGATTGCCGTCTTCTATTACGTCTTCGACCTGATGTATCTCGACGGCTTCGACATAAGGCTGGTGCCCCTCATCAACCGAAAGACGCTGCTCCCCATGGCCGTAGGCTTTCATGCATCGGTCCGCTTTCTCGAACACCGCAACCGGGACGGCGAGGCCCTCTACCGAGAAGCCTGCCGGCAAGGGCTCGAGGGTCTGGTCGCCAAGCGGCGGGAGAGCACCTATATTGGTCTTCGCTCGCCCGACTGGCTGAAATTCAAGTGCGTCAACGAACAGGAGCTCGTCATCGGCGGCTTTACCGATCCGGCCGGCACGCGTGTCGGATTGGGCGCGCTCCTGGTTGGCTACTACCAGGATCGCAAGCTGCGTTATGCGGGCAAGGTGGGAACCGGCTTCAACACCAGGACGCTCCTCGACCTTCGGCGGCGTCTGAACGGGCGCGAGCTGAAACGATCACCCTTCAGCGAGACTGTCAGAGAGAAGGGCGCGCACTGGGTGCGCCCAGACATGGTCGCCGAGGTTGGCTTCACGGAATGGACGCATGACGGGAAGCTTCGCCATCCCCGGTTCGTCGGGCTTCGAAACGACAAGCCGGCCACCGAAGTCGTCCGTGAGATTCCGCAACCGGTAAGGAGTTGACCTGCGATGAGTCGTGAACAACGAGACCGCCGAACATCTCGTCCCGGATGCGGCTGCACAGGAGGCTGCAGCTCGGTGCTGGTTGTCCTGATCGTCGGCCTCCTGCTGAGTCTCTTCAACATCGCCATCGGTGTCGGCGTGTCCGTTCGGGTCCCATTTACCCAGAGCAATTTGACTCTCGCCGGCTCCGTCGGCCAGAAAGATAAAGCGGTCCCCGTTCTGCCAGGCTATGACGCCGGCCGGTTGGGGAGTAACCAGAATTTCATCAACCAGACGTCGACGCTGACGATCGGGCCGGCCGAAGGGACCGCCCTGATCGTGCTCGGCAAGCAGCCGGGGGCGCCGATCGTCGACTTGCATCTCGAGGCGCGCTGAAAGGAGAGGTCGTCCGGATGCACATCGCAGGACAACCCCTGGGGGCGCCGTTTCACGACTATGCACTCCGTGGAGAAGTCCCCAGCGTGACCTCGGTCCTGCCCGCGATCACCGTCGTCCTGATCCTGGCCGCCCTGTGCATCGTCATCGCCGTTTGCTTCGGCGCCCTGCGTCGGCGTGAGGCCGAGCTCCGTAGCCCCCAGCGGGCCACTGGTACCGGCACCGCCGGTTCGATCAGCGGCGACGAGATCATCGACGTGCATCTTGCTCTGAAGGACCTGAGCAGTCTGCGCGAGATCGCCGAACGAATCGCGGCGTAGCTCGTCACGCCCCGATTGGGGCTATACGCTCTGGGGCTGCGGTTTGGTTAGGGCGCCGAGCAGCGCGTCGGTCACATCCTGCGTGCTGGCTCGGCCGCCAAGGTCGGGGGTGCGTGGTCCGTCGGCCGCCGCCCGCTCGACGGCGCGCATTACCAGCGCCGCCGCCTCCCGCTCCTGAAGATGTTCGAGCAGCAGGGACGCCGACCAGACCGCGGCCAGCGGGTTGGCGATGCCGCGGCCGGCGATGCTCGGCGCCGAGCCATGGACCGGTTCGAACATCGAGGGGTACTTCCGTTCGGGATTGAGATTTGCCGACGCGGCCAGACCCAGTGAGCCCTGCAGGGCGCCACCGAGGTCGGTCAGGATGTCCGCGTAGAGATTGCTGCCGACCACCACATCGAGCGACTCAGGCTCCGTCACGAAGCGCGCCGCGAGTGCGTCGACATGGTAACGCGTCAGGGCCACGTCCGAAAACTCATGCGACAGCTCGTCCATCACCTCGTCCCAGAGCAGCGCCGTGTATTGCAGCGCGTTCGATTTGGTGGCTGACGCGACTCGGTTGCGGCGCTGCTGAGCCCGCTTGAACGCGTAGCGACCGATGCGTTCGACGCCTTTGCGAGTGTAGATGCTGCTCTGGACCGCCACCTCGTCCGGCGTGTTTCGCTTGAAACGCCCGCCGATACCGGCGTACTCGCCTTCGGTGTTCTCGCGAATGCAGAGCATGTCGACCGTCTTCGACGTGCCATGGCGGAGAGGCGATGGGATGCCGTCGAGCACGCGCACCGGTCGCAGGTTAACGTACTGATCGAAGCCCTGCCGAATCGGGAGCAGGAGTCCGCGAAGGCTCACATGATCGGGCACGGATGGAAACCCGACGGCGCCGAGATAGATCGCATCGTGATTGCCCAGAACCTGCAAGCCGTCCTCGGGCATCATCACCCCGTGTTCGAGGAAGTAAGCGCAGGACCAGGGCAGATCCGTGGTTCGAATCGTGAAACGACCCGTGATCTCGCCGGCCCGGCGAATCACCTGGAGGCCAGCGGCGATGACTTCCGGGCCAACGCCGTCTCCGGGAATGCAGGCGAGCCGGTAGCTGGTCACGATGCTGCGATCAGCTCGCCTTCAACGATGACAGGTTTGCGAGGATCTTTTCCATCTCCGAATCCTGGGCCACGAGGTGATCCTGGATCTGGAGGGCCGTGTGCAGCACGGCGTCCGCATCCTGGTAAGTCGCTTCGGCTCGTTTGTCGGAGGCGGCGGCAAGCACGTTCTGGCCGACGATGATGATGCTGAGCAGGACCAACTGCAGGAATGTCTGGCTGATCCAGGAAACGATGATCACCGGGTTGCCAGAGGCGAGTGCGCCGGGGAGCGATACCAGCGCCAGCGCGCCGAACGCGTAGGCGCACCACATGGTACCGACAACGTTGGTGACCTTGACGGCGAACCAGGTATTGAATCGCGTCAGCGGGTTTTCACCGTGTGGCAGCATGTCGACGACTTTCACGGGATGTTCCTGCTTGCGCCGCTCGATCCAGGGGTGAAGGACAGGCGAAAAAATATTTGGCATGCCGGTAGCATGCCACGGCTGAGCGCTAAGCCGGCTTCAGCCCACGCTTGGCCCTGACGCCGTCAAGGAACCGGTCGAGCTGGACCACGACGCGCTCGTGCGTGCCGCGGGCGATCGTTTCCTTCTCGTCCCGGGCTTCGATCCGCAAGCTGACTCGCCGGCCGTCAACGGCGTCGACCCGGGCCTCGACGGTGACGCGCATACCGATCGGCGTCGCTTTGAGGTGCTCGATGGTAAGGCGCGTGCCGACGGTCGCCTCGCCAGCCTCGAGTTGGTCGCGGATGGCGATGACCGCGGTCGTCTCGAACCAATGACACAACACTGGCGTGGCCAGCACTTCCACGCCGGCATTGCCGAAGTTCGAAGCGCTATGGCTCGCCTCGACCAGGTGTTCGAAGCGCCCCGACTGTCCGGCTGTGATCGGTTTCATCGAGCCGGCTTGCCGAGGCGCCTCAGTCCGTTACGCGAGCGGCCAGCCGCGCGCGGCCAGTTACTAGGCGGCGCGGACGCGGTTCGCCCGAGGTCCCTTCTGGCTCTGCTCGATATCGAAGCTGACCGCTTCGCCGCCACGAAGGCTGTCGAAGTTCAGCGACGAATCGACGCCACTTTGATGGAAGAAATACTCCTTGCCATCCTCGGCGGCAATGAATCCGAAACCGCGATCCGATACGAGCTTCTTGATGGTGCCCTTTGGCATTCCTCTGTCTCCAACTCTCGAACTCCGCTTCCTACGCATCGGCCTGTTCGAGAGAAGAATGCCGGCCGCACGTTGAACCCGCCCGAAGGCCGGGCGAACAGCCGGAACTTTATCAGAATCCGCTTCGACGTACACCCAGGTGCCGTCATTGACCAGCGCCTGGAGATCGACCATGGGCAGATCGGGAGCCCCCTCGTGGCGCAGACTGCGCCACGCTCGGTCATCTTCCGGGGTCACAAACGTCAGCGCGCGGCCCTTTACCCCCATCCTGGCGGTCCGGCCAACCCGGTGGGTAAGCCACTGCGCCGAGTCGGGGAGCTCGTAATTGATGACGAGATCGACATGGCTGATGTCCAGCCCACGGGCCGCGACGTTGGTCGCCACCAGCACGTTTGTTCGGAGTCCACGGAAATCGTCCATCGTGCGGTCGCGGGCCGCCTGCGAGAGATTTCCCTGCAGGTCCGAGCTGTCGTGACCGAGTTTCCGCAGGGCGAGGTTGAGCTTCCGGACGCCGTACTTGGTGCGGCCGAAGACGATCGCTGAACCGCGGTGAGCGTGCAGCAGCCGGCTCAGTGCGTCCAGCTTGTCAGCGCGCGCAACTCGCACGAGTCCGTGCTCGAGGGTGGATTCCGCGTCGCCCTCGACCCTGATTCGAATCGGTTGGTTCATATGCCGCTCGATCATGCGGCTGACCCAATTTGGCATCGTTGCCGAGGCGAGCACCATTTGGGGTTGATAGGTCAGCTCGAGGATCTGCTCGACGGCCGGAGCAAAGCCGGCGTCGAGCATCTCATCGCCCTCGTCCAGGACGACGTAATGCACGCGGCTCAATGACAGCTTGCGTCTTGAGACGAGATCGAGGATCCGGCCGGGCGTGCCGATCACCAGATCGGCGCCGCGCTTGAGCGCCTGTTCCTGGGTTGCATAGCCGACGCCACCGTAGAGCAGCGCTCGGCGCAGGCCGCTGTCCAGCGATTGCAACACCGAGTCGACCTGCATGGCGAGTTCGCGAGTGGGGGTGACAACCAGCGCCCGGGGGCCCGGTCCGTTCGCCGAAGCCAACCGCTCGATAAGCGGCAGGACGAAGGCGAGCGTCTTTCCCGAACCGGTTGGGGCCTCAATCACGACGTCCCGGCCTTCCAATAAGGGAGGCAGCGCCTCGCTCTGGACCGCGACGGGCTCCTCGATCCCGTTTTTCTGTAAGGCGCCCAGCAAGCGCGCGCTGACGCCAAGTTCTGCAAAAGTCGATATCACGATGCGTACTCCTCGGTCCCCTCTACCTTTCTTTAATGTTGTTCTAGCCGTCTGGGGGACACCGCTTGGTGACGGGGAGGAGAACCCTGAGCCGGAAGGCCTCGCTTTGGAGGTCGGGCATAGTGTATCAACGATTGGCAAAGTCGGTATGGCCGGCTCGGCTAGCAGGGGAGAAGGCCCCGCGCCTGTTTCTCCCGGAGGACGCGCAGCGCCGCCTGGTCGACCACCGTACGGAAGGCGGTGTCGGCAGCCACTTTCGAGCGAACCGCGAGCACCATCGCGTGGGTTGCGCCGGTCGTTTTTGAGGTAACCAGGTCTCCGCCGGCCGCCAGGAACGAGATCGCTCGATCACCCGCCGGTATCGCCGCCACCGCCACGGTCGCTCCGAGGTCGTCCGAGACGACGACGCCGGTAAAGCCCATGGTGCCGCGAAGCATCTGGCCGATGACAAGCGGGGAAAAGGCCGCCAGATGCGACGGGTCGATCCGCGTATAGGTCGCGATCGCGATCATGACGAAGTCGGCGCCGCCGTCGATGCCCTGCTTGAACGATTGGAGGTAGGGATCGTTGATCGTCGTGACCGTGTCGGTCGCCGTCGTGTAGTCGGTATTGCCAGTGACGCGCCCGAGGCCGGGGAAGTGTTTTGCGGTCACCGCCACCCCGGCTTGCCGCATCGCCTGCAGGAACGCAGTGGCATGGCTTCCGGCGGTGGCCGGGTCGTGCCCGTATTCTCGTTGCAGCGCGCCGATCGGCTGGTTCTGGGAATCAAACCCGGGAGGCACGACATCCATAACGGGGGCGAAATTCATGTTGACGCCCGCAGCCTGAAGCTGTTGGCCCCAGGTCGATGCCGCGCTCGCGACCGCCGCCGTCGTCCAGCCGCCCTGCACCAACGCGCTTGGCATCACCGAAAATCCCGGACCCTGAAGCGCCTGGGTGATGCCACCCTCCTGGTTCGCCGCCACGAAGAAGTGCACATTCGCCGTGGCGCCGGCGGTCGCCTGCGCCTGGACGGCGTCGCTGACGCTGCGGACCCCGGCCTCTCCCGCGTAAGTACGGTCCACGAACCACACCGAGCCGACGTGGTCACCCTGGATCTCCTGGATTTCTGCGGAGCCGAGTCGATCGCTCGCCAGGCCAAGCAGGAACAGCTGGCCGATCCGCTGGTCTTCGGACATTCCCGCCAGGATCCGGTCGGCGCACGCCACCGCGGCGCTCGGCATGGGCGACGCGCCCGTTGTGCTGGCGCTGGGCGCGGGTGTCCTGCCACCGGTCGACGCAGAGGGCGAGCTCGCCGTTATCCCGGGGCTCCCACAGGCGGTCAGCGTCATGGCCACCATCAGGATGAGGGCATGGGGCAGCTTAGTCACGGTGACGTGCCATCGCTGGTGGAACGCGGGATGGCTGATCTTCGTTACTTGCCCTGGACGCGATCGACGCTATGGCCTGAAAGCTATGGATACGCGATTCACCTTAGGGATGGCCCGGCGCGTTGATCGTGTTCGGCATCCTGGTGTTCATCTTCGCGGCCAAGGCGAGTCCGGCGGGCTATCTGATCTTGCTTTGCTGCCTGATTGCGGCGATCGCCATCGGGATGGTTGCCGTCATGCGGCGAAACAACCCCCCGCACGCCCGACCATAAGCCAACCCTGACCGCAACGAGCCGCTAGTACGCGGAACCCTTGGTTTGGTATGCCAGTAAAAACGCCGGCATGGCGGGAGGATGCGATGACAGCAGGCAGTCCGCAACAACCGACCTCGATCCGCGGCTCGCCGGCAGCTCCGAGGTAATGTCCGGCAGCGTCTAAATCGCGCAGCCGTTCGGCTTGTCCCGGCAGGATGCGCTGATCCCTTTCGCGCAGCGGGCTCGGGAACGGCAAGGTTCCTCGACGCAGAGTGCCGTCCATGTCAAAGATAAAGAGCACAGTTGGCGTTCTCCTCGGAATGTGTTTTAGGGGGAGCGCAGGTTCGAGTCACCTGATCAGCCGGTTCTACCAAACGCTTCCCAGGGATGGGATTCGCTTGGCTTACCCGGGCAGTTGCCGAGGTCATGTCCGCCGGTCGTGAGTACGAGATGGGTGTCCTCAAACGAAAGTCGGTGTCCGTTGACGCTCAAGTGAATGACTGGCACGTCCGGCGAGACGGGGGTGCAGGTCTGGCCCTTGGACTCCGAGGTATCGAAGTCCGTCTGGAATGGGTTCACCTGAAGTATTCGTGTTTGCGTCAGGATGAGAATCCCGTGGGCCGGCACCTTGATCGCCTTGCCCCAGAGGGCGTAGTGCCTCGGGCCGATGTCCACCGCGATCTGATCGACAGTGATTTGGCCGTCCGTCCGGTTGTCGAGCCGGATGGCGCCGGCGTCGAAGTTTGATCCGGCGCCCTCGAAGATGACATTCGGTGAGCCCTGCCAGGGATTGGGAAGCGCGCCGGGCCGCTGTGGCTGGTGGTCGGCGTAAGCGACATAGAGCGCGACATCAGGGGTACGCGTCGCCAGCACATATCCCCCGGCCGCTACGGCGCCGGCACCGATGAGGCTCGCGGTCAGCCAGTGCTTGACCACATAGGCAATCACCTGATGGAGCCATCCGAGAAAGCCAGGCGCCACCGCAATCCCAATTGGGATGGCGGCAAAGACCTCCTCCGCGAGGCCGGGTCGCGCTGGCTCGATGTCCTGCTCGAATGCCCGCCTGATCTGCGTCTTCATGTCTTGGCTCATGACAACGGCTCCTCGCCATCCAGCAGTGCGGGACGCAGCCGGCGCACAGCGCGATAGAGCCGCGATTTTGCGCCCGCCGCCGAAATCCCGAGGATGTCGCCGACCTGCTCGAGCTCGAGATCCAGGTCAAAGTGGAGGAAGAGCACGAGGCGTTCAGCCTCGCTTAACTCGCTGAGCGCTCGTCGAAGGTCGGTGGCCTGAACAACATGATCCTCTGAGTCCCTTGCGTGCGCCGTGTGTAACTCCGGGAGTTTTATCACCGATCTCCAGCGACCGCGGCGGCTGATGCGGCACTCGTTGACCACGATCTGCAAGAACCAGGGCTTCAGGGCGGTGCCATCTCGCAGTTGCGAAAGCTTGGTCCAGGCCTTCAGCACGCTTTCCTGCACGGCGTCTTCGGCGTCCTGTCGGTGACGCATGATCGTGAAGGCGAGGTTGTATGCCAGCTGGATGTAGGGCGTCACCGCCTCTTGAAAAGCATCGCGATCGCCATCTTGGGCGCGTCGGATCAAATCGGATAGTGGCTGAGCTTCAGTCATCTTTGAAACTCCAGGCGTCGTTTCTGCATCTAAGAAGCCGGTGCCTGTTGCGAAGACCGCCGCTGTCCTCGGGCGACGGCGCCAGCGTTGGCTAGCTGCGGTCCACGCCCTGCAAGGGGCGATGACTGGGCGCCCTGATCTCGACGGCACCTTGCAGGTAGCGGCGGACGAGTTCCTGAAAGGCATCGGCGCCAACGTCGTGCAGATATACCTTTCCACGCCAGGCTCACTGCTTCGGATCGCCGTCTCATCCGGGACGCCGCTCAGCCCCGAGCCGAAGACGAACCTTCAGCCCGGTCAGGGATATGCGCGTGAAGCCATCACTCGAGCGCCGGTGCTCTACATCCGCGACCTCGAACGCGGAGACCCGGCGGAGGGCCGCCAGCTCCTGATCGATCTCGACCTGCGAAGCTGCCTGGCCGTTCCGCTGGTATCGCGGGGACGGATCCTCGGCGCCATGGTGGCGTTCGGCCGGCGCCCGATCAGCCCCGATGCCGAAGCGCTGCAATTCGTTGAAATCCTTGGAGGCCTCGTGGCGGTGGCGGTCGAGCGATCGCAGCTCCGTCAGTCCGACCAGGAAGCTCCGGAGCGACCTCAGGACACCGGTATGTCCACGACGATCGCGGGGCTTAACGCGTCGCAGCTGGCGATCCTCCGACTGATGGTGGAGGGCAGGTCAAACCGGCAGATCGGCGAAGCCGTTCATCTCAGTGAAAACACCATCAAATTTCACGTGCGCGAGATCTTCCGGAAACTCAAGGCGCGCAATCGAGTCGAGGCGGCGATGGCGGCGGTGAGGCGCGGGATTCTCTAATCTCCTGGTCTGCGCACCTCCGCGCTGCGCACCCTTGCGTCATTGATATTGCCTCGGCTGGTCGTCCGCGATCTCGTCTTGAGTCAGGACATGCCCGGGCACCGATCCGCCATCACCGGTCATAAACGTTTGCTCCATGACCGGCTCCTCCCGACGAACCGGTTCGCTGACCGTGACGACATCGTGGACCCGCCGCTTCAAGACCCTGACTTCCTCGCGCACGACCGGGTGCTTTTCGACGGTTACTTGCTCTTCCAGAATCGGGATCCGGACGCATTTCGGTGACCACAACCTTTCGCACGACCACCTCGCCGACCTGAACGACCGTGGTCTGCGGGTAGAGTTCCTCGCTTACCAGCGGGAGCGCCTCGCCATTCGTGGCGTCCGCCGGCGTGCTGCGCTCGCCCTCGATTCGCAGAGCGCCGTTCTGCTGCAGGATCCCGTGCACGCGCGAATCCTGATCGCCGGCGCTCACCGTCACCCGAGTCTCATCAGACCGCTCTTCGTCAGGCAGGAGCGCCTCGAGCAATCCCCCTTTCTTCTCCTCTGTCTGTACCGCGTTACCGTCGAGTCCGAGCCCGCGCAGTTGCTGCACGGCTCTCGCCGCCTGGTCCGGCGTCCGAAAAATTGCGGTCAGCGTGCCCATGTCGATTACCTCCTACATCAAACGGGCGCCCGCTGGCTCAAGGGAAACGACTCGCGAACCTGGCCAGTGAGCGCCAACAAGATATCTCTACGCTAAGGAATCCTGATAACCCGGCACCAGTATCTTTCGGGTAGTTGCTCAAGCTCCGCCTCATCAGTTGCGCTTGGGTGCTCGCGTTTGCAGATGGCATTGCGCTGACACAGTCGGGCCGGTCAGCTTTCCCACAAACTACCTGAAAGATAGTAGCGCGCAACTATAAGAATTGCTTAGTGTTGAGCTAGCAAGAAAAACGGTGGGACGAATCGACTCGCGTGCGAATCAACAGAAGGGAGAGAAGAACGGATGAGAATGATGCTTCGGGTTTTCATCCTCTCCTTGCTGGCGGTGCTCCTGGCGGCTTGCGGGACGGCAACGGCGGCATCCAACCTAAGGGTGTACGCCGGATATGCCGACAACCTGCAAACCGTCGATGCCAGGGCGAACCCGACGCAATTTCCCAATCCCTGGCAGGGTGCGAGCAACGTCAATTTCAAGGGGAGCGGC
>VBHQ01000010.1 GCA_005880395.1 Chloroflexota bacterium
AATGCTGGCGGACGTTCGCGAGGCGTTTGTTGAACTCGAGGCCGCCATTGCAACCGGGCGGGTATCTCGCTGCCGCTCGTTCGTGAGCGATTCGCTCTACGGACAGGTAACGGCTTGTGTTGATGATTTATGGGCTCAGGGGCGGCGTCGCGCTCACGGCTCCTTCGAGATTCACCACCTCGAGGTTCTCGACTCGCGGCCTGCAACGGGCGTCCGCGTGCGGCTCCAGGCGACATCGTCGATCGCGCTTCTGGATCGGCAAGGCCGCATCGTCGACGGCTCATTCGCCCTCAAGATGTGGGCGCAGGATGTTACGGTAAGCCGGTTCGAGGCATCGCCGCAGAGGCCGCGGTGGATCATCACCCAGCTTGGTGACCTGGCCGTCGAAGGCGACGTCAGGGGGCCGGTCAACGAACCGATGTCCCCGACCCAGCGCCAAGCCCTCCAGGCGGAACGTAACCGGCGCGAGCAAGAGGACGAAGAGTTCTGGGCGGCGCTCCGAACGGTGTCGAGGAACTTCTTGACGGCCGTCGGCTCGGCCTGACCACTGACCGTCCAAAAGAGCTGCAAGACGGATTCCAGATGGCGCCATAATTCGCTTCGTTGCGTCCCTCCCGCCGAATGGCCGGCCTCGTCCTCCTCAACGTCATGGTCGTGCTGGCACTTCCGGCGTGTACCAGCCCCTCATCGCCAGCCGAGCTGACGCCAACCTTGAGCTTCAAAAGCATTGCCGGCAGCCGGATCGCCATGCAGGACGGGATTCCGGTTCCAACCTTCTCGTATCAGCCACGCCGCCGGCTCGACCTCACGGGCAAATGGCGGGTCGAGGTCATGGCGATGGACGACGACCTTTCACTCACTCCACGCTCGTCCGCCCTGAAGCAGATCGTGGCGGATGCGGCTGGGCGCCAGCAGTCGGTCTACGACGATACCCACTGGCCGGCGAGCGACGTTCCCGGCTCATTCAATCCGCCGCCTTCACCGACGGGCAATGGCGCCTGGTACCGCAAGGACTTCGACGTCCCGGTCGAGTGGCAGAACCAGACCGTGACGCTGAAGTTCGGCGCCGCCAACTACATCGCTGACGTCTGGCTGAACGGCCACTACCTCGGCTATCACGAGGGCGGCTCGACGCCATTTGCGTTCGATGCGAGCGACGCCGTCATCGCCGGCGACGTCAACACGGTGGCCATCCGGATCGACAATCCGCCCTGGGGAACGCGGCAGGACATCGTGCCATGGGGATTGACCGACTGGTGGAACTATGGCGGCCTGACCCAGCCCGTATGGCTGGAGGCGAGCGCGTCGATCTATGCCGCCCGCGCCGATATCGTGCCGCACCTCGACGGTGCCGACGTGACCGTCACGCTGCATCAACGCCGGGGGACCGCGGCGTCCGTGCAGGTCGGCCTCGACATTCTGCCGGCGGCGGTCGATCCGACGAACCTGACGAATCCCGATCCCCGCAGCCTCGTCCCGCCAGACGCGGGGCCGATCACCTCCCAGCGGCTGGATGCCGGCGTGATCGGGAGCGATGCGACCAGCCAGGTGCATGCGAGCTTCGCGCTGGCAAACGCGGACCTCTGGTCGCCGGAGTCACCGGCCCTTTACGTCCTGCGGGTGCAGGTCTTCTGGGAGGAGCGTCCAGTCGACCAGCTCTTTGAGAGCTTCGGCTTGCGCCGGGCGGTGGTTGACGCCCGCTCCCCAAGGGTCCTGCTCAACGGCAACGCCGTCGCCTATGCCGGAGTCGCCTTGCATGACGAGCGCGTCTATCCCGGGATCAATGGCCAACCGCGCGGTGGACCGGTGACAAGGCCCGACGACATCCTGATTCTGCTGGAAAAGGCGAACGCGACCAACATCCAGCTGATCCGTGCCGATCATCATCCCGGCAACCCCTTGCTGCTGATGCTCGCCGACCGGCTGGGATACGCGATCTGGGAGGAGATTCCCCTCTATCACTACACGCCCGACACCTTCGCCATCGCGATGGATCGTGGCATCCCGCAGCAGATGCTGGCGGAAATGGACCTGCGCGATATGAATCATCCGTCCGTCCTCTTTCATGGCCTTGCCAACGAATCGACCGGTGGTCCCGAGCGCGAGCAGGCGCTTGCGACGCTCCACAACCTTGACCGTTCGGTGGACGGAACCCGTCTCACGGGCCAGGCGGCCTACGGCAACCAGCCCGATGACACCACCAGCAGCCCCCTCGATGTCGCCGGCTACACGATGTACTACGGCGTCTTCTATCAACCGGACGCCTCGACCGGCACGGCACAGGCGCTCCAAATCGCGCACAAGACCTTCCCGCGCAAACCGATCGTGGCGCTCGAGTACGGGCGATGGTCAGACAGCAGGAGCGATCAACAAGAGCAGCGGCGCATCCTGGTCGACACCTACGCTGCGCTGGCACCCGAGCTGGCAAGCAATCCGTCCGGATATGTGGCGGGGGCGATCTGGTGGACGCTCGACGATTACTGGACACAGCGGCCGGGCGTGAGGATCGAGCACTTTGGCCTGTTCACGCCGAACGGCGATCCCCGGCCTGCCGGCCTGCAGGCGGCCGAGCTGTTCAGCGGCGGAGCAGGACAGGGCGCGCGGCAGAAGATCGTCTCGAGCGCGACCGGCGCCCCGATCCAGCCGGCCTTTGAGGGAAAACTTCTGCTCGGCTACCTTGCCTATGCCTTGACGGTTGCCCTCGCGATCCCGGCGGTCATCCTATTGGGCTTGCTCGCCCGGCAGCGCCGCCGGCGGGTGACGGTCGGATGATCCACCAGGTCAGCGGCCGGGTGCTCGCGGTCTCGGTCAGGGCCGCGATGATCGCCGGAGGCTGGATCGGGTTCGCGCTCGGAGTCGTCACCGGGTGTGTGCTGGGAGCAGGTCTGGCCTGGTTCGCCGGGGCGATCCTGAGCTGGCAGCGCGATCTGAGCCTCACGCTTGGCGTGACCGAGCAGCTACTCCCATTCGGTAGCCAGGTGCCCGTGCTCGAACGCATCCAGGCCAACTGGTTCATCGTCGTGCCGTTCGTCGGTGTGCTGGTCGGGGTGTTTGCCGCCCTGGTCGGCGCCCTGATCGGGGGGCTGGTCGCCGCCTCCTACAACCGCTCCCCGTTCGGCGTTCAGGTCGTCGTCGAAGTGCCTCGCGACCCACAGTGAACTGTTGCCGGTTCGCGATGATTTTCTAATCGAGAACACATGACAGAGAGTGGTATCGCGGGTAAGCTCAGGCTCAACCGTGAGGGGAGAATCGGGTCGTTTCCTGCTGCGCCTGGCCGTCTATCCGCTGCTGATGGCGTTGCTTCCGGTAATCGCGAGCGCCGCCTATCTGGGCCCGAGCACGGTCTCGGCGGCCGTGGTCTCGTCGCCAGCGCGGGACCGAGCCCCGCAGCCCGACCCTCTCGGGAAGGCTGCCAGCCGCGAGGTCATTACCAAACCGGTTCCACCGGTCACCACCGTGCTCGTCCCCACGGCGCTTGAGCAACTGCACGCCGATCTGCTGAAGATCGGCGCCTCGAACGGCGGACGGGTCGGCATATCGCTGCAGGAGTTGAGCGGCCCGCGGCGGACGGCTGTCTCGTTAGGGGCCCGTCAGAGCTTCTACGCGGCCAGCGCCTACAAGCTGCCGTTACTGATGGCGGAGGCGCAGCAGATCGCCACCGGGCACGCCAGCCCGTCGGATCGGCTCTGTTACGACCCCGCCGACCAGGAAGATGGCTGGTTCACCGACTACAACCCGGGCACGTGCTTTACCCGGCAGGAGCTGGCGCAGCGCGCCGGCATCGACTCCGACAACACCGCGGCGCATATCCTGGTGCGCTACCTGGGTGGGCCGGATGCCCTCAACGCCTACGCCCGGTCGGCCGGCATGACGGCGTCGGCCCTATGGGTCCCCAACACGACGACGCCGGACGACCTTGCCGCCGCCTGGGTGAACGAGGCGCTCGGCCGGCTCGGCGGCGTCGCCGCCCAACGTTGGCTCTATCCGCTGTTGACCCACACCGCCAGTGAGCAAGGAATCCCAGCCGGCGTACCCGGCACCGTTGCCGTCGTCCACAAGGTCGGGACCTTGAGTGGATCGGAGAACGACTCCGCTTATGTCACCGGCGGACGGGTCACGTATGTCCTCTCGGTCGCGGTGGACGGAACCGACGAAGTAACCGGGTGGCGCACCATTGCGCAGATCTCCTCGCGGATCTGGCGCTATGAGTCCAGCCGTCCCGCTTACGTCGTTGTCGCTAGCGCTGGGCCTTCGGCACCGCTCTGGCCTGACCGCCGGCACTAGCGGCTGGGCTCAGTTCGAACACGGGGCGGCGCTGCGCTGCTGCCTCAGGGTCAGTCAGGATATCGCCGCCGCCGAGAGAGCGGATCAACAGCCGTCCCATCGGCAAGCTGACGATAAAGGGCGTCAGCACCTCGCGGAAAAATCGCGCGGCATCGCTGGGTGAGAGCTCAGCCGCCTGAACCGGCTCGGCGCGACCTTTGATCGTGACGGTCGCGCGGCCGGCGGCCCGCAGATTCTGGACCCAATCGACCGGCCCGTACACACCCAGCAGCCAGCGTCGACCGCCGACGTTGATCAGCGCCACCGGCGTCGTGCGGGGTAGGCCGCTCTTGCGGCCCGCGACGGTCAGCAGCACGTTCGGGCCCATCAGGCCGGCGCGGGCAAGGCGTCGAGCCACCGGGTTGAAGAGTCCGACGAAGAACGGTGCAGCCGTCTTCCGGCTGCTCACGGGATGTTGACGAACCGATTCAGCAGGCGCCATTGGGACCTCCGTGTCGGGATTTCAATCAAATGATTGATCTCAAGGTACCAGCGCGGGTCAATCGCTTGCTTGATCGAGTTCAACTTCGCGGCCCCGGCCGCCGGAGCCAGTGGTCGAGCTCGCGAATTGCCTGGTCGCTCCGGGTGGCCGGGATGCTTGGCAGGGCCATGCTCATCAGGGTTGCCATGATCAGCGCCGCCGCTTCATCGCTGTCGCGCTCGGGTGCGATGCTTCCGGCGCGAACGGCCTGGTGCAAAAGGTCACGGATGATCCGATGCCACGCCTCATTCGTCTTTCGCATGATCCTGGCAAGACCGGGGTCACGGGCCGAACGCAAGGCCAGTTCACCCATGACAGCCCCGAGTTCGGGCTGTCTGCGCATCAGCGTGCGAACCGCCCGGACATGACTGGCCAGCTGATCATCCGAACCTCCATCCGGCGATAGCGTCGAGCGGAAGCGGGCCATCGCATGACCGATCACCGCCCGGATCAGCGCCTCCTTGGTTGGGAAGTAGTAATGCAGCGTGGCGATATTCACGCCGGCATCGGCGGCCACGTCGCGGGTGCGCAAGCCCTCGAATCCCCGCTCGGCGATCCCTCGAAAGGCTGCCTGCACCAGGTCATGCCGGCGAGATTCATTCGAGGGTGGTACCGACCCGGCCGGCGCCTTCATGTCCGCTCGGTCCGCTGGCGATTGCCGCCCGCACGCCACCAGTCGACCACGAGCCGGTCGCCGGCGGCATTCAGGTGGGTGAAGGCGACCTCGCGGATCTCGATACGCATCCGAGCCGCACCGGGCACTGGTGACGGTGGCTCGGCCACTTCGTGGGCGATTCCACTCACCTTCGCCTCACCCAGCCAGGCTGCCGGTTGGTCCATGGGTGGATCGTCCGTCGGACTGTGGAGTGCCACCCGGGGGTCGCGCTGGAGGTCATGGAGCTTGCGGGAGTCCGGCATCATGCCCAGATAGAGTTCGCCATCGGCAAACTCGGTCTCGATGCCGCTGATCCGGGGCGAGCCATCTTTGCGCAGGCTCGCCATCGTCTTGTGCTTCCTGATACCGAAGCGCTCCCTCACCTTCGCCGCCAGCTCCGGCTCGGCGGCCGCAAACTCAGCCCAGCTTGGCATCAACCAAAACCGAACCAGCGCTGCCGCTGCGGAAAAAGGTAGCGGTCGGTCAGAAAGTTCAGGACCCTTCGGGCGGTGGCGAAGTTCTCGCTGACGGCGCCAAGCACATCGGTCATCGCGCCCCGGCGATCGGCGGCCCGGTGTGCGATGCGGTAGGCCCGCTGCCCAACCCGCTCGAGCAGCCAGACCCCGTCGCGTCGCTCGTCACCGAGCCGCCGGTACACGGAGGGTCGCTCCGCTTCGGGCAAGAGCTCGGCGAGCTCGATCAGGCGAAGCGGGTCCAGCTCGCTGAATCGTTGTCGCCGCCAGCCTCGCCGGGTTTGCACCATGACGCTGCCGCTGGCGACATGCGTGTAGGAGGACAGCAACTCCGCCAGGAAAAACCGCCGCGCCGGATCGGCGCCGAATTCACGCAGGCCGCCAACATCAAAAACAGGAACACGCTGGCCGGGCCCGACCCACTCGTCGATGAAGGATGCCTGCGATAAATCTCGTGCGGCGCGATGGATCAGCAGGCTGAACAGGAGAAACGGTGAGGCGAGGAAAAGCGGATCTCTTGCCGGTTCATTGAAGACGGCGCGATAGGCTGCCGGGTTATCGAGCGCCGAGACCAGCGCGTCGGGGTCGCTGCCCAGGCTCGATCGTTCACTGACGCCGGCGAGGAGGGTGAGATCGCCGTCCGTGAGATGCTCGAGATAAAGTCGACCAATCATCTGCCCATATGATGGCCGAGGCGATGGCCGCCTACACTAGCCGCCAATGGAACGACCGGCCGACGAGTGTCCGTTTCCCAAGCCGTTCCCCTCGGAATTTAGCGATTGCCCGGCGTTCCAGGCTCGTCAATTCATCCCCCTCGACACCCGCTATCAGCCGCTCGACCCGGTGATCACCTGCCGTCACCTGGAGACACGAGGGCTGCCTCAGCGTCACCGCTGGTACGCGGCCTGCGCGTTGGGTGACGCTGAGGCAAGGCGCCGGTGGGTTCGCGAGCTGGGCCCGGCGCGCCTCGAGCGAATCCGCGGGCTTCAGGGAGAGATTGGGGAGGTCATGGGTCCCTTTAGCCCCCGACTGTGGACGTTGAAGGGCCAGCAGCTGCGCGCGATTCGCGACAATCGGGATGCGTCGCCAATCACCGCTGAACTGCGGGCGCTGGCCGGCCAGGTAACGGCATCGCTGAGCGTCTTTCTGGTCGAGCGCCAGCAGGCATTCGCGGAAGTTGACTTGCCTGTGGATGCGGCCCGCAACCTGATCCAGGTTGCCTTTGATCGCTTCATCGAGACCCAGTTTTCGAGTGAGGTCAGCTTCGAGGTTCCGGACGATGCCCTCCAGCGGTTCCCGGAGGCGGTCCGGAGCTTCTTCCGACCTTCCGCCTCGTCCGACCCAAGTCCGGTCTAAGGTCTAGGTCCGGCTTTCGCCCGCCTCAGCCTTCCGCGCGAGGCCCTGGAGCAATGCCGGAAAGGTGTCGGCGACCTGCTTGCCCATCATGCCGCCGACGAGCCCGCCGAGTGGACCGCCGACGGTGACCGCCTGACTGACCCGGGTTTTGCCGTTTGGAACCGATGCCACCTGGCAATCGAACAGGAATCGGGTGAGCGGAATCACCGTCGTCTCGAGCCGGAACGAGCGGCCGGGGACGACTTCACTCAAAACGATCTGGCGTGTCCCTTGCTTGGTCTTCATCGTGCCGGTGGTCCCGGCGACGAACGGGCCGTTGAGGGTCATCGCCTGCACATCGGGGTTCCAATCCTGCCAGGTTGACGTATCCGACCAGAGTTTCCAGACCGCCTGGGGACTTGCCGAGGTTTCCACCGAGCGCTCGTGCGTCGCCATCGGTGAAACGGTATCGCAGGTCACCGGGGAAGTAAAGGATGTCGATCCCGCCCCGCCCTTGTTCGTCGTACTGTACAAAGCGGTACGGGCCGACTACATGCAAAGGAGCAACCAATGAAGTACGTCCTGCTGTTCACAGGCACGAAGGAAGGCGAACGAGCGTGGGAGACGATGCCAGAGGCGCAGCGCAACGGCGCGATGGCACAGGTCGACAACTGGTTTCAAAAGCATGCCAGCAAGGTTCGGGGTGGATTCCAGCTGCAGCCCGAGCGGACGGCCACCACGGTGCGCTTCAATAACGGCAAGCCGGTGGTCACCGACGGACCGTTCATCGAAGGGAAGGAGTCCATCGGCGGCTACGCTGAGGTCGACGTCGCCGACCTCGACGAGGCGATCGCCATGGCGAAAGAATGGCCGACGCTTGGGCCGGTCGAGGTGCGCCCCGTCGTCGACCGTGGTGAAGCGCAGCGATAAGCGAGCAGCAGGCCGCGACCGACGCCGCCCTCACAGCGGTCTTTCGCGAAGAGGCCGGCCGCTTGACGGCGGCGTTGGTTCGGACGCTTGGCGACTTCGACCTCGCCGAGGAGCTGGTCCAGGAGTCGCTGCTGGAAGCGCTCGAGCACTGGCCGAAAGATGGGATTCCGCAACGCCCCGGCGCCTGGTTGTTGATCACGGCGAGACGGAAAGGCCTGGACCGCCTCCGGCGCGAGGCGCGTTACCGCGAGAAGCTGGCGTTGCTCGAGGGAGATCTCATGAGTGACGACACCGCTGAAGGCGACGACCGGCTCCGGCTGATCTTTACCTGCTGCCATCCGGCGCTGCCCCGAGACGCCCAGGTCGCGCTCACCCTGCGGGCGGTCGCCGGTTTGACCACGACCGAGATCGCCCGGGCGTTCATCACCAACGAGGCCACCATCGCCCAGCGCATCGTGCGCGCCAAACGAAAGATCGTCGAGGCCAACATTCCATATCGAGTTCCGAACGAAAGCGAGATGGCCGACCGGGTCGGCGAGGTGCTCTCGGTGCTCTACCTGATGTTCAATGAAGGCTACCTCGCCACGACGGGCGCCCGCGCATCGAGGCGCGACCTTGCCGAAGATGCGGCCTGGCTGGCAGGCCTGATGGTGCGGCTGATGCCCAAGGAGGCCGAGGCGATCGGGCTTCTCGCCCTGATGCGCCTGCACCTGGCGCGGTCGGATGCACGCTTCGACGCCGCCGGCAACCTCGTGCTCCTCCAGGAGCAGGACCGCCGTCGGTGGGACCAGGAGCGAATCAGCTCAGCGCTCGCCTTGTTGCGCCGCGCCGGCGAGCTTCGGCAACCTGGGCCGTACCAGTTGCAAGCTGCCATCGCGGCGTGTCACGCCGAGTCGCCATCATGGGAGGGGACCGATTGGCAGCAGATCGTGGCGCTCTATGACGCTCTCGTCGACCTCACGCCGTCACCCGTCATCCGCCTGAATCGGGCCATCGCGCGGCGCTACCTCAACGGCCCCGCCATTGCGCTCGAGGAGGTGAACGACCTGGAGTGGGCGCTCGACAACTATTACTTGTTCCATGCGACGCGGGCCGAGCTGCTGCGAGATCTCGGCAGGACAGCGGAGGCGGATCTGGCGGTGCGTCGAGCGCTCCGGTTGACGACCAATCCAGCCGAGCAGGCACTGCTTCGCAAACGCCTGAGCTGAACCCGGTCTAGCGTCTTCGCTGCCCTACGATTAGGCGACGCAATGGCCCGGAAAGATCCCGGATACGCGCTCAAGAGCCCCCGCGGACGTCCGCACAACTTCGCCGCGCGCATCTTCGACTACATCGAGGACGGTATATACATCGTCGTCGCGGCGCTCCTGGTCGTCGCCGGCGTCGTCGTCTTATGGAACGCGGTTGTTCAGCTGATTCAGGACGTAGGTCATACCGGCCTGAGCCAGCTCGTGATCAACGTCCTTGATAACGGACTTCTGTTATTCATCGTGGCGGAGCTCTTACACACCGTCCGCGCCACCATCCAGGAGCGGACCCTGGTCGTCGAGCCATTTCTCATTGTTGGGCTCATCGCCGGTGTACGCCGGTTGCTCGTTTTAACGGCGCAGCTGGCCGCGCAAAACACCAATCCAGGCTCGAATCAGACTTCCCCAGCGAGCCAGTTCACGTGGGCTCATCAAGGCATCGAGATGACCGTCTTGCTGGGACTCATCCTGGGCATGACGATCGCTCTGGTTCTTTATCACCGGTACCACGGCCGGGCCAGTCTCGAAGACGAGAGCGTGGATCGCTGAGCTTGGCTCGCAAATCAACCGAACACTTTGAAATGGTGCCGAGGGGGCCGTTCGACCTGGAAAATCAGGCCGGTCGGTTCGGCGGATGGCCGAAGTTACGCGATGCGATCGTCATGGCCTTCCCGATCGAAGGATGGACCGCCTCCGCCGCCGTCGTCATGCGCCAAGAAGGAGCACGGATCACCGGCGAGGTCCATGGAGCGGACGGGGCGATCGCCGAACAGGCCTGGGCCCAGGCGTTGGCGACGCTCTCGCTTGATGTCGATGGGATTGGGTTTGTCGAGGTGGGGAAACGCGACCCCGTGATCGGCCGTCTACAAGCGGAACACAAGAATCTCCGGCCCGTGTTGTTTCACTCGCCGTACGAGGCGGCGTGTGCCTTCTTGATCGGTCATCGCATCACCATCCTCCAGACACGCCGCATTCGCCAGGTGATGGCCGAGGCGGCCGGCGCGGCGATCACAATTGACGGCAGCGCATTTTACGCGTTTCCGGATCCGCACGCGCTGTTGAAGCTCGAGGATTTTCCGGGCGTCTCATCGATCAAGGTGGAGCGATTGCACGCAGCGGCGCGAGCGGCACTCGATGGCACCCTCGACCGGCAGCAGCTGCGGGCGCTACCGGAGACCAACGGCCTGGAGGTGCTGCGGGCACTTCCAGGTATCGGCGAATACTTTGCGCAGGGCATCCTGATGCGGGGCGCCGGTCTGGTCGATGCCGTGACCGATGACGACCTCACACCACGAGCTATCGAGCTGCTCTATGGGCTCAAGGCACGGCCGACGCGCGATGAGGTGCTGAAGCGTGCCGAGGCCTGGCGGCCATTTCGAATGTGGGCCGTAGTTCTGCTCAACGTCTGGCTCCGGAGCCAGCCGGCCGACGTCATTGGTCGGCGACAAACCCGACGACGCCCCAAGTAAGGTACTCGCGATGCGGAGCTTCATGAACCTTGGGCTGGGTTGCAGCGGCTGCGTCACATTCATCGGGATCATCCTGAGCGCAACCGTGATCTTCATCCACTTCGGATTCCCGCTGGTCGTCGTCGGCGTGCTGGGCCTGATCGGATTTGGCATTGGCCGCGCCGTTTTTCGCGAACCGCGCCAATATCCTTGACCGAGCGCGAGACGCGCTATCCGCCGATCAGTGACTACGGGGTGATCGGCGACCTTCGGTCGGCGGCGTTAGTCAGTAAACAGGGGTCGATCGACTGGCTCTGCCTGCCTCGCTTCGATTCCGCTTGGGTCTTTGGACGGCTGCTCGACTGGGATCGTGGTGGCTACTTCCACTGGATGCCGATCCCTCTCGCGCGGAAACCGCTGAAGCCTCCCGAATCGCTGCGCGTGATTCGCATGCTGCAGCCCATCGCCGGATCCACGCGCTGGCGGGCGACCTTCAAGCCTCGGTTCGACTATGGTCGCCAGCAACCTGAATTGAAACTCGTACGGGCTGGCATGCTCGGCGCGGCCGGCCCATCGGGAAGGCTCTTTCTTCAATACCCGGCCGATGCCGAGGTCGAGGTTCACGACGGGATTGCGACGATCACCGGTAATGCCATGCCAGGCCATCGAGCCTGCCTCGAATTGCATTACCTGGAAAAGGGTGGGGCGCCCGCGGCCATGTCGATCGACGATGCCCACACGATGTTGCACCAGACCGACGATTTCTGGGTCGCCTGGCTGCGAGCGATCAAATATAAAGGCCGCTATGACGAGCCGCTCCATCGGTCGGCGCTCGCCCTGAAGTTGATGCAGTACGTCCCGACCGGCGCGTTTGTCGCAGCGCCCACCAGCTCATTGCCGGAAAGTCCGGGTTGCTCGCTGAACTGGGACTACCGCTACACCTGGATTCGGGACACCTCGGACCTTGTCAACGCGTTGAGCCAGATGGGATTTAAGGACGAGGCCAATCGGTTTCTGCGCTGGGCGCGCATAGCTCATGACCGCCATCCGAAGAACTTCCAGATCATGTACAGGATCGATGGCGACGATCGACTCCCGGAATATGCCCTCGACGACCTGGAGGGTTATCGCGGATCGAGACCGGTTCGCATCGGCAACGCGGCGGTCGAACAACTGCAACTGGATACGTACGGCGAACTGATTCAGACCGCGTTCACCGCCTGGCAGATGAGTCGCACCTTTCCGCGGCTCCGCCGGCGGATCATGCTCGAGATCGTCGACCACATCCTGGCGGAGTGGGACCAGGAGGACTCAGGCATCTGGGAGGCGCGGCGGCGACCGCGAAAGTACACCTACTCCAGAGTGATGCTCTGGGTTGGTCTTGACCGAGCGCTGAAGATGGACGGCGTTCTGCGGCTGGGGGCACGTCGACGAGCGGCGGTGCGGCACACGCGCGAACTCATCAAGCGGCAGGTGATCGAGCAGGGTTATGACAAGGAGATTGGTGCCTTCACCCAGGCGCTTGGTTACAAGGACCTCGATGCCACCGCGCTCTCGATTCCGATGTACGAAATGTTGCCGGCGACCGATCCCCGGGTGATCTCGACGGTCAACGTGTTACAGGAGAAGCTCAGCAGGAACGGCTTTCTTTATCGGTATGTCCCCAGTGAATCCGAGTTCCATCAACCCGAAGGCGTCTTCATCATCTGTACCCTCTGGATGGTCAATGTCCTGGCGCAAATGGGACGCCTCGAGGAAGCGGAAGCCCTCTTCAGCAAAGTGACGGAAACATCCAACGATCTGGGGCTGTTTGCCGAAGAATTCGATCCGAAGAACGGGGAGATGCTCGGAAATTTCCCGCAGGCCCTCACCCACCTGGGCGTGATCAACGCCGTCTTCAACCTCGAAAACCGGCCCTCGGGCAAGGGCCGGCGTTCGGGCAAACCGCACCAGAACAGCGGATAGAATCGACAGGCTGCGGAGCGGTCGCCTAGTCCGGTCGAGGGCGCGGCACTGGAAATGCCGTAACCGGGGTAACTCGGTTCGCGAGTTCGAATCTCGCCCGCTCCGCCACCACGTCTGGTAGCCGCCGAAGTGATCGCCTTCAGGCCGGCATGATGGCGGCGACTCACTGAATGAGGTACGAATTCACACCAGGAGCTGGCGCAAACCGGATGTTGAACTGCACTAGCAACCCTGGGGTGCCAGGAACAATCGTCCCGGGAGCCGGGCAGGTGGCCGTCGATCCCGGGGTATTGCCGAGCACGTTGCCGTTCTGGAGTCGAAGATCGGGGGCGATAAACTCGCCGTTGATCGCGTACTGGGCAGCGGAGCCCGCGAGTCCGTTGTAGGGAATGGTATTGTGCGGCCCAAGCTCCACCCCTGTGAGGGTCATGCTCGAACTCGCACCTGCACTGTAGACCGTCCCCCACACTTGATACCGCGGGTTGGCCGAGGTGCTGGCATCGAAGGTCTCGCTCCAGACTGTGCCCGAGACGGTATTGGTCTTCGGGAAGTAGAACGCCAGGTGCTGAGTACCGGTCGGGATTAGGCTCGGCGCGACGAAGAACACGCTGCCAGCCCCCGCCAGATCGCTATTACTGGCGGAGTACGTGCTGGTCGTGTCCATGACAAACTCGACGCCGTTGGTTCCGTCCGCAGCCGCCGGCAAGTCGGTCACCCCATCGCTGCCGTTGTAATGGGGCAGGCCATCGCTGGTATTCGCGATATAGCCGCCCGTTGTCGTCAGATTCGCCCCCACAAAGTAGTAGATGCCGTTGAGGAAGATGTAGACACTGTTCTTTGCGTCCCCACTCATGTTCCATGGAATCGACAGGTTCTGCGTGTACTTGCCGGGCACATAGATGTAGTAGTCCTGGGCGGTGCTGTTGGTGATCGTCACCTTGCTACCACCGATGGCCGTGTAGTTGGCGATGAGTTGCGAGTTCCCCGGAGCAATATGGGTGCGCCCCGGATTCGTTGGCGTGATCGAGCTGGTGTCCGGCCCGAAATAGTCCGGCTGCGGATCGATACCGCTTCCGAAGGCCACCGGCGAGACCCAGAAGGTAAACAGCGCGTGGTTGTCGCTGGCCTGGTTGACGGTCATGTCCCCGTTGACATTTAGCGATGCCTGGTTCGGATTGGGCACGTGGAACTTGGCATTGCTGACCGAGGTCCCGAAAAGGGACGGAGTGCACACGTCCGCGCCGTCCTGCCCGTCATCGATCTGCGCGTAACCATTCTGGTCGTCGAGGATGGTATTGCCGCTGCCGCCCGACTGAAAGGCAAAGAGGGCATAGGTCTTGGGATCGGTTCCCGCTTCCGCCACGGCATTGACCCCGATGAGGACGGTTGCGATGCCCAGCACCTTGGCGAAGCTCGTCGGGGCGGTCTTTTGCGCCGTGACCTTGACTTGCTTGCTGTCGTAGCCGATTGGTGCCGAGACGGTAACCGTATAGCCCCCAACCACATCGCTGATGGGGGTTGCGTTGTAAAAGGAGCTGCCGCTTCCATTGGTCGGTGTCAGCCCCAGGCTTTTGAACGTCTCCTGCATGGCCTGGTAGCGCGCGGACGCCGGATTCCCAGTCGGATTGGCGTTCGTGCCGACCAGTTCCTGAGCCCCGGCGAGCGCGCCGGCGTCAACGGCATTCTGCATGAAGCGACGTGCGAAATAGAGCTGGCCTGCGTCAACAGCGAGCGCCATCATGCCACAGATGGCAACCATCCCGAGTGCGACGAGCACCAGAACCTGCCCTCGCCGGCTTCGCCGAATATCTTGCAACATCGCTAGTACTCCGCCCGCATGGACGAGCTCGCTGTCAACGTGATCGGTCCGCCGATGGCATTCGTGATGATGTCCGTAAGCGGCGCGTAGAAATAGGTGACCTTGACCGTCACCTCGTTATGCCCAGGCGTCCGGTTTTGGGTGATCCAGATATAGCCGGTGTTCGGAGTCGTCGGAGTTGAGGGACAGGGCGTCGTCCCGCTGGCGATACAGGGGTCCTCCTGGAGGCTCACGCCACCGTCAATTTCTGCCTCGGTGGCCGCAATCAGAGTGGTGTCCGGCGGAGTGCTTCCGATGTTCTTGATCAGGATCAGCTGGCGGGCGCCATCGTGCGCCGCCTCGGCGATGGCCACGTAGGTGACAACGGCGCGGCCGAAGTCCAGCACCCCCAGCAGCAAGAGGAAAATTAGCGGAGCGAAGATAGCGAACTCCACAATTGCCTGCCCACCCTTCGCTCGCGGCAACGACCTCGACCGGCTCATCTAGTAGTCCGTCCTCATGCTGACCCCGGGATTGATGGTCAAAGGATTCCCAACGAGTTTCCCGAACAGAGGCGTGTAGAGCTGGAACTGGTAGCTCACCTTCACTGTGACGTCGTAGGTCTTCACGGCGTTGTTGTAATCGGCCACCCGGGTTTCGCTGGTGGGGCAGTTTGGATCGACGATGCTGTACGGCGGACAGATCCGAACGTTATTGGCCGGCACCACGATCCCGGTCCCCGTGAGCTCGTTCTGGACCGCCTGGCGGATGTTGTCGTCGGTTTGAACCGGGCAGTAGCTATACGGCGATGTGGCGCAGGTCGGAACGCGGGGTCCCAGGTAGATGTTGACGATCCCGGTCCGTGCCCCTTCTCGGGCAGCGTTGGTAATGGCCACCTGGAAGTAATAGGCGCGGCCATAGTCCACCATGCCGAGCGTCAACAGGATCAGCGTGGGGAGGATCAGCGCGAGCTCCACCATCGACTGTCCACGCCGGCCGCGCAGCCACGAGAAGATGCCCCTTGGCACAGGCACAACATATGGAGGCATTCCTACATGGGCTGTTACGGAATCTGACGTAGGGACCCTATCGGCGAGCTGTTGCATGGTCGTGCGCTCCGGTAACAGAATGGCAACGTCCGCGCGACGAGACTCGACGTATCGCCCGTCACGTCCAGGTGCGGTGTTGCGCTTGGCAAATGCAGACGGCCTAGCATTAGCGGAACATGCCGCGTGTGGACCGAGTGGCCGAGTGCAAGGGCCGGGCGCACGAATGACTAAGCGCAGTTGGCGGACCGTAGCCTTTTGGGATCTTGCCCTGGTCGGCGGGCCGCTCGTAATCGCTGCGATTCTCGCATTTAACGGCTGGATCTGGGGCAACGTGCGCTCAGTCCTGCTCGCGATTTATGGACTTGAGCTGTTCCTTATGTTGCTGTCGGGTTGGGGCTCAGAGGCCCTCCGTTTACGCGGTAAGTCCTACGCGTCGTTTAACGCACCGGCTTTTAATGAGGTATATGCTCCGCCCGACCGTCCAGTCGCTCAAGAGGCGCAGAAGGGTCCGGGGATTAGGGATCCAATAGCTATTGGGCCGGGCATTTCGGTAGTCCTGCTGTTGCTTAGCGTCGCGATCTTTCACTGACCCAGTCTTCGGCTCGAGCATCGCTTGCACCATCTTCTCGGACGCGGGTTCGAGCAGTTTGTCATCGACACCTGACCGACGTACAGGCCGCTGACCGCCGATTCGTGCACGCATTTCGCCGGACCACCTGCCGAACCTGCTCGCTCGTCCAGTGCGGTAGGGAACCTGGATCAGGCAGACGTCCATTCGGGATTCTCGGCTGGCAGATTCCTTACCTCCGGAATCGCCAGCACCACTGCGGTCGACAACACGATCCAGGCGAATGCTGCAATCAGCGTCGGCCGCAAGCCGAATGCAGCGGCGGCGGAGGCGGCCACGACAAAGCCGAACGGCTGCAGCCCTCCGGACATCACCCAATCGATCGAGGCCACGCGGGACAACGACTCCGACGGAATGTGCTGCTGCACCGTGGTCTCGAATAAGGTGTTGAAGAACGTGAGCCCGAAGCCGGCACCTACCGCCGCCACGGCAATCGCGGCAGTGCCTGCCGGACCGGCCAGGAGCAGCGGCGGCACGCCCAGCAAAACGAGTGGCGGAACCGCGGCAAGCAGCGGACGGGTCGGCCGAAAGCGCAGCAGCGCCACGCCGCCCAGGACCGCGCCGAATCCAAAGGCCGCGATGATCGTCGCCCAGGCGGGCGCCCCACCGAGCGAGCGGGCTGCGACAATCGGCCCCAGCACGAAGAATGGGGCGAGCACGGCGAAGCTGCCCAGCGCCGAGTACAGGCCGTCGACCCATAGCCAGGTCCGCGAACGAAAAACTCGCCAGCCTTCAACAAGGTCGCGAAGGAACGACCCGGCTTGACTCCTGGTGACCTGGACGGCGCGGATCTGCCAGACGAAGAAGGCGCTGATCAGGAAGGTCGTGGCGTCGACGGCGAGCGCCCATCCCGCACCGACGGTGACCACCAGCAGACCGGCGACGACCGGACCAAGTACGGAGAACGTGCTGGTGGTCAGCGAGATGAGGGCGTTCGCCTGCTGCAGACGCGGGCGTGAGACCGTGTCTGGCACAAACCCGGTCGAGGTCGGCCGGAAGAAGGCATCGCCGATGCCATAGACAAAGATCAGGCCGATAAGTTCGGCCAGAGTTGCCATGCGGGCGATCAGCAGGATCGCCATAGCCGCTTCGGCAACGAAGCGAACCAGGTCAGACGCGATCATGACCCGCTTTCGTGGGATTCGATCAGCGATTACGCCCGCAATTAGCAGGAAGATCACGAGCGAGACCGACCGGCTCGCCAGCACGAACCCGAGACCTGTGGGAGATCGATCGACGGAGAGCACAGCAAAGGGCAAGGCCACTGGAAGCAGACCGTCCCCAAATAGCGAAAAGGCGCGGGCGATGTAGAGAAACCGGAACTCGCGTTCGTTGAGCGCGCCAAGGCTCCGCTCGAATCGAGTCAACATCGCGCGGGCCCCTTTCTTCAACGCTTCTCGAAGGCGAGGCGAGCCGCAAATCCGATGAAGACGGTGCCCGTTCCGATTTCAAGTCCCCGCCGAACCGTTCGCCGGGCGATCAGATGGCGGATTCGGCCGGCCATCACTCCCACGCTCCCGTCAATGACGAATTCGAAGGCCAGGAACACCAGGCCGAGAACCAGGAACTGTGCCCACACATGGCCGAGCCGCGGGTCGATGAACTGCGGCAAAAACGCGATCGTGAAGGTGATCATCTTCGGATTGCTGAGGTTGGTTAGCACGCCTTGGATGTACACGTGCCCGGCGCGGCCCTCCGTTGACGACGTTCCGGCTGGACTCAGGCTGCCGTGACTGCGGATGGTCTGAATCCCCATGTACAGGAGGTAGAGGGCGCCAACCGCTCGTACCACCGTAAAGGCGGGCGGCAAAGCAAGAAAGAGCGCCGACAGGCCGGTCGCTGCCACCGTGATGTGAACCGCTTCGCCGGTGGCAACGCCCGAAGTCGCCAAGAGCGCGAACCTTCGACCTCCGGCTAGGCCTTTGGCGAGGACAAACAGCATGTCGGGCCCCGGGATGACCATCGCGACAGTAGTCGTAACCAGGAAGGCGATGAGAAGTCGGGAGTTCACGACCGTAACCTCTTTTAGAGTCTACACCGGTTACATCACGGTCCGGATGGGTTTTGCAGCCGCGGACATCCCGGCGGTGCGCGAGGAGCTCATCCGCCGAGGGCTCAACCCATCTCGGAGATCGATGGCGCGGAGTCCGGCTCACGAACCCCTGGTGCTACCTCAGCGATCTAAGGGCAACGTCTTCGAGCGATCAGAATCGTCGCGCGTGGCGCACGGGGTTGATTGCATCTTAAAGGCTGTTACCTTAGCGTTCGGTTATCAACGGTAGCCTTCGAATGAAAAGGCGTCACAACGGCCGCCGGGGTTGGCCGCTGGAGGTAATGTGCCTGCGCTGATGGTCCAGGGGACATCGAGTTGGGCCGGGAAAAGTTTGATGACGACCGCGATCTGCCGGCATCTTGCCCGGAAAGGCCTTCGCGTGGCGCCGTTCAAGGCGCAGAACATGTCGAATAACGCCCGGGTTGTCAATGGGGGCGAGATCGGCGTGGCCCAGTATCTGCAGGCTATTGCCGCACGCACCGAGCCGGATGTCCGGATGAACCCCATTCTTGTCAAGCCTGAGGGAATGACGAGGAGTCAAGTTGTGGTTCTGGGTAAGCCGGATCAAGCCGTCAGCGCGCTTCCGTGGCGTGATCGCGCTCCACACCTATGGCCGGCCGTCATTGCATCGCTGCGCGCCCTGCTCGCGGAGTACGAGGTCGTTGTTCTCGAAGGCGCCGGCAGTCCAGCCGAGATCAACCTAATGGACTGCGATCTGACGAATATTCGCGCGGCCACTCAAGCAGACGCGTCGGTGCTGCTTGTCGCTGACATCGATCGCGGCGGTGCGTTCGCGCATCTGTATGGAACTTGGGGCCTGCTTCCTGATGAGGCGCGCCGCCGACTTAAAGGCTTCATTCTCAACAAGTTCCGGGGAGATCCGGCATTGCTGGTCCCCGCCCCTGAGCGACTGACGGCGATGACGGGCATCCCGGTCGTGGGTGTCGTCCCCTACTTCGAGCATCACCTGCCCGACGAGGATGGCGCCGCAACACCAATTAGTGACGGCACCCCCGCGACCGTCGTCGCCGTCATTCGCTACCCGTTTGCCTCCAACCTCGATGAGTTCAAGGCATTGGAGCAGGTTGCGCTGCTTCGATGGGCGCGATCCGCGGTCGACCTGGAGGGCGCCCGCCTCCTGGTACTGCCGGGGTCAAAGCACGTCGCCAGCGATCTGGCGTGGCTAAGATCGGTTGGTCTCGATAGTGCGGTTGCTGCGAAGGCACGAGTAGGAGTACGTGTGCTCGGCGTGTGTGGTGGGCTGCAGATGCTCGGACAGAGGCTGCATGACCCATATCGGGTCGATGGAGCCGGCGATGGCCTCGCTCTGCTCGCTGTGGAGACGACCTTCGAGCGTGAGAAGCTCACCAGACGTGCCACCATTCGATTTGCCTCGGGACTCCCTGTGCCTTGGAGTGAGCTGTCCAACAGAGCCGTAAATGGCTACGAGATTCGTCATGGCCGCACCGTTGCGAAAGGTGCGACGCGCATGGCAGCCACAGATGGGCTCGGGTGGATCGAGGGGCCGGTGCTCGGCCTCACGGTGCATGGCGTTCTCGAGAGCCCAGAAATTCTGATCGCGCTCTTCGGGCGGGCACCGGCGTACTCGCTCGACGCAACGATCGATCGGCTCACTGATGTCGTAATGCGAAACATCGACGCGCGCTTTATCGAAGAGTTGGTCGGCTGCGCATGACCATCCGAGTATGGGTGAAGCGTTTACCTTTGAGAATCGCCCACCGATCCGCAGCGGCCGAGTGTCGATTTTGGGCTTGCAGCTGACGTAACGTCAGGGTCTAGAGTCGACGCGTGTCAACTGACGGTCGTGCATGGGCGATTGGCGAGCTGGCGAATGCAACTGGTGTGACCGTGCGGACGCTCCGATACTACGACCAGCTCGGGTTGCTGAGGCCGTCGAGTCGGTCCACGAGCGGTCATCGGCGCTACGGTACGTCCGACGTCGCTCGGCTCTACCGCATCCTCTCTTTCCGGTCGCTCGGCTTTTCACTCACGGCGATCGACGGGCTCCTCAACGAGGACGAACGCGAGGGAATGCTGCGTCTGGTGAGAGGTCAGCTTGAGCACGTCGTCCGGCAGCTTGCGCTTCATGAGGACTTGCGCCGGCGCTTGACGACCCTAGTTGAGGCTCTGGAACAGGCCGAGACTCCCTCAACCGACGAGTTCATACGCATCATGGAGGTGATTACGATGACCGTGCATCTATCTCGCATCTATACGAGAACTGGCGACACCGGGGAAACTCATCTTGGCGACCGAAGAAGGGTACGGAAGACGGATCCGCGGATCGAGGCGTGCGGCGATGTTGACGAGCTGTCCTCGCAGATTGGCGTCGCGATCGCCAATGGTGGCCTTTCGCGCGGTTACGTTGCCTGGCTGGGCCGGATTCAGAACGATCTCTATGACGTCGGCGCCGACCTTGCGGTTCCCAACGATGACGCGCAGGGTAAGACTCGGCTTCGAATCGCATCCGACTACGTCCGGTGGCTTGAGGAGGTATGCGACGAGGTCAACGCAACGCTCCAGCCCCTCAAGTCGTTCGTGCTTCCCGGTGGGACTCCAGGCGGGGCGCAGCTACACGTCTGCCGGACCGTCTGTCGGCGAGCCGAGCGTCACACGCTGCGGGTAGAAGACGCCAATCCTGAAGTGGTCCGTTATCTGAACCGGCTGTCTGACTTGCTGTTCATCCTCGGCCGCGCCGCCAACAGCGGAATCGATCCCCTGTGGGACCCTGGGCGGCACATCGCGGTCACAGCCTGAGGCGCCAGTTTCGAGCGAGGAAACGGTGAAGCCGCACGTAGAACACATCCACATTGCATCGATCGCTGGCCAACGCATGACGTCACTCCGAGAGGTGCAAGCGACGAGGGGGCGTGGCCTCGTCGGCGATCGCTACGCGAAAGGAATGGGCTTCTGGCGTGATGCCCGAGTGAGCCGAGACATCACCCTTATTGAAGGCGAAGTCGTCGAGACAGTTTCGGAGGCCCTCGGCCCTCTCGAGCAGGGGATTACTCGCCGAAATCTCACCACCCGCGGCGTGCGCTTGGATGGTCTCGTCGGTCGAACCTTTTGGATCGGTGACGTACTCGCCAAAGGGACGCTTGCTTGCTTCCCCTGTCAGCACCTCGTCGAGGTTGCGGGCAGGGCGCTGCTCAGGCCGCTGGCGCGTCGTGGGGGCCTTCGTGCCGACCTTTTGTCAAGCGGTCAGATCCGGACCGGGGACACAATTTCCGTCGTCGCGGAGCAAGCGGGGGTCGGAGTCGTCGTAATCCGAGAGGATAAGGTCTTGATCGGGCAGAGGATTTCCGCACATGGCTTTGGCACGTGGTCGACCCCGGGCGGCAAACCCGGAGCGGGCGAGTCCCTTTACGACTGTGCCATTCGGGAACTCCGAGAAGAGACCGGGCTGCGCGGAACATCACCGCGGATCATCGCCGAAACAATTGACGGCTTCCCACAGAGCCGGGCTGTGTTTGCGACAACCTTCGTGCAAGTCGACGCAGATGGCGGAGTGCCCTGTGCATTAGAGCCTCACAAGACTGCAGCCTGGCTTTGGGGGAGAGTGGATGAGCTGCCGACGCCACTCTTCGCCCCTGTCGCATCGCTGGTGGCGAGTGGAGGCCTACAAAGTTTGGTGGCGCAACCTGACTGAGAAGGAGGGTAACCGTGCTGATTGAAATCGCAGTGTTCGATGGCGTGGACGAGCTCGACATGATGGGACCGCTCGAGGTGCTCCGCAATGCAACCAAGATGGGAGCTCCGTTCAACGTTCGTCTCGTTACTGTCGATCGGCAGCCGATGATCCGAGGCGCCCATGGTCTCCAGATAGTTCCTGACGGAACAAGTGATCCAAAAGCTGACATCCTCCTCTTTCCGGGCGGCGGCTGGATCGACCGCAGCGACCAAGGCGTGCGGGCAGAGGTCAGCGGCGGACGCTGGTCTGCGCGCATCCAACAAGCCGCTTCATCGGGAACCCTTCTTGCTTCGGTATGCACGGGCGCCATGATGCTTGCCGCAGCTGGGCTGCTCACCAATCGCCGTGCAACCACTCATCATGGTGCCTGGAAAGATCTAGAGGCTGCCGGTGCACAGCTTGTTCGGGATCGAGTTGTCGATGACGGCGACCGCGTTACCGCAGGAGGAGTCACGAGCGGTATCGATCTAGGCCTCTACTTGGTTGAAAGGTTTGTCAGTCGTGAGATGGCCGAGCGAATCGCTGACGAACTCGAGTACCCAACGAGCACGTATGCCGGCCGCCTCAGCTGATCGGGCGGTGGACGACGGTCGCCGCTCATAGCGCGTCCACAGCGCCGGCACCTTTGCGGGGCGCGCTCGTCCAATTCCTGGGATCAGGTGACGCATTCGGGAGCGGCGGCCGCTATCAGGCGTGCATCCGCGTGGTAATGGGCCGAAATACTGTATTGCTCGACTGTGGGGCCTCGTCGCTAATTGCAATGAAAGCGGCGAATGTCGACCCCGGGACGGTGGACGGCATCGTCATTACACATCTTCACGGTGATCATTTTGCCGGCGTCCCATTCTTGATCCTTGATGGGCAGTTTTCTCGGAGGCGGCGGAAGCTCACGATCGCAGGGCCCGTCGGGGTGCGGGCCCGAGTCGAGGCTGCTATGGAGATACTCTTCCCTGGCTCCACGTCCGTGGCTCGGCCATTCGAGATCCAGTGGCGCGAACTCAAACCTCGACACGCTATCACGGTAGCGGGTTTTAGCGTGAACAGCTTCGAGGTGATCCATGCAAGCGGCGCGCCGGCTCTTGCATTGCGGCTCTCCGCTGACACCACCACCATCGCATACTCGGGAGACACCGAGTGGACGGATGAGCTTATTGCAGCAGCTTCTAAAGCTGAGCTGTTCGTGTGCGAGGCATACGCGTTCGACAAGGCCATCAAATACCACCTTAGCTACCGGACCTTGGCGGACCACTTGAAGGCCATCTCGGCTAAACGGGTCATCCTGACACACCTCGGGTCGGATCTCCTCGGCCACTTGGACGAGGTAGCCGCAGACGTCGCATACGACGGGTTGATGGTGACGATCGATGACGATTGACTACGTCAGACAGCAGCAGAAGGCCCAGGCGTTCCAGGCGCTCCATGTTGGAGACCCGTTCATCATCCCCAATCCCTGGGATGCCGGCTCCGCGCGCGTGCTCGAGGCGCTCGGATTCAGGGCGCTCGCGACCACGAGCTCGGGGTTCGCATTTACCCTGGGCCGGCTCGATGGCCGTGCCACGCTCGATGAAGTCGTCTCCCACGCCGCCGCGCTCAACCGGGTTACCGAGCTTCCCGTGTCGGTCGACCTCGAGAATGGATATGGCCCGACCCCGGAGCATGCCGCCGCCGCGATCCGCGCAGTCGCAGCCGTCGGCGCGGTTGGCGGCTCGATCGAGGACTTCGATCCTTCAGGCGAGATTTACGCGATCCGCCGCGCGGCCGAACGTGTCCGTGCCGCCGCGACCGCTGCGCGCGAGCTCGGATTTCCGTTTGTCCTAACCTCACGCGCCGAAAACCACATTAGAGGCAACCCGGATCTCGACGACACGATCAAGCGGCTGCAAGCTTACGAGGAGGCGGGCGCCGACGTGCTGTATGCGCCGGGCCTCAACAACCTCGACGAAGTCCGTGCCGTCTGTCGGGCGATCTCAAAACCGGTAAACGTGCTTGCCGTCCCGGGCCTAACGATGACGGCAATCGCCGAGGCCGGCGCCCGGCGCGTTAGCGTCGGCGGCAGCCTTACGTGGGTAGCGGTCAGAGCGATGGTAGATGCGGTGGAGGCGATGAGAGACTCGGGTGACTTCTCGGCCGTCGCAGCGCACGTCCCCCTTGGTAGGAGGGGAATCATGTATCGACCGAAGCGACACCAATTTGGGCTCGCGCTGTCAATCGCCGCAAGTGCGGCGTTGCTCGGGTCGGCGACAGGATTGGCATTCGGGGTCGTCTCTGTCAGTGACGCGTCCGCCGGCAAAAGCCTGTTTTCGACGTGCCAGAACCTGGGGCCGACAGACGGAGGAACGAACTATCCGCAAACCGAGATCGAACCGCGGATCGCCGTTAGCCCGTTCAATCACGATCACATCATTTCCGTCTATCAGCAGGATCGATGGTCGAACGGCGGCGCTCGTGGGCTGGTCGCGGCGATCTCGACCAACGGCGGCACGACCTGGAGGCAGACCGCTCCGGCATTCAGTCTGTGCTCGGGAAACAACGAATGGGATCGCGCCAGCGACCCCTGGATCAGTTTTGATCCGGCCGGCAACGCCTATTTCGTCGCACTGGTTTCGAGCGCCGATGAATCCCACAGCGGAATCCTGGTCAGCAAGCTGACCGAAAGTCAGCTGGCGAAAAACAAGTTCAACTGGAGCACCCCGTCAACGGTCATCGACCAGTTTGCGAACAATATCGGGCTTGGCTTCAACGACAAGGAGTCGATTACCGCCGATCCGACCCGTCCCGGATACGTCTACGCGGTTTGGGACCGTAGTAATTTGCCGGGCGAGGACCGCATCAATGCGCATAGCTTCCATGCGTTCTCGTATCGGCAGGAGACCGTCTTCTCTCGTAGCACCGACTACGGCAGCACCTGGTCGGCACCACAGGCGGAGTTTTTCAGCAACCAGGTTACGATCGGGAATCAGATCGTCGTCGAACCGGACGGAACGCTGGCGGATTTCTTTTGGGCCGGCAAAGGTTCCGGCATCCAGCCCAATGAGAACTCCAGCCATCAGGCTGTCATGTATTCGAACGATGCCGGTCTGCGCTGGACGCCGCCATCGATCGTGACGGCTGCCTACCCATTGGACGTGATGGATCCGAACAACGGCGACTTGGTGCGCGCTGGCACCAATATTCCGGATGCCTCCGTCGATCCGAACACCGGCACGATGTATGTTGTCTGGGGCGATGGACGCTTCTCAAACTTCAGCCACGACGACATCGCCCTGGCGAAGTCGACAGACGGTGGCAAGACGTGGTCCACACCTGCAAAGGTCAACCAGACCAGTAACGGCGCGGCGGCCTTCACAGCCAGCGTGCACGTGGCTTCAGATGGATCGGTGGCTGTGGCCTATTACGACTTTCGCAACTATGACCAGGACACGGATGGAGTTGAGACCGACTACTTCCTGGCCCGATCGACCGATGGTGCCGTCAGCTGGAGCGAATCACGGGTCACGTTGACCTCCTTCAACATTCAGCTGGCCCCAAAAACGATCAGCGGAAATGATTTCTTGGGCGACTACGCCGGCATCAGTAGCGCCGGCTCGACCTACTTCACAACGTTTGTAGGGACAGGAAGTTCAGCAGACCCGACGGACGACTACGTAGCGCGGGCAAGTTAGCCAAACGAACTGGTCGGCAGGGCGGGATTTTGTCCCGCCCTGCGTGACTGAGATCAACGGAAGTTGAAGCAGCAAATACCATCCACCTGGAGGGGCAGCTCGTCGGCCTCCGCCTGAGGATTGGTGACCGCCGCCTGCTGGCGCGCGGCTCCGAAGGCGTATGAGCCGACTTCCTCGAGGAGGCTCGATGTGGTCGGCGCACCGACGTCGGCCCCGGCGACCTTGATCGTGACCGTGCATGGATTGTTCGACGATGGCGTGGCAGGGCAGTTGACCGTCCCGGTCTCGTTGTTACCGCCGGTCGCGGGCGCCTCCGGATAGACGATCACATGCGGGTTGCACGCCGAAACCGAGCAGAGGTCGATGCTTTGGGCGCGTCCCGCGAAGAACTGATACTTCCCCGCGGCAGCGAGCGCGGGAGTCGTCTCCATCATCGCGTAATAGATGATGTTGCCCATTTGCCAACGGGTCACGTACTGAAGGAACTGCGCACCGATGACGTTGGTGCTGGCCAACGCCACGCCCGTGGCGCTGACGTCGGCGACCTTCATCGTGACCGTTAGCGTGCCGTTCTTCGACAGACTGAGCCCATTGGCGGTGAAGTCGAATCCGGGCACCGGAGCGCCTCCGATGACCGGGTACCGGCCGTCGCCACTGGCATCCTTCATGCCGGAGGTGGGTGCGCTCGTCGGTTCGTTGCTCAGGCCGGTGACCGACGTGCCAAAGAGCCCGGGCCCGCCGTTCTGCTGCGCAATCGTTACCACCGGCGCGCCCGGATGGTCCACCAGCCCGCTCGTAGGCGTGAACGCGGGCTGGATCAACCCGTTCGAGGTGTCGTCATATTCGACCTGCGCGGCGCCGCTGTGATCGACGGTCACGGTGAAGAAGTCAGCCAGATTGCGGTCGCCCTTCTGCGTAATGCAGCCAGTGCCGGCCAGGCAGATGCTGTTGTAGTGCATCGGATGTGGGGACACTTTGACCATGGTCATCGTGGGTGCCGCCAGGGTCACGCCTCCCGCCGCGTCGACCGGCCAAACAACCTGGGACATGTACACGTTCCAGGCCTGGCCACCATTGGTGCTCGGGTCGATGAAGGCATCGGTGCCATACCAGACGGAATCGGAGCGGCCCGCCGCTCCCGCCACCACCCAGGGAAAGACGTTCACGTTCGACGGCGCCAGGCTCACCTGCACCGGCGTCGCCCACTGCGTCCAGTTGGTGGCGGCGCTGGCGACAGTGGTGAACACCTGGTAAGTGCTGGTCGTGCCGCTCACCGATCCAACCACGGCATACGTGACATGAAGGTTGCGGCCGGTGTCCATGGACGCTACGGGGAAGAGATTGTCGGGATCGCCGGCGAGGCCGCCGGCGATCGTGATCAAGCCCGTTCCGACCGGACAAGTGACGGGGACGCCGCCGATCGTGATGGACGCGGGATCGTCGAGGAAGCAGAGATTGCCGCTTGCGTCCACCGGCGTGCCGATGTTGAGACAGAGGCCGTTGCCGCTTGCGCACCCCGACGCTTCGAACACTTTGCCGGTCAGCTGATCGACGGCCGGGTAGCCATCCGAACCGAAGTTGCCATTGTCGCTATTGGCCGGCGCGTAGTTCAGGCCGTCGGTGCTCTTTACCCAGTACGCGGGGTTGGCCTGCGTCGTTTGCAGGTTGTTGTACTCCATGTAGGTGAGCGGCGCCAGCGAGCGGTCCGGCGCCGTGCTGGTCACGCCTGTCAGCTGCGGGTCGAAGCCGACGAGCCACTGCCGATCCGACCCGTCTGGACGGCTCGCCGGGCTGACTGTCGGGGAATTGCAGCCGTAGGCGTTCTGCAGCGCGGTCGCGCCATGGTCGTTCGTGGTTGCCACGCGGTCGCAGGCCAGCGCCCACAGGTCGGCGAAGTAATCCTTTCCGTTGTGGTCCACATGCTGGTCGGTATCGCCCCCACCAGGGGGATTCGGGCTCCCGACAACCGCAGTCGGCGGCAGGCATTCGGTCGCCACCTCGCCTGACTGCGGCGCGCACTGCCCGACCAGCCGGAATGTCTCGCCCCCATCGGCGGACGCGTCCCAGATACTCCGCTGCGTTCCGGTGCCCCAGGGGCCGCTGGCGTACACCGTGCCGTCCGCCGCCGGACTGTGAACGATGGTGGGCTCACCGACCGTGTGATTCGGGTCCATGACCATCGGGGTCGCGAACGTGATCGCGCTCGACCCCTTGGCAGCTGCCCCGGTGGGGGAACCAACCCCGACCACCGCGGCGGCAGCCAGCGCAAGCGCTCCGAGCGCTGCGATTCCACGCTTGCCATGAACCCCACCCGAGCTACTCGCCGCGCCGCTCCTTCTGACCATCTGCACTCTCCTCGCCCTGTGCTTGATTTATGCCGAAGGTATATCGAAAAGTGATCCCCAGTACCAGTCAAAGAAGCATACTCTGGCTGTGCCGCTAAGCGCTACCGGCTAGGCCCTGTTTGGCCTCTGCGCCGGTGGCCGATTCATAATGGCTGGCATGGCCAGCGATGACCTGGTGGTGAACCGTGTTCACTCAGCGAGTACGGCCACGCCGGGCCGCTCCATCAATGAGATTCGCAACCACCAGCTCGTCATTGACGAGCCGACCCACCTTGGCGGTCCGGGCGTAGAGATCACGCCGGCCGACGCCTTCGTGTCCGGGGTGGCAGCGTGCGGTGTTCTTCTGGTTCAGGGCCGTGCCCGGGAGACCGGCATCCAGCTCGACAAGATCGAGGTGGACCTGGAAGCCGTTCGGCATCGAAGCGATACGTCGGTGTTCCAGCGCATCGCGATGCGTTTTCGGCTCGCCGGCCCAAGTCAGCAGGAGGGCCAGGCACTGGTCGAGCACTACCAGACTCATTGACCGCTCTACAAAGCGGTCGCGGTCGCGACCACGACCACCGTAAGCGTGGAGGTCTCTTAGCCGACCACTCGTTGGGGGAGCCGGACCAGGAAGGTCGACGCCGCGATCGTCAGCACGACGGCGGCCAGGATCGCCGAGTAAAGCTCGGCAGGGATCACCCCACGCGTGACGCCGATGGTGGCGAGCACGAAACTGAACTCCCCAATCTGGCCCAGTCCGATCGCAACCTGAAGCGGCCGGCCCGCAACCCTGCTGATCCTCGTCATCAAATAGATTGGCGCGATCTTGGCCACGAGCAGCAACCCAAGCACCAGCAGCAGCCAAGCCCATCCACGGAGCACCGCGGCTGGATCGATCAAGGTCCCGATCGCAACAAAGAACATCACCGCGAACACATCCCGAAATGGCAGGAGCCGCTCGCGAGCTTCGCTGGACTCGGGACTCTCGCTGATCGCCAGGCCTGACAGAAACGCAGCAAGTGCCAGCGGGATGCCGAAGAGCAAGCCGCCGATCCCAGCCAGGGCAAGGGCGCTGGCGACGGAAACAATCAAGAAGAGGTCGTGATCCGTTCGGAGCCGGCGCAGAAAGCCGGGCAAAATCCAGGTCGCCACGACCACGAGCAGTACGTAGAGCAGCGTCAGCTGCAGGGCATCCCAACCAGAACGTCCTTCCAGCCCGAGCGCGATCACGGCAATCAAGGCGATCGTCACCCCCACGATGTCCTGCAATACGCTCCACCCGAGCAGCACCTCATCGGTTGCCGGGTCCGTCGTGCGGCGGCGGCTTCGCGTGATGTTGACGACCACGAGAGCGCGAAAAGCCGACCCCGATTTCGCCCGAGCTTCAGCGGGTCAAGCTCAATGCCGACTTCGAAGAGCAGGAGAATCACGCCCAGGTCGGCGAACAACTGAAGCTGTTGACGGTCGGCGACATAACCGGGAGTGAAGGGGGAGACGATCAAGCCCGTGGCGAGGTAGCCGATCACCGCCGGAAGGCCGGCACGACGGGCCAGCCAGCCGAGAACCGCGGCCAGCAGGAGGACGAACCCGATTTCGAAAATCGCACGCGCGGTCGTATCCATGGACTTTTGGGATGCGGGTTCAACTGTAGCGGCAGGCCGCCGCAGGATTACGAGGCGCCTTACCGTTGGTTCATCATGACCTTCCTCCGTGTCCTCCTGAGCGTCTTCTCGATCGTTAACGTCGTCTTCTGGGCCGTGCTGGCATGGTCATGGGCCGTCAAGCCGGCCTGGGCCGCAAAACTGCCACTCGGCTTGGGTACTGCTCCGCAAAGTCGGATGAGCGTGCCAGTCTGGGCTCGTCTCGCGGCGGCCGTTGCTGGTTTCTGGGCGGTTGCGGCCGTCCTGTACCTGACGGTCTACGAGGCGAATCGGTTGGCGCTCGTGGCGCTGTTCGTGCTCGCGGTCATCTTCTTGATCCTTGGGATCGGGGCTGCGGCTCGGATCTACCAGGTCCTGCAGATGCCCAAGGCGACGGCGATGCACCTCCCACGCGGCCAGCAGCGGGCAAGCTAACTCGACCGGTCGCGAACAGCGATCCGAGCAGGATCAGCCCGAAGCCTACGACCGCGCCCACGGTGAACGGTTCGTGCAGCACGACAACGCCGAGTAGGAGCGCGACCGCCGGGTTGAAGTAGGTGATCACGGTGGCGCGAACCGGTCCAGCTTCCGCGATCAGCGCGAAAAACAGCAAAAAGGCGAGCGCGGTGCACACGACGCCGAGCGTGGCGACGGCGAGCAGCACCTGCACGGATGGCAGCCGAGCCGGCAAATGCGGTAAGGCCAGCGGCGCGTAGGCGACCGCCGTCAGGACCAGCGACGCGGCAACCACCCCCATCGAAGGAAGCGACGGCAGGCGCCGAGAGACGATGATCGGGCCGGTCGCGTATCCAATGGCCACCAGGCCAACCTCCACGACTGCACCCAGGTCCCGAAAGGACACGTTGAGGCCGACCAGCGCCGCAACCCCGACCAGGCCAAGCAGCAGACCGCCGATCCGTCGAACGTCGAGGCGATCGTCGCCGCGGGTCAGCCAGGTGATGACGGCACCGATCAAGGGCACGGCCGCGATCAGCAGGCCGGTCAGCGAGCTGGACAGGCGGCGCTCGGCGTCAGAGAGCAGGAACCACGGCAATGACACTTCGACCACGGTGTAGGCGAGGACCCAGGGCCATAGCCGGAACAATGGACGGAACCCGCCAGTCATCGCCGCGACCGGCAAGAGAATCAGCGCGCCAAGCGCGGTACGGAAGAACACGAGTGTCACTGGCGTCAGCTCGCCGACCGCGACCTTGATCAATAAGTAGGGGATCCCCCAGATAATCGCCATGGCGGCGAAAAGGGCCCAGCCGCGACGCGTCATCGGACCATTGTGTGGGTGCGCTTAGCCATCCCGCTGGCGGGAATCGGCCTTTTCATTCGTGAGCCGCTCGTCAGCCGGCGTCTGCTTCCGGAAGGATCTCTTCGCCGGTGTACGCGGATGCCTGCAACCGGAACAGGCGGGCGTAGCGGCCACTCAGCCGCATCAATTGCTCGTGTGTTCCTTGCTCAACGAGCTGCCCGTGCTCCAGGAACAGGATCCGATCGGCCCGCCGGACGGTTGAGAAGCGGTGCGAGATGTACACCGCGGTCTTCCCGCGGGTCAGGGTGCGAAGGCGCTCAAAGAGGTCGTACTCGGCCTGGGCATCGAGCGCTGAGGTCGGCTCGTCGAGCAGCAGGATCCGCGCGTCCCGCATGAAGGCACGCGCGAGGGCGACCTTCTGCCATTCGCCGCCCGAGAGGTTGACGCCGGCGTCGAACCATTTCCCAAGCGCCGTGTCATAGCCGGCCGGCAGGCCGGCAATCAGCGAGTCAGCTCCTGCCTGTTGACCGGCGCGCGCGACTGCCTCGCGATCGGCGAGATGGCTGAGGTTGCCGAGGCCGATGTTCTCGGCCGCCGTCGCCTGATAGGCGACGTAGTCCTGGAACATGCCGCCAATCTGGGCGCGGAGTTGATCGGGCTCGTAATCCCGGATATCGACGCCGTCGACGAGGATCCGACCCTCGACCGGATCGTAGAGCCGGCAGATCAGCTTGAAGAGGGTCGTCTTCCCGGCGCCGTTGCGGCCGACGATCGCGACGGTCTCGCCGGGGGCGATGGTAAAGCTCAAGTCGTCAAGCGCGTTTTCCTTGGCGTCCGGGTAGGCGAAGGTGACGTGCTCGAACCGCAACTCTCCTCGGAGCGGCACGGGTACCGGGACCGGGTGGCTGGGGACAGGGAGCTTGGTCTCGGTCGCCATGAGCTCGAACAGGTTGCTGAGGTAGAGGTTGTGCTCGTACATGCTGGAAAAGCCGCTCAGGATTCCCTGGATCGAGTTCTGGACGGATTGGGCTGCGGTCGTGTAGAGCGTCAGGTCGCCAAGCGTCAGCCGGCCGGCGATCGCCTGGAGCGCCACATATAAATAGGTCACCGACGTGGCGACGGTGCTGAG
>VBHQ01000099.1 GCA_005880395.1 Chloroflexota bacterium
TACATCAACATCGACCCCGGCACGATGTCGCCTTACCAGCACGGGGAGGTGTTCGTCACCGATGACGGCGCCGAGACCGACCTCGATCTGGGCCATTACGAGCGCTTCATCGACGCCAACCTGAGCAAGGCGAGCAACGTCACCACCGGCAAGATCTACGCCGAGGTGATTGCCAAGGAGCGTCGCGGCGACTATCTCGGTGGCACGGTGCAGGTCATCCCGCACGTCACCAACGAGATCAAGGAGCGGATCACCCGTGTCACCTGGGAGGACAATCCGGACGTCGTCATCGTCGAAGTGGGCGGCACCGTGGGCGATATCGAGTCCTTGCCCTTCCTGGAGGCGATCCGGCAGCTGAAGAACGACCTCGGGCGCAAGAACGTCTTCTACGTGCACCTCACCCTCGTGCCGTTCATCGAGGCCTCGGAGGAATTCAAGAGCAAACCGACCCAGCACAGCGTTGCCGCCCTGCGGAGCATCGGCATTCAGCCCGATGCCATCGTTTGCCGCTCGGAGCGCGCGATCAGTGCCGGGCTGAAAGAAAAGATCGCACTTTTTTGCGACGTCGACCGCCGGGCGGTCATCTCGGTTCCAGACGCTGCCTCGATCTACGAAGTGCCGTTGATGCTGGAAGAGTCCGGATTGGGGAATGTCATCGTTGAGGCGCTGGAGGCGCCCTCGGCCCCGCCCGACCTTTCCGATTGGAAGGAACTGGTCCATCGCATCCAGCACCCGGCGGGCAGCGTTCGGATCGGCGTCGTGGGCAAGTACCTGCCCGCACCCGACGCCTACATCAGCGTGACCGAAGCGCTGCGCCACGCCGGCGTCCATCACAACCTTCGGGTCGATATCAAGTGGATCGCGTCCGAAACGCTGGAAACCGGTGACCTGCGCGCGCTCGAAGAGGTGCACGGCATCGTGGTCCCGGGTGGATTCGGTCATCGCGGCATTGAGGGGAAGATTGCCGCGGCCCGATTCGCTCGGACCGCGGCCGTGCCCTACCTCGGCCTCTGTCTCGGCATGCAGTGCGCCGTCATCGAGTTCGCGCGGGAGCAGCTGGGAGCGGCGGATGCCAACAGCACCGAGTTCAACGCCTTCACCAGCCATCCGGTCATCGACCTGCTCCCCGAGCAGCGCGACGTGGCGGAGAAAGGCGGCACCATGCGCCTCGGCCTCTATCCCTGCAAGCTGCAGCCCGGCACGCTCGCGGCCGCCGCCTACGGGGAACCCATCGTCTACGAGCGGCACCGCCACCGCTTCGAGTTCAACAACGCATACCGGGAGCCAATGTGGGAAGCCGGCATCGTGTTCTCGGGTACCTCGCCCAACGACCGACTGGTCGAAATCATCGAGCTGCGGGATCATCCCTGGTTCGTCGCCTCACAGTTCCATCCCGAGTTTCGCTCTCGCCCCAACCGCCCGCATCCGCTGTTCCGCGATTTCGTCAAGGCATCGGCGGTCAATGCGGGCGTGCTGTCAGCGGACGGCTCTCGCTCAGAGGTCAGCCGGCGCGCTGAGATCTGAACAGCCGGCCGCCACCTCGGGCGGCCTCGCCCCATCGCGGACGGCTGAGCGTGGCAACCTCGGTCTCGAGCTTGTCCGAACGACGGAGGCCGCCGCCCTCTCAGCCGGGCGCTGGATGGGAAACCTCGACCGCGAAGGGATTCGGAGCACGGCGGCCGGTGCGATGTGGGAGGCGCTGCAGAGCGTCCACATGCATGGGACGATCGTCGTCGGCGACGACCCGGCCTCCATGCCACTCGCGGTCGGGGAGCTGGCGGGCGATGGAACCGGCGGCGAATGCGATGTCGCGCTGAAGGCGATCGACGGCTCCACGCTGGTCGCCAAGGGCTTGCCCAATGCCGTGTCAGTCATCGCCACCGCCGAACGAGGATCCCTGGTTCGGGCTCCTGCCGGTATGTACGCCGAGAAGATCGCCGTCGGTCCTGAGGCGCGAGGATCGGTCGACGTCACCGACTCGGTCGAGAACAACCTGCAACGGGTGGCATTCGCGAAGAAAGTTCAGGTCTCCGACTTGACGGTCGTGATGCTGGATCGGCCGCGGCACGAAAGCCTGATGGAGCAGGTCCGCCAGATTGGGGCGCGGATCACGCTCCTGAGTGACGGCGACATCGCCGCGGCGATCATGGCGACGCTCGAAGGCACGGGGATCGACGTCATGCTTGGCGTCGGTGGGCTTCCCGAAGCGGTGCTGGCCGCGTGCGCGCTCAAGTGTCTGGGCGGAGACCTCCAATGCCGGCTATGGTTGCGCTCCCGCGATGAGGAAGAGAAGGCGCGCACCGCCGGCTTCGAGGATCTTCGACGGGTTTATGCCGTCGATGACCTGGTCCGCGGCGAGGACGTCGCCTTCGCGGCCACCGGCGTCACCGATGGCGAGTTCCTCCACGGCGCCATCTACCACCATTTCTGGGCGGAGACCGAGTCGATGGTTTTCCGCAGCAAGAGCGGGACCATCCGCCATCTCACCACCAAGCACCACTACGCCCTGAAATCGGTCGAAGGCGCCCACCGCAAAGTTCGCTAGGGATCTGGACAAATTGTGCAAATCGGCATGCCTCGTTTGACGGGCAGGCCAAACGTCGACTAGACTGGCGCCCGTTTTGCGGAAGGGGTCGCTGTGGGGAGTGCCGCGGCTTGCCACCCACGGCTGGGTGCTCGCGCTGGCCTTGATCGTGTTGGGGGTGGCGCCGCTCGAACTGCGGCATCCGATCGCGGACGCGAGTGCGACCGTCGACGGCATGCGGGTCCCACTGAAAACCACGATCGAGGCAATGCCGGCGACGGCATCGTCGGGACCATCGGCACAATTGCCGCCGGTCGCCGCCTACGAGGCCAAGACGGGCGACACCGTGGTCACCGTCGCGGCGAAAGCGGGCATCTCGGTCGACACCCTCACCCAGATCAATCAGCTCTCCACACCCGCCCTGACTCCCGGGGAGCGGCTCCTGGTTCCTCCGGTGGACGGAACGTTGGTTCCCATCGATCCAAACCAGAGCCTCGACCTGCTGGCCCAGACCTTCCGGGTGAATCCCGACGCGCTGCGCCGCGTCAACGGCCTCAGCTCCGATGGCAAGCTACCCAACCAGCTCTTCATCCCTGCGATCAAGACGGACGCGATCGCGCCCGTTGCCGCCGCCTCCTCCAACCCGTCCACCGGGCGCGAGCGAGTCGTGCGCTTCGTCTGGCCAACCCAGGGAACCCTGACGCAGTATTTCTGGCAGTACCATCCCGGGATCGACGTTGCGAATGACGTTGGCACCCCGGAACTGGCGGCGGACGGCGGCAAGGTGACCTGGGCTGGCTGGGGAGACTATGGGATTTATGTGCAAATCGATCATGCAAACGGTTTCCAGACGGTTTATGGGCACATGTCCAAGGTGCTGGTCAGCGTCGGGCAGGTGGTTAGCAGGGGTCAGCTTCTTGGCTTGATGGGCGCCACCGGCCGCGCCACCGGCCCGCATCTGCACTTCGAGATCCGCTACCAGGGTGTTCCCCAGAATCCCCTCGACCTCTTGCCGTAGCCGAGGGCTTCGAACGCTCGGGTAACGTAGCCAGGTGACGAGCCTGCTCTACGCCGCTGGGGACGGACGGCTTCGCGTGCACAGGGCCCTGCAGCCGGCGGCACGCAGCGGATGGGACATCGGCAGCCCTGATGCGCTGATTCCCCTGCCGGCGGGAACCACGTTGATGCACCTCCCGGGCCGGCGCCCGCTGGGCCGTTCCGCGAGCGGCGAGGCGGTCGAGCCTGACGATCCGGACGCGGTCGCCGTCGCGGCGGGAGCGGCGGCGCGGATCCGGCGGGTGGCCTCGATCAGGGCAGAGCTGCGCGTGAGCGGCTCGCCCTCGCACCCCTGCCCGAAGCTGACGAAGTTTTCGTCGCCGGCACTGAGATGCCAGCCGGCGACCTCCGCGATCTCGGCCGCGCTGGGGGCGAACGCCAATCGCGTCTGCGGGGAGTCGACGTCGCCCCACTGCTCCGAGATACAGCCGAGGCAGGCGGCATTGCAGGCAGGCGAAACCGGGATGGCGCCTTCGCCCCGCCGGAGAAAGATGTTCTGGGCCGTCAGGCACCGGTAGTCGGTCGCACAGGTCTCCAAGTGCTGGAGCAAACGGCTGTCCGGCAGACTGCGGCGCGCGGTCCGGATCGCGATGCCGATCTGCCGGCGATCCGCCGCCTCGGGATCCCAGGCCTTCCACTGATCCGTCCGGAGGGCGGCGACCCGTGGTTCGCCGTCTACCGACCCGACCGCGGCATAGCCATAGAGCGGCAGCACCGGCG
>VBHQ01000119.1 GCA_005880395.1 Chloroflexota bacterium
TTGGCGAGCGCGGTCATGACCTCTGTGTCCGTGAGCTGGCCGGTGTCCAGGTATTTCTCGAGCAGGACATCGTCGCTTTCGGCGGCGGCTTCTACCAGCGGCGAGCGACGCGATTCCACCTCGGCTGCCATGTCGGACGGAATCGAAACCTCTTTCCGCTTGCCATGCTCGTCAAACTCGTAGGCCTTTCTGGTCACCAAATCGACGACGCCTTTGAAGCCGGTCTCATGACCAATCGGCGCCTGGATGGCGACGGGCCGGGGCGAGAACTCCTTGAAGCTGTCGAGGACTCTCCAGAAGTCGGCGTTCTCTTTCTCCATCTTGTTGACGACCACGAGGCATGGAAGGTTGCGTGCGCGGACCTGCTCCCAGGCCAGCTCGGTGCCCACCACAACGCCGCTGTTCGCGCTGACAACGATGGCCGCCCCTTCCGCCGCACGAAGCGCGCCACAGACATCACCGACGAAGTCCTGAAACCCCGGGGTGTCGAGCAGGTTGATCTTGTAATCGCCCCAGGTCAAATGGGCGATCGACGCGCCGATCGAAATCTTTCGCTTGATCTCTTCCGGCTCGAAATCGAAGGTGGTGTTACCGGCGTCAGGCTTTCCCAGGCGGTCGACGGTCCCGCCGGCATACAGCATCGCCTCTGCCAGGCTGGTCTTGCCATCGTGGCTGTGCCCGAGCAGGGCGATATTGCGAATCTTGTCGGGATCGAGTCTGGCCACCGCTTCTCCCCTCGCAGAAGATAGTAAATCGTTTCTCTATCCGATCGGCGCCAGCGGAAGGATGGCGACCGTCTCTCCAGGCTTGACTTCGCCGACCCCCTGCGGCACAACGATGAAGCAGTTGGCGTCGGCCATCGATCGAAGCACGTGCGATCCCTGGTCACCCGTGAGGCGCACTGCGATGCCATCGCCAGTTCGTCGAGCTGGGCGAACGAATAGCTCGAAACAAACGAGCGTGGATACCGGATTCCCAGGCAGCCCGATCAGCGGAACGCCGCCGAGCTCTCCAAATAACAGGGGCTTGCCTGGCCGCAGCGCAACTTGCCAGAAGTCGACGGTATCGGTGGCTTCCATTAAATGCCGGACCAGGTCGTAAGCGCCCATTGACACGCCGCCGCTGGTCACCAGCAAGTCCGCATCACGCGTCGACTGCAGATGATCGAGCAGGTCCGCTCGCTCATCTCGGGCGACGCCAACGTCGATGACGTGGCCGCCGGCCTCTTCCACGGCCGCTGCGAGGGTGTAACGGTTCGTATTGGTGATCTGACCCGGCTGCAGGCTTTCGCCAGCAGCACGCAGCTCGTCGCCAGTCGTCAGCACCAGCACGCGCGGACGACGGATGCATCGGACCGACGTCCGCCCGGCCGATGCGATCACGCCGACGAGGCCAGGAGTAACCACGCGGCCGGCCGCCGCAACCACGTCGCCCAGGTGGATGTCGCTGCCGGCTGCGCGCACGCTCGTTCCAGGCTCAACCCCGGCGCGGACCTGGACCTCGTCGTTCGCCTCGCTCGTGTCCTCGACTCGAACGACGGCATCGGCGCCGTCTGGCAACATTGCCCCGGTCATGATGCGCAGCGCGGTGCCTGGTCGAACGGCTGCCGTTGGGGGACTGCCGGCCCGCACCTCGCCGACGACCTTGAGGCGAACCGGCGAAGCGGAGGCATTCCTGACGTCGCTCGCCAGTACTGCGTAGCCGTCCATCGCGGAGTTGGCAAACGGCGGCACCTCACTGCCTGCACGTACATCCTCGGCCAGGACGTGGCCATGACTCGCGCCTAAGGGGAGTTCCTCGCTGTCAAGCGCGGCAATCCGGCGCAGGATGCGGTCCCGGGCCTCGGCGACCGTCAGCACGGCCGCGCTCCAGCCCTACCTATCGTTCCAGTGGCTGTTTTCGAACTCGGGTGTACCGGAATCGCCATCCGTTACGACGTTCTGATGGAAGCGCGCCGCCACCATCTGGTAGGCCATCGCGCGCGGAATCCCCAGTTTTGTCAAGGCCTTGACCTCGTCGGCCATGACCTTGTCTCGCGCCGACTCGATGGCGGCAATCACATCGTCAATGGCGGTACGGGCCTTGGCCGGGCTGCTCCCGTTTTCGGCAGCCGTCTCCAACGGTGTCTCAGCCTGCGGCTCCTTGGGGGTCTTCCCCTTGCCGTCCTTGCTCTCTTTAGCCATTTGGATGCTTCACCTTACCAACTGAAATTCGAGGCTCGCCGGGCGCGGGCACACGTCTCAACACTCCCTTTTACCCGTTGCACCATAAACAGAAACGCTCGAGGATGGCTTGAATTGCAGATGAATGCACGCAGTGCTACGGTCAGCAACGTGAATCAGGCGGCGCGCTTGCATCGGTTGCTCGTCATTCTTTCCATGTCAACCGCCCGACCGGGCATCCGGGTGGACGACCTGGCTGGCAGCCTGAAGGTAAGCACAAGGACGGTATTCCGCGATCTGGCGGAGCTGCACCGGCTCGGATTTCCGGTTGCCTTCGGCAACGGGTACCCCGCCCAGCAAGAACTCTTCAAGCGGCGCCGCCGGCAGGAGATGTCGCAGATCATGGCTGATCTTGTCGATCAGCAACTCGAGGTCGTGCGGCGCAAGCTCGCGCCGGACGAGGCGGAGCGCATCGTCAATGACGCCATCCAATACCTCCCGATGGAGGCCGCCGAGGCGGTCACTCGAGCGCTCGCAAAAGCCGCACGACAATAATTTTCCTCCTCCTCAGGGAGGGGGCTTACAATTTTCCGCACGGTCGGCTAGCTCAGCTGGTTAGAGCGCTTGGTTCACATCCAAGAGGTCGAGGGTTCGAGTCCCCCGCCGACCACCAAGGTTCGCCGTTTTGAACCAATTGCCTCCGAATTCCCGGAGCCTCGACCTCAGCCGTAATGTGATATTGCTGAGGTTTGAAAATCGGATAGCGAGGGTATAAGATAGGGAGCCGGAAGGACAACTAGCGCAAGGAGGGCTGCATTCCATGGCTCACGTTGAGAAGACGATCGAAGTCGAAAAGCCAGTCGAGCAGGTCTACGCGCAGTGGACACAGTTCGAGGATTTTCCAAAGTTCATGGAGAACGTCGAGAAGGTTCGTCAGCTGGACGACAAGCATCTCGAGTGGAAGGCCAAGGTGGCTGGGAGCGAACGCCAGTGGAAGGCCGAGATCGTTCAGCAGAAGCCCAATCAGGTCATCGCCTGGAAGGCTACGACCGGCGACAAGAACGACGGAATGGTTGAGTTCCAGCCGATCGACGGCAAAACGAAGGTCAAGCTGATCCTGGACTACGACCCACCGGCTGGCGCCGCCGGCGAAATCGGCGACAAGCTGGTTCAGGCAACACCGGGCCGAGTCGAGAACGATCTCAAGCGTTTCAAGGAGTTCATCGAGGAGCGCGGAACGCCGACCGGAAAGTGGTCGGGCGAGATCCAGGGCGGACAGGTCAAGAAATAAACGGAACGTTCGGTTTCCCTCCGCAGCGGCCGCCTTCGGGCGGCCGCTCTTTTTTGTTTCGCGGCCGCCGAGCTTTGGTAGACTAGCGTCCGCTTTCCTGCTCCGTTGCTGCCGTCAGGCTATAAACGGGGCAAATCCCAGGGGAAAGGAGGTCACCGGTTGTCGCCCTACGAGCTCATGTACATCGTCAAGCCGGAGCTTGATGATCAAGCGGTCCAGCAAGAGATCGAGAGAGTTAGCCAGCTGATTCAGACCAATGGTGGTCAGATCAAGAAGGTCACCCCCTGGGGGAAGCGCCGCCTGGCCTATAGCGTCAAAGACCAGCGCGAGGGCTATTACGTCGTCGAAGAGTTCGACCTTGATCAAGCAAAAGTCACCGAAGTTGAGCGCGTCTTGAAGATCTCCGACACCGTCTTCCGGCATTTACTGGTTCGACAAGATGAGGGGAACAAATGAACCTGAACAAAGTGATGCTTATCGGTCGCCTGACGCGTGATCCGGAGATGCGCTATACGCCGAGCGGGTCGCCCGTGACCAGCTTTTCCATAGCCACCAATCGCTACGGCCAGAGCGCGGACGGCGAAAAGAAGGAATACACCGACTATCACAACGTCGTCGCCTGGAACATCGGCAACCGGAAACTCGCGGAGCTCTCGGGGCAGTACCTGCATAAGGGCAGCCTCGTGTACGTCGAAGGCCGCCTCCAGACACGGTCATGGGAGGGGCAGGATGGGCAGAAGCGCAAGACGACGGAGGTCAACGCCACCGAGATCCAGTTTCTCGAGCCGCGCAGCCAGTCGCAGCCAGCCAGCGAAACGCCGGTCGGCGCGGCGGTGGGCGCCCCGTCGCCCGCAACCGAGGATGCTGCCCGCGACGTGGACCCGGATGACATTCCCTTCTAAGGAGCCACACAAAGTAAGCCATGCCGCCAGCACCTGATAAGCGCGACCGAAAGCCGCACAAGAAGGTCTGTAACTTCTGTGCGGAAAAGATCCACCTGATCGACTACAAGGAAGTCTCGCGACTCCGCCGCTTCGTTAGCGAGCGAGGCAAGATCCTGCCCCGCCGTGTCACCGGAACCTGTGCTCGGCATCAGCGGCGGCTCGCGGTGGCCCTCAAGCGCGCTCGGCATGTCGCCCTGCTGCCCTATACGGCCGACCAGCGCTAGCGCGCTGGTGCTAGCACCCTGTGCCCCCGCAAGCTAGCGCGATGGCGGCCAAGGGTGGCATTCTCCTACCCTAGCGTCGTGCGCCGCCTCGCGCTTTCGGTTGTTTGCGTCCTATTGCTGCCCGGCTGTGCGTTTTTTGGCGCGGCTAGCAATCAGAACGAGCGGACCGTGCTCATCGATTACCACTACGACCAATTCGCCAACATGTTCGCCCGCTACTTCCCCAACCACCTCACAGTTCGCCAGGGCGATAGCGCCGTTTTCAAGCAAGCCTGGAACGGGGAGGCGCATACGGTCACGTTTGCCTCAGTCATCGACACGGTCGGGCAGCCGGCATGGAACTACATCGACAAGAATCAGCAGCCGCCGCAGGACGTCTTGAACCAGGTCGACCAGGCGGCCTTCAGCGCCATCCCGTTTATGGTCGATCAGAACAACAAGGTCGCCCAG
>VBHQ01000120.1:0-4162 GCA_005880395.1 Chloroflexota bacterium
GGAATGCTTCGTGTCCGTCTGCTGACGCCATGCGAGCCGAGGGTTCGCGCCGCGACCGAGGACGCCGCCAGGGCGCTTGCCAGGCGTGGGATGCGCCTCAAAGAGACGCGAATTCCGGAGCTGGATTGGACCGTAGCGACCCAGCTGGTGACCTTGCGGGCGGAGGCGGCAGCCGTCCATGCCCGATGGTTTCGTTCGCGTCCCCGCGCCTATGGGCGCGACGTTCGTGTCCGGCTTCAGCTTGGGGCACTCGTCAGCGGGAGCGACTATGTACTGGCGCAGCGCGTGCGGACGCGGCTGCGTGAGGCGCTGCGGCGGGCGTTCGACGACGTGGATGTGTTGATCCTCCCAACCACGCCGATGACGGCGCCGCTCATCGGGGCGCGGACCGTCAGGTGGCGGACCGGAGAGGAGCCCGTCGACGGCGCGCTCGTCCGGTTGACCGCACCCTTCAATCTCACCGGCGTGCCAGCGCTCTCCGTTCCATGGCGTCAGGAGCGTGGGATGCCGATCGGCCTGCAAGTGGTGGGGCGATGGAACGACGAAGCGACAGTGCTCGCCGTTGGCCGTCAGCTCGAAGCGCTCAGTAGATGAAGCCGATCAGCGGAACCGTGCCAGGAACCACGTGGCGAAAGCTGACCTTGCCCCAGCCGCCACCGTTGACGCCGGCGTAGTTCATTTCCGAGACCAGCCAGCTTCCATCGGCATAGACCTGTTCAACGTAGGCGACGTGGCCCCAGTAGGGCGACTCCCAGGTGACCATGATGGCGCCGACGCGAGGCGTTGGCCCGACGGGCCGGCCATAGGCTTTGGCCCGGGAGTACCACTGCCAGGCGTTTCCGCCCCAGGGTGCCGGCCGGCGGGTATTGACGTACCAGGTGCACTGCCCAAAGGGATAAATCCCACCGCCCGAGGACCAGACCGGGGTGACGTACCAGGTGCGCTTGCCGACGTTCACGGTATGCGCATTCGCCTGCGGCGCTGAGGGCGGCTCCGGGCCAACCCCGTACGGGATCATCAGGTACTGGTCGAGCGGCAGGGCCTCGGGATGGCGCAGCAAATTGAACTGCACGATCGCGTCGGTCTCCGCATGATATTTCTGAGCCAGCGCCGCGATGGTATCGCCGGTGGCGACCTTGACCAACACCCCGTCGACCGGCGGAATGACCACCTCTTGCCCGGCGTTCAGCTTGTCGACCAGCTTCGGGTTGGACCAGAGCAAGGTATTGACCGACAGGCTGTACTTGGCGGCGAGCGCTCGCAGTGTGTCGCCATCGACGGCGATGTAGTGGACGATGTCGCGGTGCTTGTCGGCCGGCGGGGTGACCGGTAAGGCCGGGACGACGAGTGAACCACTCATGGACCAGCCGATCCCGTCGACCGATCGGCCGAAGGGCGCCCCGGCGAGCGCTGTTCCGGCAGAGCTGCCGGCGAGTGCGGGCGCGGGACCAACCGGCACATGCAGCACGACCCACGGCATGGCGGCCGCCATTAGCAATACCGCCGAATGGGTCGCAAAGCGTGGCGCGGCGTACTTCAGTGTCGTCCCCCTTTTCCCCTTCCAACTGCGGCCTTGCTGCGGGCCTACATCGGGACAAACTCCAGCCGGCAACTTGGGCTTGCATCGACGTAATGAGCTGACACACGCTCGTCACGCAACCGTTACCGGTGGCGCGTAACCAATTGCCGGCCTGGCTGGCCTGACGAGGCCTGACGGCCTGTTGCGTCTTCTCAGAGGTACCGACCAGAACTTGACGCAAGCGCATTACAATGCGGGCGATGTTCGATCCGGCCGCGATGACCGGTCGTGATCTGCTCGAGACGGCGCTGCGCACCGGGGTCGACCCAGCGCCTTATTTCAAGGTCCTGGGCATGCGCTGCATCGCCGTCGCTGACGGCAGCGCGACCTTTGAGATGCCCGCGACGGCCGAGCACTACAACCCGAACGGCGTCACCCACGGCGGCGCGATCAGCTCCCTTGCCGACAGCGCGATGGGCTTTGCCGTTTTCAGCACCTGCGCTGCCGGAGAAAGCTTTACGACCGCGGAGCTGCACATCAACTTCATCCGGCCGGTCACCGAGGGGTCCGGAATCCTGCGATCGACGGGACGCGTGATCAACCGTGGACAGCAGCTGGTCGTCGCCGAGGCAGAGGTATACGACGAGCAAAACCAACTGGTCGCGCGCGCCAGCTCGACCAACATGATCCTGCAACGCCGGCGCGCCACCCGTGATTCAACGATCGACGAGACGGCGCCGCCCATAACCGCCCCGGCGCCAACGCCGGCACCGCCGCCGGTTCAACCCGCGGTGCCTCCAGCGATGCTTGCGCGGCAGCCTACCCCCACAGTTTCACCACCGCTGACCACCGAACTCATCAGTACGGCGCCGCTCGCGCGGAGCAAGCGAAAGATCCGAACCTTTGCCGGTGACATCGCCTACCTGCGCAAAGGGCAGGGCCCGGCTCTCCTGCTCGTGCATGGCATTCCGAGTTCGTCCTATCTCTGGCGTGACGTCATCGATCCCCTCTCAGGCACCTTCGACGTCCTCGCTCCTGACCTGCTCGGCTACGGAGACTCGGACAAGCGTCTGGATGCGGACCTGTCGATCGCCGCCCAGGCGCGCTACATGGTCGCCTTCATGGAGTCAATTGGCGTTCACCAAGCGGCAGTCGTGGGACACGACATCGGTGGGGGCGTAGCGCAGCTGATGGCCGTCGACGAGCCGCAGCGCGTCGCACGCCTGATCCTGATCGACAGTGTCGTCGACAACAACTGGCCGATTCCCGACATCGCCCGCCTCAAGGAGCCGGTCTGGGACCAAATCCTGGTCAATCTCGATCTACGGAATGGGCTCCGTAAAGGGCTGGAGGCGGGCACCGTCACGGAAGGCCGGGTGACGGATGAGCTCGTTGATGAATGGACGCGGCCGTTCCAGGACCTCGGTGGTCGTCGCGCCTATTTGCGGGCAGCGCGCGCCCTTAACAACCGCGACCTGACCAGCCGCTCGCGCCACATCCAGGAGATCGAGACGCCGTCCTTGATTCTCTGGGGCGCAAATGACAAATATCTCGAGCCGCGCTGGGCCGAGACCCTGAAGCACAAGCTTCGCGACACCACGGTGGAAATCATCGATCCGGGTGGACACTTTCTCCCAATCGATCGGCCGGACGCCGTCGTCGAAGCCATCACTCGATTCTTGACCACCAGGTAGACCGCGCCCCCACCCTGACCCTCCCCCGCAAGCGGCGGAGGGAAAAAATGCTCGGCTAGTTTCGGCGGGCAAGGAGGTCGTCGACGCAAGCGGCCGGGGTAGCGGTCCACGCAGCGAGCCGGATCAGCGGAGTGACTTGCGGCCCGTGGAAGTCGTCACCGCCGGTCGCAACCCAGCCGTACTTGACCGCCGTCTCCGTAAACCGCTCCATCAGGGCGGCGCTCTTTGGCCCATACGGATCATCGGGCGCCTGGGGATAGCTGACCTCGAGTCCCTGCACGCCGGCGACCGCCGCCGCGTGAAACAGAACCTCCAGATCGCCAACGTGCTTGTAGACGCCAGGGTGCGCCAGCACGCTCACGCCACCCGCATCATGGAGAAGCCCGACCGCTTCCTCGAGGGGCAAATCTTTGGCGCGTGGGACGTTCGCGGCACCGCCCGGCCCCATCACGGCATAGAGATCTTCGCGCCGAATATCCGGCTGCGCCGCCTCGATGGCGGCGACGATATGTGGCTTTCCCACATTGCCGCGAGCCCGGGCGCGTACTTGCTGCCACTCCACCCGATAGCCGGCCTCCGCCAGGCGGCGCACCGTTTCGCGCTTCTGCTGCTCGCGCTGCTCACTCGCCTCGTGCAGCCGGCGCCGCAGCCGCCGGTTCTGGAGCAAAAAGCCATATCCCAGGAGATGGACGTCGACGAGACCCCGCTTGGGGTCGTCCTCGATCGACAGTTCCACGCCGGGGATGATGGTGGGATGCAGGGTCTCGATCGCGCCCAGGTCGTCGAGGCCGGCGAGCGTGTCGTGGTCGGTGATGGCGATCGCCGAAAAGCCGGCGGCCGCGTGGGCGGCGACCACCTCGGCGGGCGCCAGCTCGCCATCGCTGAAGACCGTATGCAGGTGCAGGTTCGCCCGGCCGTTGGATACCTCAGCCAATGGTCGCCCATTTTA
>VBHQ01000120.1:4214-11073 GCA_005880395.1 Chloroflexota bacterium
CTGCGGCAGGCGCTCGACGCGAGAGCGGTATTCCTGGCCCGCGTCGAAGACGACACTCTCGAGATCGTCGCGGCGCACGTCGATCAAGGGGTGCCCATCGAGCCGGGGCTGCGACTGCCGCTCGGCGAGACGTTCCTCGCCGCCGAGGACGAGGCCGAGGGCGGCCTTCTGAACATCCGCGATGCGGGCAAGCTGACGGCCTATAACAACCTGCCGATGCGGCAGCGATTCGACATCGCCAGTTACCTGGGCACCGGGCTCGGCGTCGCCGGTGGCCGCGCATCGGGAACGATCGCCGTTCTGGGAAAAGGCCCTCGGGTGTTTAGCGAGACGGATGAGACCCTGCTGCTCCTCGTGACCGCCTTGATCGCGCCGCGACTCGGCTGGGCAGCCACGCCAGGCAATGGCCAGGTGCGCACACCCGCATCCGCGCTTCGGCTCGCTTCGCATGACGTCAAGGAGCCGCTGGCGATTCTCCGAGGCTATGCCGACATGCTGAGCAACAACGAAGTTCCCGCCGACCAGATGGCGCTGGTTGCGGAGCGGCTGGCGACACAGTCAGAGACGCTGATGCGGGTCGCCGACCAGGTGCTCTTGCTCTCGCGCCTGCCGCTCGAGCTCGCCTTCACTGTTCGAGTTTCCCTCGGCGCTGTGGCCCAGGCCGCAGCCGCGCGCATCCGCGAGCGGCTCGCCGCCGCGGGAATGGAGTTGCGACTGCAGTTGGACACGCACGCTGAGGTCTGGGGTGACAGCGTGTTACTCGAGGCCGCACTCGACGAGATGCTGCACAACGTCATCAAGCATGCGCGCGGGGCGACCGTCGTCCAGGTCCGCCTGCGCGAAGCGGGTGCCGATCGCGTCCAGCTGATGGTGAAGGATGACGGCCCTGGGATGTCGGCAGACCATCTGGCAGAGCTCTTCGGGCCGCTCGCCCAGGAGCAACCGGTCCGCGGCCAGGGGTTAGGTCTTTACCTGCTGCGCCGGGTTGCCCAGGCACACGGAGGACGGAGCTGGGCAAACAGCCTGGAGGGCAAAGGCACCACCTTCTACCTGGAATTGCCCGCTGCCTCCCCGGACGGCAACACGGCCCTCGCGTCGGCGACTGTCAGCCAGTCCTCGGCGTGAAAGCCCGGATCAAAAAATCCACGCCTGCGCGCACCGCGCGCTGCGATGATCCTCCGCCTGACGAGCTCCTGCACGGCATCGAGCAGTTCAACCGCGGAGAGTTCTTTGAGCAGCACGAAACGCTGGAAGCGATCTGGATCACGGAACCCGATGGCGTTCGGTACCTCTATCAGGGGATCCTCCAGGTCGGTGTCGGGTTCTATCACTGGCAGCGGGGGAACTGGCGAGGCGCTGTCGCCAAGTTCGGCCAGGGGCTCATAAAGCTGGAACCATACCGCCCGCAATGTATGGGGATCGATGTCGAGCGGCTGGTCCGCGAGATCGGCGAGCTTCGAGATGAGCTCCAGGCGCTCGGCCCGGAGCATCTCCCAGCCTTTCCTCCGCCGCGGTTACCGCAGGTTCACCGCATCATCGAGCAGGCCTGACCCGCCGGTCATTCGACGGATCGTGAAAAGGCGCCGGCCATCCGAGCGTCTTTCCCATTTCGCTCGAGGAAGCCTTACCGAGGCCGAGGCCAAGCAAATCGGCGGTGGCACGCCATCGCGCATCACCACCCTCGACGAGTTGACGCAACACGTCCAGCGCGCGAGGCGTGTCGAGGTCGTCTTCCAGCGCCTCGCGTACGGCCGGCGGCGGCGCGCCTTCCTCGGCGTTGACGGGCTTGGAGCGTTGCTGTAAAGCTCTCGTCCATTCCTGGGCGTCCTGAAGTTGCTCTTCTTCGTACGCCCATGGTTCCCGGTAATGATGCCGGAGCAGCAAGACCCGAATGCTGTCGGAATCGTAGCGCTGCAACAGGTCACGCACGAGGACGAGGTTGCGCAGCGACTTGCTCATCTTCTCGCCGCGATACCGCAGCATGCCGACATGCGCCCAGATGCGAGCGAACGGCCGCACACCGGTGGCCGACTCGGACTGCGCAATCTCGCTTTCGTGATGCGGAAAGATCAGGTCGCTGCCACCACCATGAATGTCGATCTGGTCGCCGAGGTGCTGCAAGGCCATCGCCGAGCACTCGATGTGCCAGCCGGGACGACCCTCACCCCAGGGGCTGGCCCAGAGGGGCTCGCCGGGTGCGCTCCGCTGCCAGAGAACAAAGTCGAGCGGATCTCGTTTCCGGGGATCAGCCGGATCGGCGCCCCGCTCCCCGGACACCTTGACCATGGCCTCACGCGAAAGCCGGCTCAAACGGCCGTAGTCAGTAACACTGTCGACTCGAAAGTACACATTTCCATCGCTGCGATAGGCATGCCCCTGGGCTTCGAGCTTGCTGACAAGCTCGATGATCCGTGGAATGGTTTGACTTGCCCGGGGAAAGACGTCCGGGGCGTGGACATTGAGCGCGGCGAGATCCGCTTCGAAGAGCGCGGTTTCCTTAGTGGCGAGCCGATCCCAGGTCGTGTTGAGCTCGCGGGCCCGCCGAATGATGTCATCGTCGACATCGGTCACGTTCTGCACGTAGCGCACCTTGATCGCCTTCGCGCGCAAGGCCCGCACCAAAACGTCGAACGCGACGTAGGTGAACGCGTGGCCGAGATGGGTGGTGTCATAGGGCGTGATGCCGCAGACGTAGATGCGAATCGGGCCGTCGCGGCCCTCGAGCGGCTGCACCGCCCCAGTTTCAGTGTTGTGCAGCCGCATCGCCTGACTGTAATAGAAGGCTGAGCCCAAGAAAGGCCATGGCGACGACGTTGCATCGGTGTGGCCCCGTTCTTCAAAGGCCGTGGCGAGCAGCTGCTCGGCGCACTCGTGATCACCCTGGTCTTGATGGGCCTGGTGGCGCTGGCGCCAGCGGTCGCCCGCCAGCTCACGCTGCATCCGGTAGTGACATCATCGCCCACCCCAAGCCCGACTGCGCCACCGGCGGCGGTCCTGTTGCCGGATGAACGGGACAAAGCCTTGCAGGGCGTGATGACGATCGCGAACGATCATCGCTTCGGCACCGCCTTCTTGATCGATACCCAGGGGGATTTTGTGACCGCGTCTACCCTGGTCGATGGCACCACGGGCTTGCGCTTGATCGACAACACCGGCGGCAGCCACACCGTACGAGTGCTGGGCAGCGACCCCATGCTGGGCGTGGCGATGTTCAGGGCGAGCACGGACGGCCGAGCCCTGTCCACCGGCGACTCGGCGGCGGTTGGCGTCAATGACCCGGTCGTGCTGCTGGCGAGCCCCAAAATCGCCAATCTCAATCCGTCGACGCCGGCGACCGTGGCCACCATGACCTCAACGACGTTGGGGCTTCGCCTCGACGACCGGCCCGGGAATATCGGCGGTCCGGTGGTCGGCCCCGGCGCCAAAGTGATCGCCGTGCTCATCAACCCGGGCAATGGACTGCCCATCCAGCTGGCGCAATCGGACATCAACCGGTGGCGTGGGCAAGCTGGGACGTCCGTCCCGCTGGCCGCCTTCCCGAGCGGGCTCGAGTTGCGAGGCAGCGAGACAACCAGCTCGCCCAGCACCGGGTTATCGATACAGTCGGTGAGTCCGGCGCGAGTTTCGGCGGCCCACGAGAGCGTCGTGAGCATCCAGGGCGTCGGCTTTGTGGCCGGTAAGACCCTGCGAGTCCGCTTCCTGCCAGTCTCGGGCTCGAGCGGCGGCTTCGATGGCATCGCACCGGTGCTGGTCAACGCCTCCACCATCACGGTCAAGGTTCCGACTGGCAGGGCGGTCCAGGACTACGTCATCGAGCTCATCAATGGCGACGGCACAACCTTCGATTCGCGCGTGGCATTTACGGTAACGCTGTGAGCCCGCGCACCATTGGGGTAATTCCGCTGCTGGCCCTCCTGGTGCTCTCGTCCTGTGGATCCGGCCCAACACCTCGGGCCTCAGCCGCCCCTACGGCAACCATCCGGCCGTCCGCTTCGCCAATCACGACCGCAAAGACGACGGCGCTACCGATCGGTCGCTGGGCTGCGGCCGCCGCGTATGACGAGACGCGGCACAACCTGGTCCTTTTCGGCGGGCTGGCGGGGCAGACGCTCCTCGATGACACCTGGACGTGGAACGGCTCGACCTGGACGCAACGCCAGGGTCTGACCATCAGCCCGCCGGCGCGCCATGGTGCGGCAATAGCCTATGACGAGGTAAACCGCCAGGTCATTCTCTTCGGAGGCCTCGGCTCGAAGGTAGCGCCATCATTGTCTATGGCGGGGTCAATCAGAGCACGAGCCCGCCGACCCCGATCAACGAGACGTGGTCATGGAATGGCGGGGATTGGACGCAACTGAGCATCCCGGGTCCTGGGGGCGGCCTTCGTCCGCAGTCCGGCTTCCTGATTGGCGCCAACCTCGTCGTGCGGTTCGGAGATTGCAGCGACGCTCATGACGCCACGGTCTACGGCTTCGATGGCGGCACCTGGGTACCGAAAACCACCTCGGGCGCTCCGCCGCCGGCACTCTGTGCGCCAAGCATGGCCGGCGATAGCAACCAGCGGGCCATCGTGCTGTTCGGGGGGAAGCCCGCCACCCGCGCCACCCCTGTTCCGGCCGACACCTGGATCTACGACGGCGACGTATGGCACAAGCCGTCGCCAGCGCAGAGTCCTCCTGCACGCGACGACGCGTCCATGGTCTACGACCCCGATCATCACGTGATGGTCCTGTTCGGCGGCCAGGGGCTGAATCAGGGCCAGAGCGGGGCGCTCAACGACACCTGGATCTGGGACGGATCCAACTGGAGCTCCCCTTAGCATTAACGCCATGAAATATGGCGCGAAGATGATCGCGGAGTCGACACTGGAAGCGGTCTCCAACGGCAATCCCGACCGAAATTACGAGATCGACTTCACCATCCCCGAGTTCACCTGCCTTGCGCCCGAGTCGAGCTTCCCCGACTTCGCCACCATCAGGATCAAATACATTCCGGACCGCAAGCTGGTGGAGCTCAAGTCGCTCAAGCTCTACATCAACAAGTTCCGCGACCAGGAAATGTTCCACGAGACCGCGGTGAACCGCATCCTGGACGATCTGGTCGCGCTGCTCGACCCCCGCTATATCGAGGTGGTCGGCGACTTCAACGTTCGCGGCAACATCAAGACAGTGGTTACGGCTCGCCACCTGCAGAAGGGGTTCTCCTCAAACGGGATACGCGGCCAGGCCATCTAACCTCGGTTCCGCGACCCGAACAGTTCTCCGACCGTTACAAATTGCGCGCCGGCAAGGCGCAAGCGCTTGAGAATTCCGGGCAGCGCCGCCACGGTCGGCGCCGGCCACGTGTGCAGGAGCACAATTGCTCCGTCGCCGAACGCGAGCGTCTGATCGACGGTGTCATCCTCGACCGATTGCGCCGTTCGTTCGTCTTCCCAATCGGAGGCGGCGACCGACCAGGGAACATGCCGGTAGCCGCGCTCGGCCAGCGCGCCGACGACCCGAGGATCATTTGCACCGTCGCCAAAAGGACAGCGAAACCACGGGCGCGGATCAACGCCCGTGATATGCCAAACGGCGGTCTCTGCCTTTTCCAGGTCGTCCGAAAGACCGCGGTCAGTCAAATTCGGAAGCGGCGCATGGAAATGGGAATGGCTACCGATCAAGTGCCCGGTCGCGGCCACTGATCTCGCCAAGAGCGGATACGCCGTGGCCCAGCGACCCTGGATGAAAAAGGTGGCGCGAACACCGGCTGAGGCGAGACTCGCGACCAGCTCGCCCGCTGCGCCTGACGGACACTGACTCCGACTGGGGTGCTCGGCGTCAAACGTGAGGGCGACGCGCAATTGAACCCTCCGTGAACATTCCTCAATTCTGCAGGGAACGGAGCCCCTCGGGGTTGAGAGATACGGCAACATGCGCCGTCGCAGCATCCTGATCGCGGCTGGGGGCTGCTTCCTTGCGGCCGCAGCCGCGCTGCTGCTGGTGGAGCCCGCGCTCGCCGATGCCCAGGTCTCTGGCGACAGCCACGCCCTGGCGCTCGCGGCAAAACACCAGACGGTCATCGATGCCGCGATCCAGCAATTCCTGACTCGGAGCAGCTCGGGAGGCGGTGAATCGGATGACCGGCTGTTGACACAGTCGACCGCAAACCTGGCCCAATACGAGTCCGCCCGCAACCTTGCGACGGCTGATGCAGGCGCGCTCAGCGGCGCCCTGCAACCGCAGTGGGCAGTCGCCGCGGCGGCCTCGAGGAGCGACACCCTTCATGCAGCACGGCAGCGGACCGCTACCGCCCTGGCGGCGCTCGCTGACGCCAATCAGGTGCTTACCGCGGCGATCGACCAGGAGCGACTCCAACAGGGCTTTTTCTTCGCCTCGGTGACCGAAGCGAAGATGTTGACCGCAATCGACAACCAGGGGTACGTCCAGATCGACGCGTTGTACGTGCAGGCCGACCACGGGCTGCGGGTGGCGGAAGTCCTCATGAACAAACCGGATCAGTCGCCGGGATATCGGCGGGCAATCGTCGCGCTGCGCTCGATCGTCAACGAGACCCAGAAATACGCCGCCGCCCTGCTCCGAAACGACAAGGCCGAGGCAGACACGCGGCACGCGGCCATGCGCGCCGGCTACGCCAGCCTGGCGACGGCCACGAATACCGCGGCGGTCACGGCGAACGATGACTGGAATGACCGCACTTTCCAGCCCTTGATTGCCGCCTATCATTCGGGCCTCGCCACGGTCCAGAGCTAGCGGTCGGCTTATCGTTTCCGGCCGGGTCCATAGAAAACATCCATGGATACAATAGACGCAGTTTTTGCACCGGTCCGTGCCATGAAATCCAGGAGCCACTGATGAAG
>VBHQ01000121.1 GCA_005880395.1 Chloroflexota bacterium
AATGGCGATCGTCGAAGTCCCGATAACCTTCATGGAGCGAGCCCTCGGCCAGTCGAAGATCTCTCAGCGAGAAATCTTTCGTGCGATGGCGACCGTGATCCGGCTCGCGGGTCGCTCATGAGCCGGCGTCGCTGGCTGCAGGCAGCCGGTCTACTCATCGTCGGGCTGTTGATTCTGTATGGCTTGCTGCGCAGCGTCCATCCGACAGAGGTCGCCGCCGCGATCCGCCGCGCTTCCCTCGGGTGGGTCCTCCTCGGAATGCTTTCGTCACTTGGGTTTCTCGCCATCCGCAGCTGGCGATGGCAGCTGATCCTCTCGGCCTCGAGTGACCGAGCGACCTTCGGCGACGCCGCCGCAGTGACCGCCGTCGGATTCGGTGTCAACTCGGTCTCGCCCTTCAAGCTCGGCGAACTATTGCGCATCGGCATGATTGCCCAGCGCACCGATGTCGGGATCGGTGAAGCCGGGGCCACGGTCGTGCTCGAACGCGTCCTCGATGTGCTGGCGTTGTTGGTTCTCGCGATCGCCACCGCGTTGCTATCCGGCGAGCGGTCGAATGCCGGCGGCGTCTGGAGCGGCCTCGCCGTCCTCTCGGCGATCTCGCTTGCCGTCGGGATAGGGGCCTACGTCATGATCCTGAATCGAACTCGGACCGTCTCGGTGGTGGAGCGTCTGAGCCGATTCTTGCCGGATCGGCTCCGCGAGCCGGTGGTCAACCTGACCGATTCCGTCCTGAGAGGGCTTGCCCTCCTGCGCTCACCACAACGGTTTGCGACCAGCGGACTGCTGAGCTTGGTGATCTGGGTCATCCCCACCCTCGGGTTGGTCGCGTATTTCCGCGCGGTCAGTCCGAATCTCCCGTTCATGACGCTTTACCTCGCCTTGACGTTATTTGTGATCACACAGGCGATTAGCGTGACCCCCGGCTCGGTCGGGACCTATGAAGGCCTTTTTCTGCTGGTGCTCAGCGCCTTCCAAGGCGGCCCCGCCAGTACGCTGGCGGCGGTCGCTGTAATCTCCCACGTCGGCGGCATCGCCGCGCTCCTGCTTGCGGCGGCCCTAGGAGCGGTCTGGCTTCGGCTCAACCGTTTGCCGCTGCCAGTACGGGCGCAGAGCGCCCTGTCGAGTTAGCACGGCACGCAGCTCGAGCATGGCCGTGTACGTCGGCAAGATAAAGAGCGTCTCTCCTTCAGGAGTCGCCTCGGCGGCGCCTTGTAGCGCAGCCGGCCACTCGGTGACCACTTCGATCCTGTTTGCCGAGATCTCGGCATATTTCAACCGGACCCGCATGTCGAGCGCGCGATCGCCCGTGACGACGATATGCCGGGCGACGTTGGTCAGCTGCTCAAAATCGACGTCCCAGATCCAGGAGACGTCTTGACCGTCGGCAATACGGTCGTTTAGCGCAATAAGAAAGGATGTACCGCCGCCGAACCGAATCGCCGTGCGCAGGACCTCGTTGAACCCGGTTGGATTCTTAGCAAGGAGCAGCAAGGCTGGGCGCCCGCCGACCCGGATCCTCTCCATTCGTCCAAAGGCCGGCGCGAAATTTTTGAGGGCCCTCGCGCTCCGGCTGAGCGGTACGCCAAGCGCTCGGGCGGCCGCGATGGCGACCACGACGTTGTAAGCGTTGTACAGGCCGGAAAGCGGAACCTCGACCTGCTCCACCTCGCGAGCATCGGCGACCCGCAGCCGCATCCTCTCCATCCCGTCGATGACGATCGACGTGGCCCTAACGTCCGGGACCGGGCGGGTGAAGTCGCCCGTCGGGCAGTGGTAGTGTCCGACGTGGCCAAAATACACCCCGTCAAACGCGAGGGCGCTGCCGCAGCGAGGACAGAACTTCGCGTCGGCGCCATGGCTCAGCTCGGGCTGGAGCAATGAGACGTCGTCGAGTCCTGCGTAGAGCACCCGTGGCAACCCCTCTCCAAGCGCGGCGACCATCGGGTCGTCGGCATTGAGCACGGCGGTCACCCCTTCCGGCCCCTGACTCAGGGCTCGCCGAATATGCCCGGCCGTGGTCTCGAGCTCGCCATAGCGATCAAGCTGATCGCGAAAGAGATTGGTCACGAGGATCGTCCCGGGCGCGATCTCCTTGACCAGCGCGGGCAGGCTCGCCTCATCGATCTCAAAGACGCCCGCGCGCGCCGGCACGTCACCCGACCAGGCGGTCTGATTGACGAGGGCGGCGGTGACGCCGAAGATCAGGTTGGCGCCACTCTGATTGGCGACCGTTTGCCGGCCTTCGGCATCGAGGATATGCCGCAGCAGCGCCGCGGTCGTCGTCTTGCCGTTGGTACCGGTAACCACGACGGTGCCCTGGTCGAGGCTCCGCGCGAGCTTGGTCAGAATCGCGGGGTCGACCCAGCGTGACACATCGCCCGGCAGCGTCGTCCCACCGCCCCGCCGCAATCCGCGACTGAGTGCGGCGGTCAGCTTCCCCGCCCAAAGGGCGGCCGAGCCACGCGGCCCAAGTTTGGCGCGCATCAGATCGCCGGTACGGGATGGGCAAGCCAGGCTGGAAAGCCGAGCGGCTTGAGCGCATCGAGCGCCACGGCGGCTTCGACCGGATCCTCGAATGGGGCGAAAAGCGCAGCGCCGGTGCCGGTCATGGTCAGCGTGGGGATCACCGAGCGCAGTCGGGTGACCGCATCGTCGTAAGTCGGGAACAAGCGGCGGGTCACCGGTTCGAGATCATTTCCGAACTGCGCGATTTCCCTCCCCCTATGGGGGAGGGCAGGGTGGGGGCTCTTCAGCGCTTCCACCAGCGCGGTCGTCCGTTTCGCACTCGGGGCGCTCGAATCGACGGCTTCATAGACGATGCGGGTGGGAACCTGGACGGGCGGACAAACGACGAGGAACCTCGTCCGTATTGGCAGGGGTGGGAGTGCCATGAGCGTCGAACCCAGGCCGGTGGCCCGCCCCGTTCCACCGATAAGAAAGAAAGGCACGTCGTGGCCGACCCTTTCGCCAATCTCAGCGAGCTCTGCCGTTTTGAGCATCAGACCGTATAGCTGGTTCGCCGCCTTGAGGAAGACCGCGGCGTCGGCGCTGCCGCCACCCAGACCGGCCCCCATCGGGATCCGCTTGAAAAGCCGGATCGTGAACGGCAGCTGACGGCTGGTCGCGCCCTCGAGCTCGCGCGCGGCTTTCAGCACGAGGTTATCGCCCTCGATCGGCGGGCCGACCACATCGAAGACCCGGCAGTCGGTCCGCTCGACCCAGAGCAGGTCATGCAAGGAGATGCTCTGCATCACCGAGTCGATTTCGTGGTAGCCATCGGGCCGCCGGCCGATCACATCGAGCGTCAGGTTCAGCTTCGCGTACGCCGGGACGACCAGTGTCACGCCGTCACGAGCCTACACGCGCGGCTGCTCGCGCCTGACCACCGAAAGCAGGACGCCAACCTCCTCACTGCGGAGCATCAGCTGTACCACGAGGTAGATACACGCGCCCACAGCGACGGCTGCCACCACGGCGGCCAGCTGATGGAACCCGCCGCCGAACACTGAGAAGCGGGTGATGCCGTAAACCGTCAAAGCGACCGCCAGCGCCATGGGCACGACCCCGATGAGCGCTCGGCCAGCCGTCCGCAGCAACGCCCGGCCCTCCAGGCCCTGCAAGCGGCCGCGGAGCGCGCGCGCCAGCAGCACCGCATTCAGGGTGGCGGCGATCGACGTGCCCAGCGCCAGACCGCCCTGCTGAAGCAGGCGCACCAGCACGACGTTCGTCATGAGGTTGACCGCGATCACGACCAGGGATATGCGCAGCGGCGTCATGACGTCCTGCAGCGCGTAAAAGACACGAACCAGCAGCGCGGTCGCCGCCTGGCCGGCGAGGCCGAGGCTGAAAAACGTTAGGGCGATCGCCGTCTCCCGCACGGATTCGGGCCCGAATTGACCACGTTCGAATAGCAACGCGACGATCGGAACACCCAGGACAGCGAGGCCGACCGATGCCGGGACGAGTACGAAGATGTTCAAGCGCAAGGCGAGTGAGGTGCGGTGCCGGATCGACTCGATCGCCCGCAGCGCGGCATCCCGCGCCAGAAAGGGGAACAGCACGAAAGCGAGCGCCTGTGAAAACGTGCCGAGTGGCAACTGCGCGATCGTGTCGGCGTAGCGCAGCGCCGCCACCCGCCCGTGGGGTAGCGAGGTCCCTAGGACCGTATCGACGAACACGTTGACCTGTGCCGCCGCCAGGCCCAGCGCGATCGGA
>VBHQ01000122.1 GCA_005880395.1 Chloroflexota bacterium
ACCCAAACATCGCCCCCCTCCTCCCCACAAGAGGCCGCCTCATCGGCGGCCTTTTGCTTTTGATCAGGCGGCGTGCTTTCGCTTCCCACCGCGCCTGAGGCGCATGGCGAGATCCTGCAAGGCGAGGTCGATGCGGCGGTCGCTCGGGTCGAGATGCTTCGCCACGGTGAGATTCCGCTGGGCGGCGACCAGATCACCCCGTTCCATGTCGGCGAGTCCGAGTTGCAAGCTCAGGCCTGGATCGACAGCGCACGCCTTTGCGGCTTGCTCGAGCAAGGGATAGCCGTCGTCACGCTTGCCCATCTCCCATAACAGCGAGCCGAGCTCTGCGAGCAGTTCCGGCTCGTCTGGCGCCTGGCTCAAACCGCGTCGGTAAGCAAGTCGCGCGATCTCAGCGTGCCCCAGCTGCCGGTGGTCGCGCCCGATGAGGAACCAGGTTTGCCAGGAGCTCGGGGCGAGCATCATCGTTCGGGTGTAGGCCGCTCGGGCAGCCTCGCGAAAGCCCAGCGCATCGCAGGTCATTCCCAGGCGAAAGGCAACCTCGGCATTATTCGGATCGATCCGGCTCGCCTCTTCAAGTACCGTGCGTGCCCGGTCGTAGTCACGAATCCGGTGGCACAGGGTGCCTAGACGAAGACGCGCGAGCGCCTGCGTGCCCGACAGTTTGACAGCTGCCTCATACCGAACCAGCGCCTCCCGGACATTGCCCTCCATCTCAGCAATCCGACCGTTCTCCAGGACGCGCTCGAACTCACTGGCCACTGGCCAGGATAACGGCGGCGGAACGCGCCTCCTACAGTCGGGTCGTGTCGGTCAGGAACCGCACGAGATCCGGCTCCTCCATCTCCTGGGCCGGCAGGACGGGGGTGTATTTGAGGCGAGCGGCCAGCTTCATGGCGAGCTCGACCTTGAAATCGACCGGCGTGAACCCCTTGTCGGTGAAGATTCCCAGAATCCGGTCGCGGATCACGATCGCCGCGCCCTGCTTGCGGGCGAGGACAGTCATCATCGGCCAGCCGCGGTGGTGGTGGGTGTCAGCTGGGCCACCAGCCGTGCCAGCTGGGTCGGCTTGAATGGTTTCTCAACCGTGGCCACCGCGCCCCGAGCCCGAGCCCGTTGAGGCGTCGCGGCGTCGCGAAACTCAGTCAGCATCACGACGGGCGTCTCAGCCGCAAGGGCGGCGAGCAGCAGGAACGGGTCGCCGTCGGGCAGGGTCGAGTCGAGCAAGATGAGCTCGGGCTTGAACTCGACGGCGCTGGTCAGCACGGCGGGAGCGTTCGCCTGCCAGCTGACTTGGTGGCCTTCTCGCTTCAGCTTGAAAATGATGATCGACGCGATGTTGGGCTCGTCTTCGACGAGCAGGACCCGTGCCATGAGTCGCGGCACTAATGTTAACGGGTGCCGTCGCAGTCACCGAATATCCCAACGATATTTCTGGCTCACGGCGCCTCTGGCGACGCGACCAGCATGCGGCCCTATGTCACGGCCCTCGAGCATCGCCGGCTCAAGGCCAAGGCGATCGATTTGCCGCGGTCGAAGGCGGAGCGCGCGGTACCGGTCTTCATAGAAAAGGTTGTGGCCGGGTCGATCGCGGGCGGGCACTCCTACGGCGGTCGGGTTGCCAGCATGGCGGCCGTCCAGGTCGGATACGCCGCGTTGATCCTGCTCAGTTACCCCCTTCATCGACCGGGGCACCCCGAGGACCTGCGGATCGAGCACTGGCCGTCGATCACCTGCCCGGTGTTGCTTCTCTCTGGTGATCGGGATCCATTCGCCCGCGTCGACCTGCTGCGATCGAACGTCCGGCGGCTCAAGAAGGCTGAGTTGGTGATCTTTCCGGGTATGGGCCATGGTCTTCTGCCGGTCGTCGACCAGGCGATGGACCGCGCGGCCGTCTTCGTGCGTGCGCTCAGCTTCAACCGTTGAGTTGTACTTAGACTTGCCGGATGTGCACGGCGCCGGGGCATGATTTCGGTCCACGGGCCGCGGCTGCCGTCAAGGAAGAGGAGCGACGGCTCACGGCCGCCGACGGCGCTGTCCTCCGGGAGTTCGTTGCCGAACCGGCGACCGGCTTTCGTCGCGGTGCCGTGGTCCTCATTCACGACATCTGGGGTTACACCGAGTTCTATAAGGATCTTGCCCGTCGCATCACCCAGCACGGGCATGCCGCGGCGCTGGTGGACTTTTTCGGGCGTCAGGGCGATCTACCCGCGACGATGCAAGCGCCGGAGCGTACCGGGACCAAGCCCGAGGCGATGGCGCGTGCACGCGAGCGAGCTCAACAGTTGTCCGACGAACGCTTCCTCGCCGATATGCAGACGGCCGTGGACGACTTGCAGGCCCGGGGCGCGCAGCGGGTCGGCTGCTGGGGATTCTGTATGGGTGGCCGGTTGGCATTGATCTCGGCGGCCCGAACCGGGGGATTGGCCTGCGTCGTTTCCTTCTATGGCTTTCTTCAGGCCGAGCCGGAGCGAATGTCGCCGCTTGTGCTCGCACCCGAGATCCGGATCCCGATACTCGCCGTCTTCGGAGGCGCCGACCCGGGAATCCCTCCCGAGCAGATCACCGCGTTCGAGAACGCCGTTGCTTCCAATAAGGAAGTCATCACCTATCCCGGGGCGCCCCATGGCTTCCTCCGCTATGGAGCGGTCGAGCACAAGGGCGCGATCGAGGACGCGCTGGCGCGAACCTACCGATTTCTTTCGCGTGTGCTGACGAGTTAGCGGCGTTAGCCGCTGAAGCCGACGGGTAGCAACGTGTCGCCCGCAGGTGTTGGCACGTACACCTGCCAGTTGTAGTAGGCGAGGAAGGTGCGCGCGTTGTCGAACATTTGCTGGGCGTAGAGCTGCACTGCCCGCACGTAAAGCATGCTGGGGTTGTAAGCGTAGATCGCCCTTGTCATGTCCTGCGGCCCGCCGTGTGCGTGCAGGTATCGGCCGGCGGCCAGGATGGCGTCGTGCGGATTATTGACGTCGCCGCGGCCGTAATAGGCCCAGGTTGCGGGCATGAACTGCATTGGGCCCTGTGCGCCGGCGGAACTGAGTCCCTGGATGCGGCCCATGTTGGTTTCGATCAGGTTGATGGCCGCAAGGTACTGCCAGGCCACGCCGTAGGTCTGCTGCGTCTCCTGGTAGTAGGACAGGAGAACGTTGGGCGCCGGAGGCGCGATGATCTTCCAGTGCGGCAAGGCGGTGCTCAGGCCATTCAGCGTGCCGATCTGCTGGGCGGCGGTCAGGTTCGCTTCCACCGCGGGACGGATCGACGGCGTAACGGCGGCGAGCACGTTGGGAATCCACTCAGGACGCGCTTCGAGCATGTGATAGGCGGTCTGCTGGCGTGCGCCGAGGGCCACGTAATCGGTTTGCTGCAATGAAGGCAGGCGGATTGTCTCTTCGACGGTGCTGAGCTCGCTGGCAACGTACGCCGGACTCATTGCGAACGCCCGGGGCACGCGTGGTTCGGTTGACTCGACCGAAACGGTGGGTTGACGCTGCGCCGCGCCAACTGGCTGGCGCGCCGCTACCGCCGTGCTCGAAACCGGGCCTGCGCCAACGGTCCCGCAGGCGGCCAGGCCGATGGCAACTAACGGAGCGACGAGCCGGAGGTCGAGTTTGATCACGTTGCGGCAGTCTAGGAGTCACCGAATTCGGAATCAACCGGAAGCGCACTAAGGTTTGGCGGGCGCCGCCGTTGCGCTCTGGTGAGCTACCCCTGGACGCGCGTTCCCGCCGGTGACCCACCGATTGACCAACTGCAGCTGGGGCTGCTGCCGTTGGTCGATCGCGTCATGGGCGTGCTCTGGTCCCGCCCGGGCGGACTCTCCCTGCGGACAACCTGGGTAACACCGGCGACCATTGTTCTGGGGCTTCTCGTCGGTGGGGCGGCGGCACTCTTGGGCTTGGCGGCGATCATCAATGGGTTAGCGGTCGGGAACATTGTCGAGATCGGAGGCGGCGTGCTGGCGTGCGTCCTGGGCGCTGGTGGCGGCAGCGTCGCTCTTTTTGGGATTCGACAACGCCTGATTCGCTGAACCGGAACAGCCGCATAATCATGGCCGCGCGGTAACCCGCGGGCCCTAACCGTTGGTGAAGGTATACGTCGTGACGCTTTGCGCCGGCACGGAGCCGCTAACCAAGCCATTGGTGTTGACCAACGGGAGACCGGTCGTCTCCAAACTCTTCGCCGCACTTGTTTCGACAGCTCCC
>VBHQ01000034.1 GCA_005880395.1 Chloroflexota bacterium
ACGCGAGGTTCGTCGACCTGGCTGGCGATGACCATTTGCCATGGATCGGCAACACCGACGCGATCCTGGGGGAGATCGAGGAGTTTCTTACCGGCGTCCGAACTGGCGCCGAGCCTGATCGGGTCCTGGCGACCGTCCTGTTCACCGATATCGTCGGATCCACGGCCCGAGCGGCAGAGCTTGGTGACGCGGCCTGGACCGATCTCCTGCATGCGCATCATGCTCGCGTTCGCGATCAGCTCGGGCGCTATGGCGGACGAGAGATGCGAACCACTGGCGACGGGTTCTTCGCGCTCTTCGATGGGCCGGCCCGTGCCGTCCGCTGCGCCATCGCCTTGTCCGAGATGCTTCGCCCGCTCGGGCTGCTGATCCGCGCCGGTGTCCATACGGGCGAGGTGGAGCTAAGAGGCGAACAGATCGAGGGGATCGCCATTCACATCGGGGCGCGGATCGCCGCGATTGCCGGACCCGGCGAGGTGCTGGTCTCGCGAACCGTCAAAGATCTGGTGGTTGGATCGGGGCTGGCCTTCACGGAAGCGGGCACCCACGAACTGAAGGGCGTACCCGAGCCATGGCAGCTCTTCAAAGCCGGCTAGTAGCCAGTCGCTCCATCAATGCGCTCGCGGAGGAGATCGGCATGCCCGTTATGTCGCGAGTACTCCTCAATCATATGGACCAGGATCCAGCGTAGTGAGACGGCTCTGCCGGTACGCTGGCGACCTTCATCCGCAAGCTGATACCGGGCGATGACCTGGCTCGCCCGCTCGCATTCCGAGCGCCAGGCGGCGAAGGTCTCATCGATATCGGCGTCGTCGATGTCATTGAAGTCGGCGTCCGGGTCAGCGTCGGTCGCGTAACGGTCGCCAACATCCTCACGTCCCAGGGTCCGCCGGAACCAGCCTCGCTCCACGTCAGTCATGTGGCGAATAAGTCCGAGCAGGGAGAGCGTGGAGGGAGCCGCCGAACGCCGTCGCAGTTGCTCCGCCGTGAGGCCAGCGCACTTGCGCTTCAGCGTGGACCGCTGCCACTCGAGAAAGGCGACAAGCGTCGCCCGCTCATCGGCCGTGCGCGGGATATCGTCGTATTGCACCTCTGCGGGCGAGGCCTTCTTCTCGACACCAGGCATTGCGACTCTTCTCAGACAACCTAACACCAGCTCATGCCTTCGGTTACGCGCACGGTACGGATTACTGGCGGTCGTCGGGCTCCTGCTGGCTGTCCTCCTGATAACGGCAATCGGCGGCGCCATCCGCCTTAAAGGGGTCGATTTATCAGAGATCTCGGTTTCAGGCCCGCGGGCACGGGCCCGGGCCCGAGTTACCAGCTGGAGCCGCGTAGGTCAGTACCAGGGCAATGGCCACATCCTGTACGAAGAGCCGAGTAGGCATGAGGATTGCACCATCCGCCCGGCTCCGGGCCCTGAAGCCGTCAAGCGAGCGGAATCATGATTGGTGTATAGAGAATGCCCGGCGTGTCGGGAACGATGAAAGGCCACCAAGCGTAGGTCAGCCGCTGATCGATCCGCCCCTTAACCCAAAAGCACATATGAACCGGACCAACGCGCTGGCCAGGGCCAAGGGTTGCCAGTGGCGGTGCAATGTTCCCGCCAAGCCCGCCGCCAGCGATTGCTGAAGGCGTGGGGGCGGGACCACAGAAGTAATCGGGATTCGCCATCTTGTAAGAAATGGACACGCCCGGGGCGCTATTCGTCATTGAGTCGGGGCCGTCCTCGTCGATCAGGATCGGCATTGCGGCATGCGGATCGTAGACAGTGTGGGTACCGCTCACGGCGAGGAACGACACGTCGAGGCGCAGATAATGCGATCCGGCGGGCCCCGGCGGATCGTTTGGCGGTGCCTTCGCGTTGCGCTCGACGCCGGAGATCATGATCTGTAGACCACCCACCAGCGCACACGGCTTTGGGGTGCATGGACTCGAAACTGCAATCGCCGCGACGTGCGAGACGGGTTTCGGGGTTGGCGATGCGGCTGATCCTGGCATCCGGAGGCCGCACGCCGCAAGCACGAACGGCAGTACAAGCGGCACAATCGCCCGGCAGGCTCCGTTTACAGGCATCCGAAAAATATGACGAAGGACGCGCTGGATGCTGGCGGGCAGTCAACCACGCGGCGCTAGAAGGGAGCGGTCGAGAAGAGCCGTTGTTCTTTTGTGCGAAGTTTGGCCTTGCTTATCGCGGTGGGGAGCGCGCTGACGGCTTGCACCTCGGTTCAGCAACCCGCGACCTTTTCCAACTTCTCCGGTCCGAACTCAGTGGGCAGCTTAGGCGAGCCATACACGGAACTTCGCGGTCTGGCCGCGGTCTCGCCAACAGACGTCTGGGCGGTGGGCATCCGCCACGATGCTGTCGGTGACCAGTCGCGCATCGAGCACTGGAACGGGGGGTCAGTGGACGGATGTGCCTGCCGCGCGGAATGGTGGCAGACCGGACGTGTTTAATTCGGTCGCGACAACGGGCCCGCTGGACGCCTGGGCCGTCGGATCATCCGCTGGCGTTGGCGGCTTGCAAGAGGCGACACTGATTGAGCGCTGGAATGGGCATAGCTGGACGATTGTCGCCGCGCCGAATCCGGGCTCGGTGTGGAACGTTCTTGACAGCGTTGTTGCCCTCTCACCAAATGATGTTTGGGCAGTCGGCTACTCCATGGCGGATTCCGCACCAGCCAGGTCCTGGCCGAACATTGGGACGGCCAGACCTGGAGCGTCGTGAATGCGCCCAGTCCGGGGTCCGAGTGGAACGAATTGGCCGGTCTTACAGCGACGAGCCCTCATGACCTGTGGGCAGTGGGTTGGACGCAGGATGACGGCCCACGCCATGCGTTGGTTGAACACTGGAATGGGATTACGTGGGCAGAGGTATCGATTGACGCGCGTTCTGTTCAGGAACTTCGTGCCGTAGCGGCTGTCACGGCAAACGATGCCTGGGCCGTTGGCCCGATGGGAGGACCCCAAGGATTCGAACAGTGGGACGGGACGAACTGGACGCTGAGAATCGTCCCTGCGCCCGGTCAAGGCATCGAAATATGGGGAATCAGTGCGTCCACCGTTCGCGATGCCTGGGTAGTCGGGGGCGTGATTGGCCGCGGCTATCAGCCGCTTCTTGAACATTGGGATGGCACCAACTGGAAGCTGATTGCAGCGCCCGGCGGTATCTCTGCGGGAAGGCTTATGGGCGTCTTGAGCCTATCGAGCAAAGACGTCTGGATCGTTGGAACTCGACAAGCCTCCCAGCCTCTGACGCTGATCGAACATTGGGATGGCTCGACCTGGGCCATCGTTCAGTCTCCCGCCTAGCATCAAAGGGTTCTAGCCCGGCTGTGTAAGTTCAGTCGTGCTCGCCGCGGCGATCAGACGCAGCGCGAGGACAGGACATCGTTTCGAGACTTCCCGGTGTTACTCGCCCATGAGCGATCCAAGCGCCTCCTCACGGCTGCCGAAGTACCCTGTTGGAAACCGCCCGGGGCCTTCCGGAGCGGGCGCCTTGCCAATCATCGGCATCCCAGCGGGCATGTGGAACGCGAACCTTGTCACGCCGGCGGCGTTGTACCGGGGAATGATGTTGGCATCCCGCCAGGCGCCGTCCATGAACGCGGGGTTCATCCGGAAACTTGTCGCGTCGACCAGAACGCGTTGGCGCTGCGCCCTGGCTACCTGATCAGCAAATATGCTCAGCCATTTTTGAAATTGTTCTTTGGACATCGGCGCCGTGCTATCGAACCAGCGCAGCTCGACCAGGCCGATCGATGGGCGATCGATGATTTCACCCCACTCGTCTTCGTAGACGTGCTTCGAATCAGGCATCGCTTCTCCTTCTCCTG
>VBHQ01000035.1 GCA_005880395.1 Chloroflexota bacterium
GAACCAGCGCTGCGGGACGGCCTACCGGCCGCCTGGTTCGGCGATCCTGGGCGTCGGTCAGCAGGTTGGCGTGGCGGTGGAGCGGGTCGTGCTCGATCCCAACCGAAGCGAAGACGTCTTCTTCATCTATTCGCCGGCGCCTTCCTAGGCGCGGCTCATCCTAGCGGAGGCTCAGGCGCCGATCGGTAGGGCGTCGAGCAGGCTCGGCGCGGCCCCACTGCGAACCAGCCAGCGGGCAACCGCCGCTGCGCGGCTGTGCACGCCGTGGCGCACGTAGAGCCGAGAGAGGTGGGTGCGCAGCGTGTGCGTCGACATGCCGAGCACTCGGGCGATCTCCTTGTCGGAGCGATCGCATGCGATCAGGTGGAGAATCTCGCACTCCCGAGGGGTGAACCGCTCGGCCGGAAGGCGGATCATCGAGCTGGGCCGGCGACCAGGCTGCGGAAGTCACCGTTGTGGATCGAGAGCAGCGCCCCAACCTCCATGACTTCATCGGCCGTGATCAGAGGGGCCACCCCGCTGCTTCGAGCGTGGAGCTCCATCTGCAGTTCGAACATGGCCCGCCGTTCCTCAGAACTCATCGTCGCCTCGAGTTTCGCGACTTTCGAGCGCCGCCACATCGGCTTAACCACCTAAGGCGCCGATTTTCCGCTACCTAAAAATCACCTAGAATCACCCTGAACCGGCACCTAGGGACCGGTCCAAGGGGAGGGTGGGGCGCTGGATAACCTGCCGATCGAGCTCAGTAGCTTCGTGGGCCGCTCGCGCGAGCTCGACGAGTTGAGCCAAATTCTGGTTGGCGCCCGGCTGCTGACCCTGACGGGCATCGGCGGCTCGGGGAAAACCCGGCTCGCTTTGCGGCTGGCGGCAGCCGCCTCTGGCGACTACCCGGAAGGGATCTGGCTGGTGGCCCTGGGACCGATCCTCGAGGAAGGCCTGCTTTCCCAGGCGGTCGCTTCGGTCCTGGATGTGCGCGAGCGGTCGGGCGAATCGCTCGATCAATCGCTGGCGCGGCATCTGCGAGACCGGAAGACGCTCCTCGTCCTGGACGGCTGCGAGCATCTCGTCGATGCGTGTGCGCGGCTCGTCGAGCTCCTTCTCGGCGCCGGTCGGGAGCTGACCGTGCTGGCGACCAGCCAGGAGGCGCTTCGTGTGCCGGGCGAGGTGACCTGGCGGGTCCCATCCCTGTCGCTCCCGCAACTCTCATCACCCAGTTCGGACGGCGCTCGGTCGGGCGAGGTAGTCGACCAATTTTTGGAAAGCGAAGCCGTCCGTCTCTTCGTTGAGCGCGCCGGCCTCGTGCAGCCGGGATTTGGCCTGGACGAGCAGACCGGGCCGGTGGCCGCTCGCGTTTGTCGGCGCCTCGACGGCTTGCCGCTCGCGATCGAGCTGGCGGCGGCGCAACTCCGACTGATGCCGGCGAGCGAGTTGGAGAGGCGGCTTCACGATCGGTTCCTGCTCTTGACCGGCGGCAGTCGCACCGCGATCGCTCGACACCAGACGCTTCGGGCTACGGTCGACTGGAGTTACGAGCATTTGGACGCGGCGGAGCAAGCCCTCTTTCGCCGGCTGGCCGTCTTCGCCGGGACGTTCACCCTGGAGGCCGCCGAGGAAGTATGCGCCGGCTCGCCGGTTCCAGCGGACGTGCTGGGGTGTCTCAGTCGCCTGGTTGACCGCTCGATGGTCGGTGTCCAGCACGACCCGGCAGGGCAGGCACGGTATCACCTGCTCGAAACCCTGCGGCAGTACGGCCAGGAGCGTCTTCGCGAGGGAGGCGACGATGAGGTCCGGGGCAAGCACGCTGCCTATTTCGGGCGGGTGGCGTGCGAGTCCGACGGCGAGTTGCTCGGGCCGGCGCAGAGCGCCTGGCTCGCGCGTCTCGACCAGGAGCAGGACAACCTGCGCGCGGCCCTTACCTGGGCGCTGACGAATGACCCGGCGCTGGCGCTGGCGATGGCCGCGGCGCTCGGTCCCTTCTGGTACATGCGCGGATCATTGACCGAGGGCCATGAGTGGTTGGCGGCGGCAACCGCGGGAAGTCCCGCGCCCAACCCCACGCTGGCCCGCGCGATGACGCACGCAGGCTGGGTCGCCTACTGGCGCGGCGATTATGAGCGGAGCCGCGGACTTGCGCAGCAGAGCCTTGCAATCGCCCGGGCGCTCGGTGACGAGATGGAGATTGCCAGGGCGGTGAATCTCCTGGGCGGGATCTATCACATTGCGGATGAAGATTTCGAGGCGGCCCGCCGCTGCTATGCCGAAGCCCTCGAGATGCGGCAACGCATCGATTTTCGCTGGGGGGTGGCGTCGGCCATGAATAACCTGGCGCTGGCGGCATACGATGCCGGTGACTATCACGAAGCTCGGCGGCTGCTTCTGGCCGCGCTCGTTGAGATTGACGCGGTCGCTGACCGGCGGGCCCGCGCCAACTCGCTTGACAGTCTCGGACGTGTGGAGCTAGAGCTCGGCAACTTTGCCGAGGCACGACGCTTGTACGCCGAATGCCTCGCGGTCGCGCAGGAGATGGGCGACAAGGTTGACACCGTCGACGCGCTCGACGGCTTTGCCAGGCTGTCCGTTGCCGAAGGCAGGCCCGAGCACGCCCTGGTGATCGCCGGCGCCGCCCACGCGATTCGTGATCGGATCGGATACGAAACGCCCAAGCCCTGGCGCCGTCGCCTGCAGCGCTCGATCGACCAGGCGCAGGCGGCGCTGGCACCAGACCTGGCAGCCGCCGCCTGGAAGCATGGGTCGACGTTGCGCGAGCAGGATGCGGTGCTCTTCGCCTTATCAGGCGAGGCTGCGCCGCTGAAACCTTCCACTGCCGCGGCCGACGGTCAGGGCGGGAACGTTCTGACCGTGCGCGAGCGCGAGATCGCGGCCTTGATCGCGGCCGGGCTGCCGAACAAGCAGATCGCCATCCGCTTGAAGATCGCCGAGCGGACGGCTGACGCGCACGTTGAGCACATCCGCACCAAGCTCGACGTCCATTCGCGCGCGCAAATCGCCGCCTGGGCCATCCGCAGCGGCCTTGTCCTGGCCGAGGCCGGCCGATAAAAACGCCGGCTCGACGGCTCCTGGCCATCCTGCCGGTTTGCGCGGCCCTGCTGGCGCCGGGAGGTCCCAGCCTGCCGGTTCAGGCCTTTGACTACAGTCACCTGACCAAGCTGCAGAAACGGCTGGTCTCCGGGCTCGCCGACCTCGAGCTCCGTGGTGGCCGCGCTGCGCTCACCCCGACGCGAAAGCTGTCCAACTTCACGCCCGTCGGCAATCAAGGCTGCGCTGGTCACGACGCCTCGAATGTCAAGGTGAATCAAAACTGCACGAACCTGTCCGATGCCGATTTGCCTGGACGGGGCCAGGCATCGAATGAGCCGTTCATCGCCCAGGATCCCAATGCACCTGATCATCTGGTCGCCAGCTTCAACGACTATCGCGCTGGCGAAGGCACCTGCGCAACCGCCTATAGCCGGAATGGCGGACAGACCTGGTCCGATGTCGCCGTGCCCAACAGCTTCACGCGCGGCAGTGCCTTTGGGACCGCTCGTGAGTACTGGCAAACCGGCGGCGACGGGACCGTCGCCTTCGACTCTCGCGCCAACGCGTATCTTGCCTGCCAGCGTTTTCAGCGAGGTGGCGGCGACTCGTCGAACCAGGACCTCTCGAGCGGCATCTACGTGTTTCGCTCCACCGGCAATGGCGGCGCATCCTGGAACTTCCCGGGAAGACCCGTGATCGAAAGCGCCGATGTGCAAGGAGCGGCGGGCGGTTTCCCCTTCGAAGACAAGCCGGTGCTGACCGTGGACAGCAATCCGGCGAGCCCCTATCGCGACCGCATTTACGTGACGTTTACGGAGTTCGATGTGGTGAACGGAATCCTGACCTACGAGAGCTATTCCGACGATTTCGGCGAGCACTTCAGCCCGAAAGTACTGGTGTTCAACAGCGCCGCGGTCTGCCCCAATTCATTCTTCGGTCCGGCGGATGACTGCGACGCAGGCATCGATGGCCAGCCCTTTGTGGGCCCGGATGGTGCGGTCTATGTCGTGCAGGAGAACTTCAATAACTTTTTCTACAACGCCACCGACAATCACAACCAGGTCATCCTGGCGCGCTCGAGCGACGGCGGCCGCAGCTTCGCCACGCCCGTAGAATCCTGCCAGCGCCAACTCGATCTTTCGCGCCATCAACTACGCCGTCGGCGCGGTAAACCCCCGTAACGCCAGGCAGGTGGCGGTCGTGTTCGGCTCGTATATCAATCCTGACTCGAACGAATCGACCGGCTGCTCGCCGGCGTATTTTGCGGGCGACGCGCTCAACACCTACGACGGCGTCAAGGCTCCGGGTGGCTGCAGCAACGGCATACTGCTCAGCATCTCGAACGACGGAGGCCTGACGTTTAGCGGCGGCAGCACCGATCCACGCCGGCTGACCAGCGTCACGCCGTCGGCCGCACAGGGCGGTACCGATCAGTTCTGGCCGTGGGCGGCGTTCACCCTCGGCGGTACGCTGGTCGTTTCTTATTACGACCGGCAGTACGGAAGCGATGAGTTCACCGGCTTCTCGGACGTCAGCATGGCGGCGTCGCGCGATCTGGTCCATTTCTCCGCGACGCGTATCACGTCCAGCTCGATGCCGCCGCCCAGCCAGTTCGAGGGGACCTTCTACGGCGATTACGCCGGTCTTTCAGCCGCGGGCGGCGCGATTCATCCGATCTGGGCGGATACGCGCACTGCAGAGCTCTTCCTTTGCCCCGGCACCGGGACACCACTGCACCCGCCGGCGGTCTGCACCGGTTCGGCGCCGAATGCAAACCCGGCAAACAATCAGGAGATCTTCACTGTCATCGTTCCCTCCCCCTTTGGGGGAGGGTAGGGTGGGGGGCCGTAGACTTCCCGCGTGAACGACCGATGGTTTGCCACCTCGGTCGGCGGAGCAGGGCTCGCCACTGGCCTATTGATGTGGCTTCTCGCAATCACCCTTAGCCATACCCATCTGTCCGGCAACGGCTGGTCGCTGTCGGGAAACGGCGCGCTGATCATCCCCTTCGGGTTAGGCCCGGCCATCGTTGCCGCCGCCTGGGCGGCGATCATCCTGCGAATGCGCGGCCATCCTCGATGGCTGCAGCTCGGCGGCGCCAGCGGGCTTGTCGGACTCGTGCTCCTTGGCGGCGGCTTACTGCCAGTGGTCGTCTTGGGCGCGGGGACGCGCGACACCGCGGCTACCGCCTCGCTATTCTTCGGGTTCTTGCTTTACGGCTGGCTGCTGGCCAGCCCTATCGCCGCGGCGATGATCCCAGCGCCGGATCCGCCACGGCCCGCGCCTCCGTTCTGGTCGATTGCCGCCATCATGCTCGTGCCGCTAACGCTGATCGCCGGCTGTGAAGCTGGCGCCGGCGTGCTTCCAACCTGACTACCAGGGGGAACCGCTCGGTTGTCGGGCGCAAGCGGCTGGGCGGCGCAGGTCCCCTCCGGCGCGCCGCAGACGGCCGGGTCGCCGGGTTGTCGGGCTACGCCGAGCATCACGGCTTTGAACAGCTGATTGCGATTCCCGCCCATCAGACGTGTTCAGCCTCGAAGGTTCACGCCACCTTCACGGGCACGAGTCGTGAATGAGTTTGTAACGAGCATCCCATCCTGCTGAGTCATTGACGTTCAACCCGTCATCGATATGGACCGGGTCTTTCTCACTGAAGTCTTGTCCCCATCGCAGGCCCGCGCCTTTCACGTCATCGATAAATCCCTTGACGGCAGCGGGCAGAGTCCCTCCCAGACAGGTCGAGTTGCAGTACGAGGCGTGCTTTTTTCCGTACTCGACATTCATGTCGATGGCATGGCCGACCATGTGATTGCTCTTTGCTGCTGGGGTCACGACGGCCCCCGGGACGACGGTGGAGGTGCGAAACGAGCTCGTTACGTGGACCAGCACGTCGTTTTTCACAGCAGCGGCGTTAATGCTGTCCATCGAGGCCTCGAAGTCGCTGTCGATTCGCGCCGTATCTCCAGTGAAGTTGGAACCGGAGAAGTCCTTTAAGGGGCACGCCGCCTTCGTCCCGGCATCGGCCGGGGCGCTCGCGGTGGTGCCGGCATCGGCCGGGGCGCTCGCGGTGGTGCCGGCATCAGCAGTGCCGATGGCCGGAGCGGTTGTGCCCTGGCGCTGCACCTGCGTAGTTGCCGCTGGTCGCCCACACTCCAAACACTCCCCGATATTTCCCTCAGTCCCGCAGCGCTGAGCCGTAATCAGTTCTGTCACCGCGGTGTTGCCCGCCGTTCTCTGCAACGCGAGCAGCTGGGCGTGCGTGATTGAAAGTCCTGACCCCATCAGCCCCGGATCGGATCTTCCGTGTTGGTGTCGTGAGGGCCTGCGGGTTCCGGCAAGGAGTTCGGACGGCAACGCGTAGCTATGCACGGCCATCAGCAGCCTGTTCCAACATCCATCGCGGCTGGGCCCGCAGCAAGGGGCCAACCGCCCGTCCTTTGGGCACTACCGGCTGCCCGAAGGGGAAGTCGATCCCAAGTGGCATACCCGACTCCTTGACGGATAGTCGTCCTTGTTGAATATGGAGACGATGGATGACTCCGTCAGGGTGTCAGCACGTGCCCAAGAATCGGTCGAGTCCAACCGCAGATCGCATCCGACGCGGCCGGAGTCGCTGATCGATGCCGACCGCGGGCTGACACGTCGTCCTCTCGAGCCCGCCGCGCTTGTCGCGCTGCAGCGAATGGCCGGAAATCACGCCGTTGCCACCCTCTTCGAACACCGACCGATCCTCCAGCGCAAGGGAGGAGCGACCGCGCAGGCAACCAAGCCGGAACTTGGATGGCCTCAGGATGAGGGCGTCAACAAAAGCGGCGAGATGGTTGTTGATGGTGTCACGCGCTATACGCTGCACGGTCTACCGGCCCCGACCACTGACGCCATCGTCCTTGTCCCTCAGGAGGTGGCCCCGGCAGGGCCTTTCGAGGTCCTGATCCATCTGCACGGACA
>VBHQ01000036.1 GCA_005880395.1 Chloroflexota bacterium
GATTGACCTCGAGGTAGTGGATCAGCGGGTTGTACTGAAAAATCATCGGCAGCCGCGAGTCGTCGCCGAACAGCGCCCGCCGCAGGGCCGGGCGCGCTCGGGCAATTCGGCGGAGCGCCACACTCGCTGGTGACTCGCCCGCCATTCCGATCTCGATGTCGGTCGCCCCATATCCGGAGAAGACCGACTGAAACCGCTGAAGGAGATGATCACGCAGTTCTTCGGTCATGCCTTCACCGCCAACCATCGCGTGCATCTTGTAGTGCTCCCACTGGATGCCCGCTTGATCTCCCTCATCGAGGAGGTGCTTGATGAAGGGCGGGTATCCCAGAATCAGGTAGCGATAACCTGGGCCGAGAAAGCGCAGGGTCGAGAGGATCTTCCCGATGTCCGGCCCGGTCGACTTGACGATGCCGTTGCGATTCAGGGCCAGCGTCATGTTGAAGCCGGTTGCCCAAGCGCCCATGGAGAAGGCGTTGATGGTGACCAGGTCCGCGTTGCCGAAACAGTAGCGGGCAAAGAAGCTGATGTTGCGATGGGCGACGTGTCGCTCGGCTTCCGAGCGGATCCAGTTGTAGGGCGTTCCCGTCGAACCGCTCGACTCGTCGATCGTGGTGCCGCGAAACGGGATCTTCCCGTCGAGGCATCGCTCTTCCAGTGGATATCGGTCGATATAACTTTTCTTGTCGGTCTCCGGGAGCTTCTTTAGGATCCCGGCGGGAACTATCTCCTGGACCGAGACGTTACTGTCGCGCAAAAAAGCGCGGTACGCTGGGACCCGCTGGACTGCTCGCCATGCCGCCCGTTCGGCGCGCAGCCGCCCGGTCATCGCCAGCGGCCCCGCCGGCGCGTGGTCGAAGAGGCCCTTTAGCCATCCGTATCGGAGGCCGACCGTCCTGAACGTGACGTCAAGCGGCAGCAGCCACGCGTTTCGGCCAACGCCGAGCGCCTGGGCCAGCGTTCTAGGGGCCAGCGAATTGACCCGTCATCCGGCGAGCATGCCGCCAAGCGCGCTTTTGACGGACCGATCGTACCGGACCGCCGTGAAACATAATCGGGCCGGTGCCCGTTGAGAGAGACGGACATAGCAAAGGATCCTGACCTGCAGAGCGGTGGTCGGCAATGGTTCGAGCCCCTGGTCTATTCGGTTGGACGTCCCGCGCTCAAATTTGCCTTCATGCTTGTCCACGACATCGACATCGCCGAGGAAATCACCCAGGAGGCCTTTGCCCGAGCCTGGGCTTCGCCTGGCACGCCCGTCGATCCGGTCCAGTTCCGTCGGTGGCTTTATCGCATCATCACCAACCTCGCCTGTGACCACTTTCGCCGGGAGCGGCAAGTGGCCGCCCAGGCTCCCTCAATTTCGCGCCCGCTGGATCCGGTCACCACCGCCGAGGCGCGCTCAGTCGACGAATCACTGATGGCGGCATTGCGCAGCCTATCGCTGAGTGAGCGCCAGGCCATCTATCTCCGGTATTTCGAGGACCAGTCCTTCCGCGAGACTTCGCGCATCATGGGCCGGCCGCAGGTGACCGTTCGCGTCGTCGTCCATCGGGCGCTTGGCAAGCTGCGTCAGCGGCTCGAGGCTTCTGGACAGAATCGGATGGTCGCGGTGTGACCAGCAAGAACGAGGTCGAAGCTCGGCTACGCAATCAGGCGCAGGGCTTCGATGACCAGATGCCGAGACGCTCTGATTTCGAGCGCCGCGTGATTGCTCGCATCGCCTCGCAGCCCATGGCCCGCCTCAGGCGCCCGACGATCCTCCGGGACCTCGCCCTGGCTGGATTGGTGATGGTCCTGATCGCCTCGCTGGGCTATGGCGTCGTCCAACTGCGAACCATTCGCCAGGCAACGACTGTCAAGAGCCCTCATCCCAGCACTGTGGCGTCGCTTACGCCCACCACGACAGCGGCACCAACGCTTGGACCGACTCTGTCTTACACGCCCGGCCTGCACCTTCCGACTGGACCGATCGAGCTCGGCTCCGTCTACACCGGAACCCCGTTCAAGATGATGACGCCGCTTCGGGGCTGGGCGGTCGGACCGCCGGGCAAGGACCGCGCACAGGTCCACGATGCCGTCCTGGTTACCGCGGACGGGGGCGCCCACTGGCGCAACGTCACCCCGCCAGGCTTCTCCGGGTGGACCGATCGAACGATGTACTTCCTCGACGTGACGCATGCCTGGGTCGCGGTTACCCCACATGTTGTTGCGCATCCGGCAGCTACGCCCGCCACGATTACGGTTTTTCGAACCGCGGATGGCGCGCAGAGCTGGCAAAGCAGCGCTTTCCAGCTCGCCGACGGTAGCCCGAGTCAGTTGGACTTCGTCGATCCGCAGCATGGCTGGATGATGTTGCAGGTCGACAATGGGGTGGCCGTCTACCGGACTACCGACGGCGGCGGCCAATGGGAGCAAACGGCGGTAAGTCACTACACGACGCCGAGCGCGACCGCATCGGGCACGTTGCCAATGAGCAATGCCTTTGGGCCCAATGCCGCCAAGCAGACAGCCTGCGAGCTGGATCCGTTCAGAGGCATGAGCTTCCGCGATGCCGTCACCGGCTGGGCGGCGGGCCGGTGCGTCGGTCCGGCCCCCTCCCCGTACTTCTACGTGACTCACGACGGGGGCACTACGTGGCAGGCCCAGCCGCTGGCCGGCTTGCCCCCGACATTGGCCTGTCCATGCGACGTCGGGTCAACCGTTCCAGTCTTCAGCTCATCTCGTGACGCCATGATGACCGTCTCCGTCGATACCGAACACACCAGCTGCCAGCCGCAGAACGGCGGAACGGCCTGTGGCACCGAATCAATTCCCGGGATCGCGATCGTCTACCTGACGCACGATGGCGGCATCACCTGGGCTCCTCATGTGCTGCCCGGCGTGGCCGCCGGCGCGGACCCAACCTTTATTGATGCGCGGACTGGATGGTACGGTGCATCGGTCTTGCAGGCGGCTCCCTCATACCTGGGAGAGACCACGTTCGACAAGCTCTATGTGACTCATGACGGTGGATCGAGCTGGAACGCGACCGGAACCGGCAGCGGCTTTAGCGGCGGACCGATGCAGTTCATTAGTTCCAGTCTCGGCTGGGCACTCGGCTCGCTCGCTAACCTACAACCGGCGCTCCTGACAACGAGCGACGGCGGACGAACCTGGACGTCCCTCAACCCGGCCGTCACCGGCTAAGCCCAGTCCTGGCCTTGACGCGTTTCCCGAATTGAACTAGCCTCTCTCCGAGGGAATTCCGTGACTGAGAAAAAGGGCGACCCCGAGATGGTTCGCTGCGAGCAGTGTCAGGAAATGGTCCGGCCCGTAACCGATCATGCGGTGAGCCTCGTCGCCGCCACCGTCGTCACTGTTCACGGGTGTCCGTCGTGCGGGGGGCATAAGGTGACGCTCACCAGCCCTACCGTCAGATAGCCGGCAGCCGACTAGGCAACGTACGCCGCCAGCGGCTGGGCCGGAAAACCCGGCCCAGCGAACGCTGACTATGGCTGACCGGCGCCTCCATTTGGCTGGGCAGACGATGGTGGCGCGGTTTCGATGCGGAACGGGCTTCCAGCCGGCGCAACGAGCGTTGCATACACGACGGTGTTCACCGTGCCGCTCTCATTGCTGACCATGAATGGCGCCGTCCAGGTCATGATCGCGCGGCTGGCTGTCGACCTCCACCGATCCTCGTGATGTCCTCTTCGGGCTGAGAGAACAACGCCGTACGCAGGTCTCGAAGCGCCTTGACCGCATCCCCGCTGAAGGCCGGCCCGTGCATACAGGCCAGCACGCCAGGGCGCAAGGCTTCCAATCGATCAAACACCCGCGCCGTGTGCTGGCTGACCGGAATATAAGTTGGCAGCTGGCTGTGCGATGCCATCGTGCGCTCCACCATGTCGCCGCTCGTCATGGGAGTCTTTTCGCCGAGCTGGGTGAACAGGTCGCTCGCCATAAGCGTGCCCGTGGTCTCCTCGAATGCCAGGATCGCGTCCCAACAATGGGGCACTTGCGGGGTGATCAGGAACCGCAATTTGTGCCGCCCCAGGTCGAGCACCTCCCCATCGCCCATGATCTTGGCTGGCCGAATCGCGTAATCGTTGACATTGACGGTCACGCCGAGCTCGCTGTGGACCGGTTCG
>VBHQ01000037.1 GCA_005880395.1 Chloroflexota bacterium
GTCTCCCTCGATGAAGAAATTGCCCGGATGCGGGTCGGCATGGAAGAAGCGATCACGGAAGACCATCTTGAGCACCATCCGCGCCCCGTTGGTCGCGACCCGATGGCGGTCGAGGCCGGCCGCATCGAGCGACCCGAAATCGTCGATCTTGATGCCGTTGATTCGTTCCAGCGTCAACACGCGTCCGGTCGTCGACGGCCAGTGGACCCAGGGAAAATGCACCGTGTCGTCACCGGCAAAGTTCTCGGTAAAGCGCTCGGCATTCCGGCCCTCGCGGAGATAGTCCGTCTCGGCGCGCAGCGTCTGGGCAAACTCCTGAACCAGGCCGACCACGCCGTACTCCTCGGCCACCGGCCAGCGCCGGCTGGCGGTCGTCGCCAGGCCGTGGAGGATCTGCAGGTCCTGCTCGATCTGCGAGACGACGCCGGGCCGCTGCACCTTGACCACGACGCGCGTGCCGTCGGGTAACTCGGCTGCATGCACCTGGCCGATCGATGCGGCGGCCAGCGGCGAGCGGTCGAACTGCCTGAAGACGGATTCCACGGGCCGCCCCAGCTCCGCTTCGATGATCGAGACCACCACCTCGGGCTTCAAGGGCGGCGCCGCATCCTGGAGCTTGGCGAGCTCGACCTGGTATGCGGCCGGCAGCAGGTCAGCTCGCGTCGAGAGGATCTGCCCCAGCTTGATGAATGTCGGGCCGAGCTCCTCGAGCGCTCGGCGAACATGCTCCGGCCGCGAAAGCGGCTGGTCGTAGCCACGATTGAAGATCCGCTGCAGCGGAACAAACCGCTCCAACCCGGCAACGCTGATGAAGAAGCCCAGGCCGTGACGCGCAAGCACCTGGCTGATCTGGCGGTAACGGCGATTCTGTGGCTGAGCGGCGATCTCTGCAGGCTACGCTATGCACCGATGGGGGTTGAGCTGATCGGCGCAACGCTGGTCGAGCGTGTCCCAGGCTGGCGTGGCAACGTTCGCGAGGTCGAGCCGCTCGAGGGCGGGATCACGAACCGGAACTATCGGGTGACCGTTGGCGTCGACACGTTCGTGCTGCGCGTCCCCGCCGAAACCGGTGCGCTGCTCGGGATCGACCGCTTCGTCGAGCATGCGGTGAGCCGGGTTGTCGCCGCCGCCGGTGTCGGGCCAGACGTGATCGCATTCCTCGAGCCCGAGGGAGCGCTGGTGACGCGCTTTATCGTCGGGCGTCCGGTTTCAACAGCCGAGGTCCATGATCCTCGGATGTTGCAACGCATCGCGCAGGCGCTGCGACGCATTCACCAGGCGGCGCCGGTCGATGCGGCCTTCTCTCCTTTTCGCGTCGTCGAGGCCTACGCGCTGACCGCCGGCCGGCACGGGGGACGCTTGCCTGACGCGTTCGAGCGAGCGCAGCCGATCGCCCGGCAGATCGAGGCGGCGCTCCCAGACGAGCCGGCGGTTCTCTGCCACAACGACCTCTTGAACGCGAACTTCATCGACGATGGGGCCACCATCCGGATCGTCGATTGGGAGTATGCGGCAATGGGCGACCGCTTCTTCGATCTCGGGAACTTTGCCGTCAATAACCAGCTATCCGAACTGGATGAGATGTCGCTGCTCGGCGCCTACTTTGGACGGGTGACGTCGGCGCAGCAGGCTCGACTGCGGCTGATGCGAATCATGTCTGACTTTCGGGAAGCGATGTGGGGCGTCCTGCAGTCGGCCATCTCGACGCTCGACGTCGACTTCGATGCCTACGCGCAGCGGCATTTCGATCGACTGTTCCGCGCGACGGACGATCCGCGATTCGCCGACTGGCTCCGCCAGGCAGGCGCTTGACGCTCCCCACCCGCGCTCGGGTCGTCATCATCGGCGGCGGCGTTGGCGGCACGAGCATCGCTTATCACCTGGTGCAACGCGGATGGCGCGACGTCGCGCTCCTCGAGCGGGCGCAGCTGACGAGCGGATCGACCTTTCATTCCGCCGGTCTCGTGGGTCAGCTCCGGTCCACACTCCCGCTAACGCGGCTGATGATGGACAGCGTCGCCCTCTATGAGCGGGTCGGGAAGGAGACCGGCGTCGATATCGGCTGGCGGCCGGTGGGCAGCCTGCGCCTGGCATCCTCGACGGCTCGCATGGAGGAACTCGAGCGTCAGGCCGGATGGGGGACCAGCTTTGGTTTGCCACTTGAGCTGTTCAGCGCTGATGAAGCGCGGCGACGATTTCCGCTCATGACGACGGATGGGGTCGCCGGCGCGGCCTTTCTGCCAACCGACGGCTATCTCGATCCCAGCGGGCTCGCGCTCGCGCTGGCGGAAGGGGCCCGACGCGGTGGCGCCAGGATCTGCGAGGGCCTTCGTGTCACCGCCATCGAGGTGGCGCAGGGCCGCGTCCGGGCCGTGCAGACCGCTGAGGAGCGGATTGAAACCGAGTGCGTCGTCAATGCCGGCGGGATCTACGCGCCGGCAATCGGCGCCATGGCCGGCCTGACCATCCCCATCATTCCGATGGCCCACCAATACCTATTGGCACGAGTCCGCGAACCGATCCCGGACGACCTGCCGACCATGCGCGATCCCGACCTGCTGGTGTATTTCCGGCGCGACGCCAACGGGCTGGTGATGGGCGGCTACGAGCGAACGCCGGCGCCCTGGGGTCTCGCCGGCATTCCGGATGATTTCAATAATCGCCTGTTGACGGAGGACTGGCCTCGATTCGAGCCATTACTGAAGAACGCGATGCGGCGCGTGCCGGTGCTCGAGCATGGCGAGCTCGTCAAGGTGATCAATGGGCCCGAGGCCTTCACCCCTGACAACGAGTTCATCCTCGGCGAGTCGCCGGTGCGCGGGTTCTTTGTCGCGGCGGGCTTCTGCGCGCACGGCATTGCGGGCGCCGGCGGCATGGGGAAGGCGATGGCGGATTGGATCATCGACGGCGAGCCGGCGCTCGATCTCTGGAAGATGGACCTGCGGCGCTTCGGCGCCCCCTATCGCAGCAGCGCCTACACCCTCGCACGGACGATCGAGGTCTACTCCACCTATTACGACCTTCACTATCCGAACGAGGAGCGGCAGGCCGGCAGGCCGTTGCGCCTCTCCCCCACCTACCCGCGCCTCAAGGAGCTTGGCGCAAGCTTTGGCGAGAAATCCGGCTGGGAGCGGCCCAACTGGTTCGAGACGAACGCGTCCACATCTCGTCCCCCGTCCTCGGGCGATGGTCAGGGTGGGGGCTGGTCGACCAAACACTGGTCATCGGCGATCGCCGCCGAACACCGCGCGACGCGCGAGCGCGCCGGGCTGTTCGACGAGACGTCGTTCTCGAAGATCGAGATCAACGGCCCGGGCGCGCTGCCCTTCTTGCAGCAGCTGTGCGCGAACGACATCGATCGTCCTGTCGGCAGTGTGACGTATACCCAGATGCTCAACCAGCGCGGGGGCATCGAATGCGATTTCACGGTCACCCGCGTCGCGGACGAGCGCTTCATGATCGTGACCGGGACGGCATTCGGCAATCATGACCTGGCGTGGATGCGCCGGCATCAGCCGGAGGACGGATCGGTATCGCTGGACGATGTGACCTCCGGCTATGCCTGCATCGGAATCTGGGGCCCTAGGACTCGAGAGATCCTGCAGCGGTTGACCGATGCCGACCTCTCCAACCAGGGTTTTCCATACCTCACCGCCCGCTGGATCGCGATCGGGCTGGTCCCCTGCCTGGCGCTGCGGGTCACCTACGTCGGCGAACTTGGCTGGGAGCTGTACTGTCCGACCGAATATGGCCTCCAGCTGTGGGACACGCTGTGGACGGCCGGGCGGTCGTTTGGCATCGTCGCCGGCGGTTATCGCGCGAT
>VBHQ01000011.1 GCA_005880395.1 Chloroflexota bacterium
GAAGCGCCCTGGCGACCTCCATCATGGAGGCCAGCCGCAGCTCAGGAAGCGCCGACACTCAGTCCTCTGAGATCGCAGGCGTCATCACGGTTCTCAACTCTTCGACCAGCACCAGGTATCGCTTCCATGCTGGGAGGAGAGCGGTCAGGTCGTCGGCGCTTAGCCGAAGGCCGGCGGCCCGGACCAGCGCTGCCAACCGGTCTCTCTCGGTCACCGGCACAGTATGCCTGTGAAATCGTTTGACAAGAACGATGAGTCCGCCCTAAGCTGCAACCGCCGCCAACGGGCTCGTGGGGAAGGCGCCTCGAAGGCGGAGGCTGCCGTTCATCCACTTTTCATGCGAGGAGCCCGAAGAGATGCTGCTGGTAGAAGTCCGCCGCCTAGACATTGCGCCCACGACCGATCAGTTCTGGACCATCGTCTCGAGAATCAACGGCCCCGAGTTCATGGGCGTCCTCTACCGGGCGCGCGAGGCGATCTTCGACACCGCCGGCATCGCGTTCACCATCGATCTGCTCAATCGCTTCCTGCAGTTCGATGTGACCAAAAGCTGGTCGGCTGCGGACGAGGGCGAGCTGTTCATGGGCTCGGCGCCGGTTGTCGGCTGGCTGCGGGTGCGCCGGCCCGGCTCCGCCACGCTGCGTGAGCTGCGCTCCGATGACATCCACTTCATGGAGCTCGAGCACGCCGCCAAGCCGGCGTTCGTCGAAGTCGGCGTCGCCTTTCGGGCCGGCACCGAGAAAGTACGGACAGATTTCCTGAAACGGATCCGCACTGCGGCTCAGGAGGTGCTCGGTTCCGAGGTTGGCACGCCTTCGTCATGGCCGGTCCTCGCGCCGGTCGGTAGTCACAACTTCGAGGCGATTCGCAAGAGCCGGCAGGTGAGCTACGAGGCCTCAGCCGAGGAGAACCAGGCCATGGCCGCCTTTACGACCCCGGAGATTCGCGCTTTGATCCGTGACCTCGAGCGGGTGGGGTCATTGACCGTCTCGGACCTGCCCAAAGTTCTCGGGGAGGCGCAAGGAACTGCCGTGGCCGGCCGCCTGGGCGAGCTCCGCACCCTCGGCTTGATCCAGTCCGAGTATGTGATCGTCTGCTCGCGCACCGGCAACGCCGTCCTGCGCACCGACGATCCGAACAAGCTCTCCAAGATGGCGCCCGACTGGATGAAGTGCGCCTGCGGGCGGCCGTTGAACGAGGAGCGTGTCGACCAGGTCATCATGCCGACCGATCGCGCCACCGCCCTCAATGACAAAGGACGCTGGATGACGACGCTTTCGATCAGCATCCTGCCGAAGCTGGGCATCAGCCGTGAGCAGGTGATCATCGATGCCGGCCCGCAGGGCACCGATTTCGTGCTCGATCTGAGCGGCGACCTGGTGCTGGTGGTGCTCAAGGATCGCGAGTTCAATCTCGCCGATGCCTACGCCTTCAACGCCAAGGTCTCACGCATCAAGGCGGCCGAGGGTGTGATCGTCAGCAACGAGGGGCTGTCGGGCGATGCCAAGAAGCTGGTGCAGGATGAGCTCGGTCCGCAGCGCGCGCGCATTACCGATCCCTTCCGGATCAGCTTCGTGGAGGGCATCCAGGGCTTCGAGCACGAGCTCGCGCGCGTCGTCGAACGGCGCCGCCGGCAGTACTTCCTTCGCGCGCTTGGCGACCTGGCGACCATCCAGGGGCTGAACATCGGGCAGCTGGCGATGGCCAAGGTCGAAGCCGGCGGCCGGACGGGCAAAGAAGTCGTAGCCGCAACACCCGAAGCCGTCGCCGCCGAAGCGTAGCTCAGCGACTTAACCGGGCGGCGGCGCCGTCCAGCCGTCCGCGGCGCACTCGCGCATAAAGTACGTGCGCTCGTGTGCTCGCACGAACGGCATTCGGCGCCCGCCCTCATTCGCCCGAAAGGGCGGCGGCCCGAGGGCCGCTGACGGTGCGCACGCCCGGGTGTTGAAATGAAACGAGCCAGCGTATTGTTCTGTTAGACATGCGCCAGCTGTTTCTGGTGGTTGGGGCGATCGGCATGGTGGTTGGCGCCGTGTGGATCGGGCAGGGAGCTGGCTGGATCGCCGGCAGCTTCATGACAGGTTCACACTTCTGGCTCATCATCGGCATCATCGTGGCGCTGATCGGTCTCGCATTGGTCGTTGGTGGAGTCCGCCGTCCGGCCAGGTCCTAAGGAGGTTTCTCCGCCGGCCTTATCAGCCGGTCGTCATCCCCTGATCATCGGGCTGAGCTCGGGCGTCCTCGCGCTGGCGGCCGATTACCTGGCCCACGCGTTTTTTGGTGTTCCGCTGCTGCCGCAGCAGGCAGGTGACCTGCTGCTCAGGGTGTTGCCGTTGCCGGTTTTCGAAAATCTGCTGAAGGCGCTTCGCGTGCTGGCAAGGCCGTTGCTCCTGGCCGGCTCGAGCGTCATCATCGTCGCCGCCTATGGCGCTGCCGCGGTGGTGATCGCCAGAGTTGTCCCGAGGTTTTTCGTGGCCGCCCTGAGCACCCTGGCCGCGCTGGTCAGTGCGGTTGTCGCGCTGCTCGATTTCTCGCCCAGCGACAACCCGCTGTTGGTGCTGATCGAACTGGTCATCCTCGGCGGGATGGTTCCACTTGTCGATAGCACCGCCCGGCAGATCGCCGTCGACACCGAAGTCGCCGATGACCGGCGGGTCTTCCTTCGCAACGCGTTCTACGGCGTGGTTGGCATCGCGGTGCTCGGCATCGGCTACGCCAACGTGCGGCGCCTCATGACCGCGCTCGCCGTCAACGAGGGCAGTCGCGCCACCGCCGAGCTGACCCCGGTCGGCGACTTCTATGTGGTCTCGAAAAATCTGGGTGGCGACCCGGTGGTCGACGGGACGACCTGGCGCCTGCAGCTGCCGGGCAGGACGCTGACCTACAGCGATTTGCTGGCGCTCCCGGCACAACGTCTCGAGTTGACCCTGGAATGTATTAGTAATGATGTCGGTGGCACGCTGATCAGCAACGGGCTTTGGCAGGGCCCGCGGGTGCGCGATCTTCTTGCGTTAACCACCGTGCCATCGGACGCGGTCTGGATGCTCATGGAAAGCGCCGACGGCTACACGGAGAGCTTTCCACTCAGCGAGCTCAGCGATGATCACCTGCTGGCGACGCATCTGAACGGCGCGCCCCTTGGGCCGTCACATGGTTTCCCTGCGCGCTTCATCTTCCCCGGCCATTACGGAATGAAGCAGCCGAAGTGGGTCACGCGCATCCATTTCTCCTCGAGTGACCAGCCCGGATATTGGGAAAACAACGGCTGGGATGAGCGTGCCGTGGTCAAGACGATGTCGCGCATCGACCAGCCCGTCGACGGGGCGGCCCTCGCCGCCGGCTCGGTAAGTTTTCGCGGCATCGCGTTCGCCGGTTCGCGCCGGATCAGTGCGGTGGAGCTGAGTTGGGACGGCGGATCATCCTGGCATCCGGCACAGCTCGACACCGAATTCTCGCCGTATGCCTGGCGGTTCTGGCAGCTGACCAGCGGCCTTTCCGGCGGGCAGTACCGCGTGGCGGTCAGAGCCCGCGATGGCGAAGGGAGATTACAATCGGCCACTCCGGCGCCGACGCTGCCGAACGGCGCCGACGGGTATCACAGCATTACGATCGATCTCGCTTGAGCTCTTGGCATCGAGCGATCGCGTTCATGCGCAGCCTCGACGAGCGCGGCGCGGAAGAGGTCCAGCCGTTTACCTGGGGACGCGCCCTCATCAACCGCCGGCTCAACCTCGTACACGACGCCAACTATCTGATCGCTGATCGTGTCAACGGCGCCGGCGCGCAGGCCCTCATGGATGCGGCGGAACGGATTCAAGCCAGCCTGGGATTATCGCATCGACGGGTCAACCTCGACGACGAAGCGGCGGTCCTGAGACTGCAGGCCGACTTTGAGGCTCGTGCATACGTTGCCGAGCAATTCGTGATCATGGTGCGGCAACGGCCACCTGACCGAGCCGTCGATACCGGCGCCGTCAAGGAAGTGCAGTGGGCACAGATCCGTCCAGCACGACGGGCGGAACGCGACCTGGAGCCATGGGCCTATCCCGAGCTCGTCGAGCAGCTACTCGCAAAACAGGAAATGACGGCGCGCCTCGTCAGGACGCAGTATTTTGCCGCCAGCGTCGGCGGCAAGCTCGTCTCCTCTTGCGAGCTGCGGACCGAGGGCGATATCGCGCAGGTCGAGACCGTTGAAACCTTGCCGCCATTCCGTGGTCGTGGCCTGGCGCGTGCCGTCGTCTCGGCGGCGCTCGACGCGGCGCGAGGGCGCGGCTTCGTCTTCCTCGTCGCCGATCATGAGGACTGGCCACAGCATTTCTACCGACGACTCGGGTTCGAGCCGGTCGGGATCGAATCGCGATTCCTGCGTCTGCTGCAGTAGGCTGGACGGACGCTGGCATCGCGGCGCGGGATTGGCTCGAGGAGGTTGCCCAATGCGAATCATGGACGTCGTCAACGAAAGCCGCTCGGTAATGAGGGCATCCGAGGTTTTCGGAACACCGTTCGAAAAGAACGGCGTGACCGTCATTCCGGCGGCCAGGATCATGGGGGGCGCAGGCGGCGGCGGAGACCAACACCAGCCTCAAGCCGGTGGGATGGGCTTCGGCGTGATGGCGCAGCCGGCGGGAGCCTTTGTCATCAAGGGCAACGAGGTCAGCTGGCAGCCTGCGCTTGACCTCAACCGTGTGATCTTGATGGGACAGGTGGTCGCCATCGTGGCTCTCTTCACCGCGCGAGCGATTGTGAAAGCCGTCGCCAAGCGGCGCTGAGCATGGCCGCCGTCACGGCAATCGACCTCGACCTCCAGGCGGTTCGCCACCAGTTTCCGGCGCTCTCCCTGCAGGTCGGCGGTAAGCCCGCGGTCTATCTCGACAATCCGGCCGGCACGCAGGTCCCCCAGCGCGTGATCGATCGGACCGCCCAGTACTGGCGAACCATGAACGCCAATCACGGCGGCGCCTTCGTCACCAGCCGTCGATCCGATGCGATGATCGACGAGGTGCGGCGCGCGGCTGCCGTTTTCCTGAACGCGGTATCACCCGACGAAATCGTCTTCGGGCCCAACATGACGACTTTGACCTTCGCGGTAAGCCGCGCGATCGCCCGTGAATTGAAGCCCGGCGATGAAATCGTGGTGACCCGACTCGAGCACGACGCCAACGTCTCGCCCTGGCTTGCCCTCGAGGAGCGGGGCGTGACGGTTCGCTTCGCCGACATCGTCGTGCCGGAATGCACGCTCGACCTTGACGACCTGCAGCACCAGATCACGCCACGCACCCGGCTGGTCGCGGTGACTCACGCCTCGAATGCGGTCGGCACCATTCCCGACCTCAAGGTGGTCTCCGCCGCGGCGCAGCGGGTGGGTGCCTGGCTGTGGGTCGATGCCGTCCACTACGCGCCGCACGGCCTGATCGATGTCCGCGCCATCGACTGCGACTTCCTGGTCTGTTCCAGCTACAAGTTCTACGGTCCTCATCAGGGTCTGCTCTACGGGCGGCGTGAGCTCCTCCAGCGGCTCCATCCTTATAAAGTGCGGCCGGCCGCCGACCAGGGCCCGAGCCGTTGGGAGACCGGGACCCAGAACCACGAGTGCCTGGCCGGCATGCTTGGGGCCTTCGAGTACCTGGCCGAGCTGGGCGGCTCACAGGAGGTTGAGCGCTCGGCGCTGGAGGCGGCGATGCGGCGGATCGCGGCGCATGAACGGGCGTTGGCCGCCCGCTTGATCGATGGCCTCGAGCAAATCCCCGGAGTCCAGATTTTTGGCATCACCGATGCGGACCGATTCGCCCAGCGGGCGCCAACGGTCTCGATCACCTGGGCGCCACATCCGCCCGAGGCGCTCGCCGGCTGGCTAGCCGATCACCAGATCTTCACCTGGCACGGCGATCACTACGCCTTCGAGGTCATCAACCGGCTTGGCTTACGGGAGCAGGGCGGGACGCTGCGGATCGGGATCGCCCACTACAACACCGCAAGCGAGATCGACCTGCTGCTCGAGTTGCTGGCCGGGTTCAAGGGCTAACCGCTCAGAGGCTGATCAACAGCACGCCGCCGAATGCGAGCAGGATGCCGGCGAGCTGGATGCCCGTCATGCGTTCATCGAGCACCAGCCGGGCGAGGATCACAGTCGCCACGGGATAGAGCGAGGAAAGAACCGAGACGATGCTCAGCAATCCGATGGTGGTCGCGATCGCAAAAAGCACATCCGCACCAACGTCGAGCACGCCGACCGCGACCAGCGTCGAGAGGTCTCGGCGCTGAAGCCGGATGCGCGGTCGGAAAGCCAGGGCGAGCACGATCAAGCCGCCCACGCTGCCTGCCCGGACGGCGAGGACGCCCAGGAGCGGATCCGGCCGGCTGGCGTAGCGGACGGAGACCAGGAATAAGCCGAAGGCGACGGCTGCCACCAGCGCGAGACCGACTCCCGGCATCACGCGCCGATGGTCGAGCGACTGGCGGCGCTGAACCGTGAGGAGCAGCACGCCGCCGAGCGCCAGGCCCATCCCGACCAGCTGTCCGGGCGCTGGCCGCTCGCCGAGCGCGAGGCCAAACAGCAACGGGACGATCGGCGCCGTCGCCGCAATCGCCGCCACGACGCTGACGACGCCGATGGCCATGCCGCGATAGAGCGCCGCCAATCCCACCAGCCCGATCAGGCCGCCGAAAACGCCCGCCACGATCCACAACCCCGCCGCCGGCCGGGCGCCGCGCACGGCTACCAGCAGAGCGAGCAGGAAGAGCGTCGGCGTCTGTGAAACCAGCAGCACGACGAGGGCGCCAAGCCGCCGGGTCATCAGCCCGCCCAGGAAGTCGCCGACGCCCCAGCTGAGGCTCGCGGCGAGCGCCAGCAGGACGGCGCTCAGCGGGCGACCCGGCGTATCGTCGTGCCGCTCAGCCGATCGCCCAGGCGCTGGCGGCGCCGGTCTTGCACGACGAGCAATGCGTCAACCGGCCACAGGGGAAGCATGATCCCGACGAGATTTCGCAGCAGGGCTCGCCACCAGGCCGGGACCCCACCCTCGGGTCCGTAGACGGAAACCCCCATCATGGTTTTCCCGATCGATTGCCCGGTCAGCGCTTCATAAGGGACGCGATACACCAGGGTAACGGCCGCCAGCAGTAGCAAACCTTCGGGGTCGAGGACCACCTCCGTCTTGTCGATACCAGAAACCGCCGTCAGCACCAGGATGGTGAGCCCGAAAGCCACGACGAGGTCGATCGCCCCCGCCCACAACCGTCGGATCAACGGAAACTCCCGTCGAGTCACATCGGCATCGCCGCGTGAAAACAGCCTGGCCTCGATCGAGTCGGCCAGATTGCGCCGAACGCCAAGCACGATTGGATCGAGGGCGCTCAGAGCGCCGCGGCGCGCAAGCCAGCGAACCGACAGGCCGACAGCCAGCACCGATAAGGCGGTGACGGCGATGACGAAGAAGCGGTGCTGAGCGCGGTGGAAAAGACCGACGGCGGGCTGCCCGGCGACGGCGCCGATGCCGACGAAGACCGCGATGTAGACGACCACCGCAGGGATGAGACCGGCGGCGAACGTGAGCCGCGGCATGTTGCTGACCCCTGCGACCTGCGTGGTATGGATGCGCAGCCCCGGAATCAGGCGGGCGACGAAAACCGCCGGGGCTCCGCGCGCGCGCAGCAAACGGGTCGCGCGTTCCAGCGCCGGACGAAACCGCAGCGTGTCGGCGATCTTGAGGAGGGTGGGACGCCCGACGGCGGCAAAGACTTCCCGCCCGATCATGGCGCCGGCCACGGTTGCGATCAGCAGCGCGCTCAGGATGGGCACCGGCTCCACGGTGTCGCTGGCGATCGCGATCCCCGCGATCAGCAGCAGGAGGTCGCCGGGCGCGAACGGAACCGGAACGCCCGTCTCCTCGATGAACATCAGGCTGGCGAGGACCGCAATCAGCAGATCGCCGCTGAGATGGCCGATGGAGCTGATCGGGTTGCCGAGCAGGAGGTCCAGCACTATCCCTCTTACTTTGCGACAGGCGAGGCCTGTCTCGAAACGCAAGCCGTAATCATCGATCGTCACAGGGGCTGTAAGGCCGCGTTGTTACGTTGGCGTCACCCAATCATGCTTCAGTCATCATCGCGCCGTCATGCCCTGATCCGCATGCGACGAGCCGCGGCCGCCGCGCTGGCCCTGGCGGCGCTGGCCCTGATCGGCATGCCGGGGCTTCCGGCGTTGGCGGCGGGCAAGCCGGCGCACCTCGACCGCCAGGTCCTGAAGGCGATGCAGACCGGTCAGTCAATCGATGTCATCGTCGTTGCCAGCAGCGATCTCAACCTGGTCCAGGCCGACCTGCGTCGCGCCGGGGTCAAGCAGACCACCCGGGTGCCGATCGCCCATGGCATCGCGGCGCGGCTGAGCCCGGCCCTTCTCCGGTACTTTCAGACCGACGCCAATGTCGAGCGCATCCTTTACAACGCGCCGGTTCACCTGACCGACACGCCATTCGATCCCTCGGCGCTGGCGACTGCCTATCCCGCTGTGCTCGATGCCCTTTCGGTATGGAGCAATGCCGTGGCGCCGCTGACCGGGCGGGGCGTCGGCATCGCGGTGATTGACAGTGGCATCGCCGCCCATCCCGACCTCGGAAGTCGCGTAATCGCCGCCCAGTCGTTCAATTCAACCGTCAACGGCGTTGCCGACGACTATGGCCACGGGACGGCGGTCGCGGGCATCATCGCTGGCGACGGCAATGCCAGCGCCGGCCAGTACATCGGCATTGCGCCGGATGCCAACTTGATCAATCTGCGTGTCAACGATGGCAACGGTGCCGCGCCCACCTCCGCCATCATGAACGCGATTCTGTGGGCAGTCGCCAACAAAAACGCCTTCAACATCCGCGTGTTGAACCTCTCTTTGCAAGCGTCTGTCGAGGAAACCTACCGCACCAGTCCGATCGACGCCGCCGTCGAGTATGCGTGGTTGAAAGGCATCGTTGTGGTGGTCGCAGCCGGCAACAATGGACCGAACAGTGCAGGGTACGCACCGGCCAATGACCCGTACGTCATTACCGTCGGCGCCACCGACGATCATGGCACGCCGTCGACGGCTGATGATGCGCTTGCCAGCTTCTCCAGCTACGGCTCGACGCAAGACGGCATCCTCAAGCCCGATCTCGTCGCGCCCGGCCGGCACATCATCACCACGCTGGCTCCAAACAGCAGCTTCGCGCTCAACTATCCGATGGCGCTGGTGGGCCCTCAGTACATCCAACTGAGCGGGACGTCCGTCGCCGCCCCATCGGTCAGCGGTGTGGCCGCGCTTTACATCGAGAGCCATCCGACCGTGCGCCCCGGACAGCTGAAGGGCGTGATGCTCGCCACCGCGAACCCCATGCTGTTTGCCGGCAGTGGTGCCGGCTATCCCGATGCGGGACGCGCGATTGCGTACTTCGGCCTGGTTGGCAATGCCGATCACGGCCTGGATCCAAACAATTACCTGAAAGTCCTCTACATGCTGGCCAATAAGCTCAGCGCGCTGCCGGTGGTCTCCTGGGACAGCGTTTCCTGGGACAGCGTCTCCTGGGACAGTGTCTCGTGGGACAGCGTGTCGTGGAACTCGGTGAGCTGGGCGGATTAAGCATGCCGAGAACCCTGGCCCGCGGCGCGGTCGCGTACATCGCAGCAATCAGCCTGGCCAGTCTGCTGGCGGCAGTCGCCCTATTCCGTGCCTCGCTCCCTGCCGCCGATCCGATCAGTTTCCTGGTTGTCGCTGGCCTTGCTGCGCTGGCCCATGCCTATCCAATTCAAGGATTCCGCCATCAGGCTTATCAGGTCACCCTGCCGTTTATCGTGCTGGCCTCCGCCTCATTCAACGGCCTCGAGCTGGCTGGCTTTATCGTTCTCATTCACCTGACCGAGCAACTCCGGGTCAGGCGCCCCCTGTACATCCAGTGGTTCAATGCGTGCGACTACTTTCTGAGTGCCGTGCTGGCGCTCACGCTCTATCACCGGGCAGTCACGCTGTTGCCGGCTGGAGCGTTGGGCGAGTTGACCGCCGCCCTGGCGGCGGCCTGCAGCTTCATCCTCCTGAATCGCTTGCTTCTCGCCATCGCCCTCTGGTTGGCGCGCGGTCTGTCGCCGGTTGCCTCGGGACTGTTCCAGCCCGAGCTGTTCGCGGCCGACCTGGTGATAGCCTGGATCGCCGGGCCGATGCTCGTCCTGGCGCTCTTGGCTGGTACCTGGACGGCGCTCCTGACCGCCGGCCCACTGCTGCTGGCACGACCGGCGCTTTCCGCTCTGCTGCGCCACCACCAGGGGGCGCCGGGTCGGATCCAGGTGCCGGCCGCCTGAGGCGTGATGGCAGACCTGCCCCGGCCAGCGCGAATCTACATCGTCGTCGTGCTGGTGGTCGCCGCCGCCGCGGTCGTGGTCACGCTGATCCTGGCGCCTCCACGAGTTGACCGAGCTCCCCTTGCGCTCCTGCTGCTGGCTTGCGCGACGATCGCGCAGCAGTTCAAGGTCAAAAGCCCGAAGCATCAGTCGTACTACACGACGACGATCTTCTTTTTTGCCGCTGCCCTGGTGCTGCGCCCGGCGTATGTCATGGCCATTGTCATCGCGGCGCATGCCGCCGAGCTGCTTCGGTTCCGCTACCGCTGGTACATCGCCGCGTTTAATGTCGCCAACTTCCTCATCTGTTCGATCACCGCTGGGGCGATCTTCGGCCTGGCAGGCTCGGGTGCTGCCCCATGGTCACGGATGGCCCTGGCCATTCTTGCGGGCGTTGTCTTTATCGCCTTGAATCACCTCCTGACGGCGTTCGTGATCATGTGGGCCCGCGGTGTTGCCTTATCGAAGGCCGGCACGCTCGACTTGGAGAATCTCGGTACTGACGTCGCGCTGATGTCGATCGGCGCGCTCGGCGCCCTCCTCTTGCTCTCCAATCCGTGGCTCGTGCCGCTCACGCTCGGCCCGCTCTTCCTCATCTACCGATCGCTGCTCGTTCCGACGCTCAAGGAGGAAGCTCGCACCGATCCGAAAACGGAACTGGCCAATATGAAGCACTGGAGCGCGGTAGGCGGCGACGAAATCGACCGTGCCCGCCGCTTCGGGCGGCCGCTTTCGGTTGCAATCGCGGATCTCGACCTGCTCCGCGACATCAACAATCGCTACGGCCACCTCGTTGGTGACCAGATGATCGTTCGAGTTGCGCAGGCGATTCGGAGCGCGGTCCGCGACTACGACCTGCCCGCCCGGTTTGGCGGCGACGAGTTCGCCATCCTGATGCCGGAGACGACGCTGCCCGAAGCCCTCATCGTCGCCGAGCGGATCCGACAGGGCGTCCAGGCGATCGAGCTTCGGGTCTCGGACGGCACTCGGGTCATGGTCAGCGCGAGCATCGGAGTCGCCGCCTTCCCGCGCGCCGGCGGCAACGCCTCGGAACTTCTGGCGGCGGCCGATCGAGCTGTGTACCAGGCAAAAGCGCAAGGTCGCAACCAGGTCTGTGCCTTTGCCGAGCCGGCGGACCAGCTTCGCTGGCCGCGTCCGGCCGTGGTGACGACGCTCCCAGTGGTCGGCGCTACTTCTTCGGACGCCTCGCTCGTCGGCGGTCCCCATGGGCGCGCATGAAGGTATAGGTCTTTTCCGCCGCATAGCCGGATTTCACGGTGTCCTGGATGCGCGGCCAGAATTCTTCTTTGACCCAGTTGCGCGCGACCAGGACTTCGACGCCGGCGAGGCGCAGGTCACCTTTGTCGAGCTCGCTTTGCGTGTCGCCGCGTTGCAATGAGCGGACCGCGTCGAGACTGATGTTTGGAAGGAGCCAGGCCTGCGGGATGACAACTTCTGCCTGCCCGCCCGGCTCGTCTGGCACGGAGCAACTATAATCGGCGGCCGCCGACCGGATATGCTGCTTGCGTGCCGATCCTGCTGACGCTGCACGTGTTGGGCGCGGTCTTCTTGTTGGGTGGCATGACAGCGCACGCCTTGTTGCGGCCGGCAGCGACGAGCGCCGCCGCTGATGCGCGGAATGCTCTTTATCAGCTGGCCTGGCGCATCCAGGTCGTCATGGTGTACACCGGCTCGGCGCTGCTGCTTATCACCGGCGTGCTGCTCTGGGTCGGGCGCTTTAAGCTGTTTACGGGTTGGCTGCTGCTTGGCGTGCTCCTCTTCATCGCCGCCATGGGCCTCGATGGGGCGTTTCTGGCTCCGACGCTGCGTCGCGCGCGCCGGGGGCCAGCCGGCGATAGCGACCGCTCATCGGGCATGGCAGCGTCCGCGGTGACGGTGCAGCTGGTGGCGTGGTTCTTGCTGCTCGTCGTCCTCTTCTTGATGGTGGCAAGGCCTTTCTGACCGGCTCATCCTGATGCCGGCTCTCGGTCCGATCACGTTGGCCG
>VBHQ01000138.1 GCA_005880395.1 Chloroflexota bacterium
TTCGCAGCCCTCAACGCGCTCTACGCCGGATCGAGGATCGATCAGCGGACGCTCGGTGAGCGCATTTCGCTCGACCGCTCGACGATGGCGGAGGTTGTCTCGCGACTTTCGGCACGCGGCCTCATTCGTGCCGAACGCGACGCGCGTGACGGCCGCCGCAAAACGATCACGCTGACCGGCAAAGGGCTGGCCTGTGTGCAGCAGCTCATCCCGCGGACGCACGCGATGACGGATCGCCTCGTCGGGGCGCTCGACCCCGACGAACGGGCGGAACTGCTTCGCCTGTTGACCGGCGTGGTCAGCGCCAACGAGCGGCATGACGCCGGCTCCATCCGATCGCCCGCAGTTCACGGGCGATAAATGACCGCCATGTTGTTGAAGTCGGCGAAGTTCGCTTCGAAGAGGGACTTGTTGACCCAGTATTGCGTGGCGTCGAGCACGTCATTGACTCGCACTTGCGTCGGGGACACGCCGGTCAGCGTGACGGAATGCTCGGCGAAGCTGTATCGAACCGGCGTCCCGTCCCAGGCGGTCCAGGTCCCGAGCCATACCCTCGCGAAGCGGGTCTGGATCCAGATCTGCACCGGATGGCCGGAGGCCAGCTCACTGTAGATCGAGGCCGGCGTGAACCCTACACCGCCGATCGCGTTCGGCACGCCGAACTTCTGGGCGAGCCCAAGAATGACCGGCCAGTAGACGCCGTATCCGGTTGGCGCCCAGTCGCTTCCATTCACGTAGCCGACGAACTGCTTGTACGGGTTACCCCATTGCGCCACGCTGTGCCCGGCGCCCATGACGGGCAGCCGGGTGTCGGCGTACTCCTGCGCGAAAAGCTCGGCCTGGCTCACGGCCTGCCCGTAATACGCGAGGCCTTGCTGCAGCGCGGCCGTCTCGCAGTCCAACACCATGCTCTGCTGGATCACCGGCACCGGGATGGTGACGGTCGCGGGTGTCGGAGAAGGTGTCAAAGCTGGCGTTGCCGATGAACTCGCCGTCGCGGTTGCTGCTGACACCAGACCCCCACCCTGACTCGGCGCCGGAGCGGCGGAGGCAGATTTCAAAAGCGAGGGAAGGGACAGGCCGCTGACCGCCGCGCCGGCGAGCGCGGCGCCGCCCCATCCCAGTAACTGCCGCCGGGTCGCCTGCACTGCCATGGCCTCATGGTGCTCTTAGGAATCTTTCAGGAACATGACGCAAAACGTCACGCTTCTGCAAGGTAGCCGAGGCCATCATCGAGTCACCGCATCAATCACAGAACAGAGGTACAGCACATGGTCGCGCATGAATATTTCGAACCGCAGTTTTCCGATCCGGCCTCCGGATCTCCACCGTCGACACCTGCCGCTCCGCCACCGAAAAAGCGCTTTGGCGGCCGGCTGGCCGCCGGCATCATCGCCCTCGCCCTGGTCGGCGGCGCCGGCTCCGGCGCGCTGACGACGTCGCTGATCGATCACAGTCAGACCGTCGCGACGACGCCCAACACCGGCACGACGACGTCGACCGTGTCGACGGCCGCGACGACCGGCACCGCCGCAGCGGTCTACAAGGCGGTCTCGCCTGGCGTCGTCACCATCACCGCCAATGTCACCGGGCGCTTCGGCTCTCAGGGGCAGGCAACGGGATCGGGCATCGTCCTCGACACCAAGGGCGACATCCTGACCAACTACCACGTGATCCAGGGCAGCACGAAGGTCAGCGTGACCTTCAGCGATGGCACGACCGCAAACGGCACGGTGGTCGGCACCAACTCGGGCTATGACCTCGCGGTGATCAAGGTCTCCGTGCCCTCCTCGCAGCTGCATCCGGTCACGCTCGGCGACTCTGGAACGGTCCAGGTCGGCGATAGCGTCTATGCGATCGGGTCACCGTTCGGCCTCTCCGGAACGCTGACCGAAGGGATCGTCTCGGGCGTCAACCGCAGCGGATCGTCGATCACGCAGTCGTCATCCGTTGGCAGCAGCCTCAACAGCCTGATCCAGACCGACACGGCGATCAACCCCGGCAATTCGGGCGGCGCGCTGGTCAACGCCCAGGGCCAGGTGATTGGCATCACGCAATCGATCGAAAGCCCGGTCGACGGCAACGTCGGGGTCGGCTTTGCCATCCCGAGCAATCTGGTCCAGCAGCTCCTGCCGTCGCTGGAAGGAGGCTCCAACCTGTGAGCCCCCAGCTCGTCCTGGTCCGCGATGGTCTCGAAGGCGCCGTTCCCTGGGTCACCCAGGTGTTGCGTGACGCCGGGATGAAGGTGGACGTCGTCTCGAGCGCCGAGCTCGACGCCCACCGACCTGCGGATGCCGTGCTGATGAAATTTCGCGAGCGCAACCCGGTGGATACCTGCTGGCACCTGCACCGGCTGGGCCACCGGTCGGTGGTCGCCGTCTCCGGCGCGGCCAGCAGCCGTGAGTGCATCCAGCTGCTCAACGCCGGTGCCGATTACTACCTCGACGCCTGGATGCCCGCGGCCGAGCTGGCCGCGCGCGTTCGCGTCGTGCTTCGGTTTTCCGGATGGCTCGAGCGCCATCCGGCACCGGCGGCACGGATTACGCCGCGATCAGCTCCGGCTCAATGATTTAACCCGACCCGACGACGGCGTAGGCGCGCACCGGAAAGGTCCCGCCGCCGACCCAGGCGATCGGGACCGCATGGAGCCGGGCACCGGTTGGCGGCATCGCGTCCAGGTTCGTCATGTGCTCGCAGACTGGGATACCCGCGCCCAGCAATTTGGTATGCGCCGGTCGCGATGGGTCGCCGGTGTCGTCGATGTTGAGCGAGTCGATGCCGACGAGCGCCGCCTGCTTGGAGATAAGCAGCTCAGCCGAGTCTGCCGTGATAAACGGGTTGTCGGTGAAGTAGGCCGGCGTGCCCCAGCGCCTCGAGAAATCTGTGCGGATCAAGACGGCGCACCCGGTTACCTCGAGATTGACGAAGGTGTCGCCGGCGATCGCGCGCCCGGCGCTCCTCGCGTCGACCACGAGCGCCGGCAGGTTGGCAAGCCGTTCGAGGGGAAGGTCGGCCAGGTCCACGCCGTCGCGGTAGCGGTGGCGTGGCGAATCGACATAGGTCCCCGTGTTACCGCAGAGGTGCAGGCTTGCGATATAGAACTCGGCTTGATTCTGATAGCGCTCACGTGAGGCGTCGTAATCGAGCAATACCTCGACCGTCGGCTCCGGCAGGCCGGGATAGGTCTTCATGCCGGGAACGATGGCGTGGCTCACGTCGATCAGGCGGGGGAAGCTGCTTACTTTAGACCAGCGTGGTGAAGACGACGAGGCGGTGATCGTAGGTGCGCCGTGCCGTGTCATACCGGCCGGCGCACGTGATGAGGTTCAACAAGTGGCCCTTCGCCGGACCGAACACTTGCACAGTCGGAAACCCGTTGAGCGGCTCCACCTGGAGGGCGTTGACCGCAAACGTGAGCTCGTTACCGTCCGTGTCGGACAGATAGATCCGATCACCGGCTTTGAGCTGGTTGAGCGAGGCGAAAACTGCGGGACCCGTCACGCTATCGAGGTGGCCGTCGACCACCGCCTTGCCGGGCGCGCCGGGCCTGATGCCCGAGCGGAGCCAGGCTGCGTCCCAGATATTGCTGGGAACATCCACCTGCCCGGCGCGCGTCAGTCCAACCGACTCGACAGTGGTGTCGATTCCGATCGCCGGGATCCTGATGCGAGTCGGGATGATCGGTCCAGATGCCGGGTGAACCGCCAGGGGCTCCATTGCCGGTTTCACCGTGAGGATCGGCTTTCCGAAGAGCTCGCTGTTGGATAGGTGCGACGCGACCTCGCTCGGCTGGCCGGCGCTGGGCAACGGCGCGCCGGCCGGCGCCACAACGGTCGCAATCGTGGCGAACGCGAGCAGCGCGGCCGTCGTCAACAGTCGCTGCGAGGGGCGCCGCAGAAAAAACAGGCCGAAGAAGGCTGCCAGTCCCGCTTCGAGGATGAGGCTCGCGCGCAGCGGATCAACCGGCGCCGCCCCTGCAACCATGCCGCCGTTCGGAGGAGCCGGAAGCCCTGGGGCCGGCCGGCTGCTGATCGCCGCAGTCGCCGTGTTGTTGGCCAGGTTCGGATCGCCCTCGG